>JAPLJC010000114.1 GCA_026388765.1 Deltaproteobacteria bacterium
GAATTTGCCGATCTTGTTGGCGTCGGCCCCGGTGAAGGAGCCCTTGACGTGGCCGAAGAGTTCGCTCTCGAACAGGGTCTCCACCAGGGTGCCGCAGTCCACCGTGATGAAGGGCCGCCGGGACCGCGGGCTCAGCTGGTAGATCTTGTGGGCCACCAGCCCCTTGCCGGTGCCGGATTCCCCGGTGATGAGCACGGTGGAGTCCGTGGGGGCCACCCGGGTGATCATGTCCAAAATCCGGGCCATGGACTCGCTCTCATAGACCAGGACATTCTTATCCTCTTTGGACTTCAACTCCTGGCGCAGGTAGAGGTTCTCCAGGTCCAGGCGCCGCTTTTCCAGGGCCCGGTTCACCAGATTGCGCAGGTCATCGGGCACGAAAGGTTTGGAAAGGAAATGGAAGGCCCCGGCTTTGATGGTTTCCACCGCGGACTGGATGGTGCCGTAGCCGGTAATGATGATCACCTCCACCTCCGGGTCCAGGGCCTTGAGCTTCTTCAGGGCCTCCAGCCCATCCAGGTCCGGCATCACCAGATCCAGAAGGATGGCGTCAAAGGAGCTGCGCTCCAGCAGGGTGAGGCCCTGGCGGGCGCTGGCAGCCAGCTCCACCTGGTAGCCCTGACGGGAAAGGATCTGATAACAGGCGTCCCGCATGGCCTTGTCGTCGTCTATGACCAGAATCTGGACCGGAGCGTCGCTCATGGGGAGAAAATTCCCTTTCTATTCAACTGCTCGTATTTCCTAATATTTCCCAGGCGTTCGAGTTCATTCTATTAAACCCCCCCGGGACTGTCAAGGGGAAGCGGCCGGAGGGCGGCCGGCGCGAAGCCGCCAACGCCGCTCTGGAATCAGGCTGCCGAAGACCTGAAAGCGGTGAGCAAATCGGAACTAGGGGGTAGCAAGCGGGGGTGGTTGGGAGGACGCGGTGGTCTTATGAGACCCTTGATCTTTTCCCGATACAGTTGGCGTGGTTTCGTTAAAATTGGCCAGGCAGGCGTCAACCACCATGGGATCATAGAGGATGCCCCGATTCCTACGGATTTCCGTCAGCGCCTTCTCTATCCCCAAGGCCGGCCGATATGGCCGGTGGGAGCACATGGCCTCCATCACGTCAGCCACCGCCAGGATTTTCGCTTCCAAGAGAATGTCCGGAGCGGAGAGCCCCTCGGGGTACCCGGAGCCATTGAGTCTCTCATGATGCTGCAGGACGATCTGGGCAATGGGCCAGGGAAATTCCACCCTTTTTAAAATATCATACCCTGACTGGGGGTGGATGCGAATCATGTTCATTTCCACCTCGCTAAGCCTGGCGGGTTTGGCCAGGATTTCGGCGGGAGTCGAGATCTTGCCGAGATCATGGACCAAGGCGGCCACTCTGATCCCTTCGATGCGCTCCTTCGGCAGGCCCAGCCTCCGGGCAATGGCCTGGGCCAGATCGGCTACGCCCCGCTGGTGCCCGGCGGTATACGGATCCCTGGTTTCAATAATCAGCGAAATAACCTGAATGATTCCCAGGAGGGCTCCTCGCACCTGCTCTCCGGCGGCGCTGACTTCGATGACCATTTGTTTCAGGGAGGCATTGGCCGTGGCCAGTTCCGCAGTGCGCTCCCGGACCCTGATTTCCAATTCATCGCGTGCCTGGCGCAAGGCCTCCTCGATTTTCATGCGCTCCACCGAATAGTGCAGAGACCTCCAGAGCAGTTCACTATTTGCCTGGCCCTTGACTAAATAGTCCTGGGCCCCTTCCCGGACCGCCTCCACGGCCAGCCCCACATCGTCTTCCACGGAGAGGACCACGATGGGGGTCTGGGGCGCCTGTTGATGGACCTTGAAGAAGGTGTCGAGACCCTCGCTGTCGGGCAAGCCGAGATCCACCAGAATCACGTCGAACTTGGCCTCCTTTTCGCCCAGCCGTTTCAAGGCATCGGCGAGCAGCCGGCAAGTTTCGATTTCCACCCGGGCGAGAGGAAGCCGCGCCAAATTACGGCCCAGCAAGTCAACGTCGTCCGGGTTGTCCTCGATCAGCATGATTTTTAGCGCCTTCTGCTCCATCTCGGCTTGACTCCCTGGGAATAGCAATATTCTCTATCAACCTATCGACATAATTCTGATTGGCTTTAAACTTGAGCCATTGCGGCAAGACCGGGCATTTTTATCTATTTCCCCATCTTGCTCCCCTCCAGGGGCGGTTTGTGGTAGAAGAGGCAGCAAGGAGAATTGCCGGCAGCTAGCGCGGGTTATCCCTTGCTTCCCGTACTCCATAGGCCCGGTGGCGGCCGCCGGCCGCGCCGCGGCCCGGGGCGGGGATTTGCAGTTCTATCACTTGGCGAAGGTTTTGCTTAGCCGCTAAAGGCAAAGGAAGGGACGGGAGACCCCGCCCCTACAGAGACAGGCTCCTTACTTCTTATCCGGTTTCGGGGCTGGAACCTTGAAACCCACGGCCGCCAGGCCTTCGGAAAAGGGTTTGGCGTCATCGAACTGGGCCGGGATGACCAGTTTGCCGGTTTTGTCGATATAGCCATCCTTCCCTACGATCATTACTCGCGCCAGCCCCTCGGAGAAATCTCCGGGCGCCCAATAGGGTCCCTTGAGGACTACGGCCCCGGTTTTATCGATATAGGCGTAGCCCGAAGCGGGTTCGGTTTGGACCGCAGCCAGCCCCTCGGAGAATTGATAAGCCCAATGTAACTGCGGCGGAACCACTATTTTGCCGGTTAAATCGATGAAGCCCTGCCCACCCTTCATCTCAGGCTGGAACTTGGCCAGGCCATCGGCAAAGGCCCCAACCTCATAGAATTGTGGCTGGATGACGATATTTCCCGTCTTATCAATATAGCCCCACTTCCCGGCAATCTTCACCGGGGCCAGCCCCTGGGAGAACCCCCAGGTATTATCAAACCGGGGGGCGATGACCATTTTGCCGCTTTGATCAATAAAGCCCTTCTTGCCCCCCACCCCTACCGGAGCCAGCCCTTCGGCAAACGGCGCGGCGTCGTCGAACTGCGGCGCGATGACGATCTTGCCGTTTTTGTCCAAATAACCCCACTTGCCTCCTGCTTTTACCGGCGCCAGTCCCTGGGAAAAGTTGCTTGAAACTTCCAACTGCGGCTCAAAAACCAGGTTCCCCTTCTGGTCAATGAACCCCGGTTTTTCGCCCCGGACCAGCGCCAGGCCTTCGGCAAAACCGCGGGTATCGCGATACTGGGGGGCAACGACGATTTTTCCACTGCGGTCGATATAGCCCCGCTTCCCGCCTACTTCCACCGCCGCCAGCCCGCCGTGGAAGCTCAAGACATCCTCAAACTGCGGGGCAATGACCAGCTGTCCCGTCCGGTCAATAAAGCCCCACTTCATGTGACGGATGGCGGCGCCCATCCACCAGTTATCGGCCGGGGCCGTAGGGACAGCCCCCCATAAAACCAGCAGAACCAGAAAAAACAGCCCGATCTTTCTCATGACCAGCCCCCTCAAATATTGCCTCGGACGCAGATGTTCTTTGCTTAATTTATAAATCATCTTAAACTACCTTCAAGCCTATGACTAAAAGGAAAGTATTATGACTCAGGCAATCCCTGGCAACCAAGCCGCTGGTTGCGGCCAATTCCTCATGGTGGGCCTCCCCGGCCCCGAAATGGATGCAGTGGCCCAAGAGCTGGTAGGGGATCTTAAGGTAGGCGGCATCATTTTATTCGCCCGGAACCTGGAGAGCCCCGAGCAGGTCTGGCAGTTAACCCATGACCTCCAACACGCGGCCCGGGAGGCCGGGAGCCCGCCCCTGCTCATCGCCCTGGACCAGGAAGGAGGCCGGGTGCAGCGCCTTAAGGCCCCCTTCACGATCATCCCGCCGGCCCGGGAGCTGGGAGAGACCGCCACCTTGGAAGCGGTGGAACGCCTGGCCCATAAGACTGCCCGGGAACTGGCCCTGGTGGGGATCAACGTCAACCTGGCCCCGGTCCTGGACGTGCCCCGGGGGCCGGACTGCCCCCAGTGGGACCGCGCTTACGGCCAGGACCCCTGGCAGGTGGCCCGCTTCGCCCGGGCCGCCATCCAAGGCTACCTGGCCGGCGGCGTCCTGCCGGTGGCCAAGCATTTCCCCGGCCTGGGAGACACCCTGGCCGACTCCCACCAGGAGCTGCCCCTGGCTCAATCCGACGACCCTTCCCGGGAGACGGACCTGCTGCCCTTCCGGGAGGCGGTGGCCGCCGGGGTGCCGGCCATCATGACCGCCCATCTATTGGTACCCAAGTGGGATTCCCGGCCCGCCACCCTGTCTGCCGCGGCCTTGCAAGGCTGGCTCCGCCAAAAGTTGGGGTTTAAGGGAGTGATCATCACCGATGATCTGGAGATGGGGGCCATCGCCACTCGGCTGCCGGTGGACCAGGCCGCTTGCCAGGCCTTGGCCGCGGGGGCGGACCTCCTGCTCATCTGCAACGACTGGCCGGCGGCCCGGGAAACGACCCGGGTCTTGTCAGAAGTGGCGAATCTGGCGGACCGGGCCCGGGAAAGCGCCGCCAGACTTACGCGGCTGCGGCAGGCCCTGTCGCCTCACGGGACGGGTCTGGAGGAGGTACGGGAGTATTTCCGAGGAAAATAAAATGGCCGGGAGGGGGAGCCCGGCCATTCGGAGAAAGGAGAAAATGGTTTAGGGTATTTTTCGGGGGTAACCTGAAATGTTATTTTGCATGAATAATGCCAATTAACCTAACCTTCCTTAATTACTTGGCAATCCGCACGATCGCTCCAATCCCTCCGGAAAAATTACCCACCTATAGTACAATTAATTGAACAAGACTTTCTCAACTAATCTAAAATTACCGAGGTTGTCTCCAGGGGACCAAGAAACGCCGCAGTTAAACCGGCTAGGCCAAATTTTTTTACCGCTCTCCGGAGTCACGCCAGTATCGCCCCGGCCACCGCCAAAACCCGTTCTGCCGAGAGATCTTCCAGGCATTGGGGGATGGAGCAGGGAATGGCCCGGCCCCGGGCGCACGGAGCCTGGGCACAGGTCCCGGTCAAAATCCGCACCCGCTTCCCCGGCGGCGCCCAGACTCCGGGGTCAGTAGGGCCGAACAGGACCACGACCTCGGGACCGTCCAAGGCCGCGGCCAGGTGCGTCAGGCCGCTGTCATTGCCCAGAAACAGCCGGCAGCGGGAGAGCACCGCGGCCACTCGCATCAAGGACGCCCCGGCCAGGAGCGCCTGCCCCTGGGCCACCGCCAGGGCCTTAAGAAAAGGAAGGGCGGCCGCTTCGGCGGGGCCCGCCAGCCACACCACCCCCAGCTTGTACTCCCAGGCCAGGGCCCGGGCCACTTCGTAATAATGGGACAGCGGCCAGTTTTTGCCGGTCTGGCCGCTGCCCGGGGCCACGGCCAGCCAGGCCCCTGGGTGCGGCAACTCCGGGATTTCCTCACCCGCGGCTGTCACCGGCAGGGCCAGGCGAAAAGACTCCGGCTCCAGGCGCAGCCCCAGACCGGCCAAATGACGCGCCTGCCCGGCCGCCACCGCCTCCCGGCCATTCTCCGGGAAGGACGGCAACCAGTGAACCGCGGCAATCCCGGCCTGCCGCAAGCGGGCCGGGACGGGGGTCCCAGGATTGGGGCTGAATATTAGGGCCAGTTGAAACGAGGCCAGGCGGGCCTGGAGTGCCGCCGGCAGGGGGCCGTCGCCCAACAGCGGGGCCCAGCGCGACTCGCTGCTGTCCCAAACCTCAGCCAGGGATAGGGTCGTGGACAATAACCCCCAGCGCTCCGGATGCCCCAGGCCGACGAGCCGCGCCCCGGGATAACGGTCCCGCACCGCCATGAGGGCCGGCCCCGCCAACAGCAAATCCCCCAACGCCCCCTGATGCCAGATGAGGATGGACTTTACCGCCTCCGGAGGCGACAGAGGAATTATAGACATGAAGTATTATTCGGAAGGAATCGGGACAGACGCCGTTTTTTATTTTCTCAATTCTTGGGCTGTAAAGTCCGTCATGATCGCTCGTCTGGTCTCATCAGAAAGCTCAACCGCCGCAAAATAATCTTCAGGATAAAGATAATCCTCACCTGATTCGTCAATCACCCTGACATAATGATTTTTTTCCGCCTCCGGGTCTGGAAGCCTAACATAAAGCTTCCGTTTCTCCAAAGAGGCTGGATAATCATCGTTGCGAATGCAGATAACGAATGGCTGTTTCATGCGCTTAACCTATAAATCGCTTAATTTTGAATTCCTTCCTGCCGATGCCTGTTGCTTCATACCAATGCAGTTCAACCCGCCATTGTAAACCATCCGTTAAGCGAACCGTGGCTATACCTTTGCGTTTGCGCCAGCGCCCTTTGCCATAAACCTTGTTAAGCCGCGATAGCTCTCGAATACCACGACCCGTGGCGAACGTCTCTATTGAGGTTAGCTCGTCGATAATCTCAAAATGCATGCCACCATATTTTCAAACGGTTGCCGTACCTTTGTCAAGGTATTGGTTGCCAAAATCTCCCAAACACCTTCTACTTTATATGACACTATATCAATTTTAAAGGTCGTCGGCCGGGGGCCGACGACCTTTAAAATGAAACAATGAAATAAAAAGGCTTCAGTGGCACCAGCTTCCAGCCGGTGATCACAGGCCGGAGGCCTGGCCACTTGTCTCGTGCCATTTTGCTGAAGGCAAAAAGTGTCTGCCCCTAGATTCATGTCCCTATTTTTCACTGACCACTGGCTACTGGCTACTGCGCCGCTCCTCCGCCAGGCGCCGGGCGGTGCGGGTATGGAAAGTGGTGTCGGGGTTTTTCGCCAGGAGGTTCAGGGCGTCCTGGTAAAGTTGCCGGTTCAGGTCCTTGGGTTGGCCCCCGCCGGCAATAAGCTCCAGGATGTCAGCCGTTAGTTCCGGTTCGGTCTCCAGTTCGGCGAGAAACTCCCGGGCCTGATCCGGGTCCACCCGGTGCAGCAGGGTGGCGGCCAGGACCACCTTAGGGTCGCCGCCTTCAGCCTTGAGGAGGTCCTGGGCGAAATGGACCGCTGCTTCAGTCTCCTCCCAGGCGGCTTCGTCCTGCAGGTAGTTTCTCACCTGCTCGGCCAGGATCTCTTTGAAGGTCTGGGCCGCCTTTTTGGCCTTCACCAGGTCGGGGACGCATTTCTCGGCGTACTGGCACCATTCGGCGCAGCCCAGCGAGATCTTGGGATTATAGAACATATGGCCGCACCAGGCGCAGCGCCGCCGGGTGTCGTCCTTGAAAAACTCGATTTCGGCCCCGCACTTGGGGCATTCCGCCGCAAAGATATCGCCGGGCTTCCAGTAGCGGGTATCCTGGCCGGGACATTTCATCTGTTCCATAGCGAGCGCCTCATTTTCCTTGCACTTTTTGTTGCTGCAGGACCTGACCGGCAGTGCTTAGGGTGCAGATGGTGACCGGCAGGGTCTTGCCGGAGGCCTCCAGGGCCTGGCGCACCACCTGGACCAGGCCGAAACAGCAGGGCACCTCCATGTTGACGATGGTGATCTCCCGGATGTCGTTCTCTTGCAAAATCGCCGTCAGCTTGGCGACGCTCTCGGCGGCGTCTTCGAATTTGGGACAGCCGCAAACCAGGGCCTTGCCCTGCAGGAAGCGGGCGTGGAAATCGCCGGCGGCAAAGGGAGCGCAGTCCGCGGCCACCAGGAGGTTAGCCCCTTTCAGGAAGGGGGCCTTGGGGGCCACCAGGCGCAGTTTCACCGGCCAATGGCCCAGGGCCGACTCGCCGGCGGCCGGGGCCGCGGCCGGACGCTGAAACTGCTGCATGCGGCTGCCGGGACAGACGAAAACTTCGGGCGCCGCCGGCGCCGCCGCCGGGGCGGGGTGAGGCGCCGCGGCTCCCGGGGCCGGGCCCACGAACCCGGGTGCGTCCCGTTTCTCGATGGTCAGCGCCCCCTGGGGACATTCCCCCAGGCAGGCCCCCAGGCCGTCACAAAACTTGTCCGCCAGCAACTGCGCCTTGCCGTCGACGATCTGGATGGCCCCTTCGGCGCACGACGGCACGCACAGGCCGCAGCCGTCACACTTTTCCTGGTCGATGTGAATAATCTGCCGCTTCGCCATATCCTTAGGTTTCCCTGAAAAATTTTTTTATTTGCCTGCTGAAAATTTCTTTGGAGGCTTGTCTGAAGCTTAAACGGCCTCGTTATTTATATTTTAAGCACCGCCGCCCGCGTTGCCATGACTTAAGTCAAGCCGACGGACAAAAATTATTCCCGGTCATCTCGACCCTCGGGATTTGGCGGATAACCACATGGCGCGCAAGTTAAAGTCAACCCGCCTGGATGCCGATAAGCTCATTGAGTTCAGGGACCATCGAAAAGGCAAACTCTCCCGAAAGGGGAGGACGCAAAGTCTCCGGCCTAAAGCCTGCGGGCCATGGCAGCGGGATTCCCGAAATGGTGCCTGGCAGAAAAACTATCTCTGCAACCTTCTGCCAGCCTCCCCTTAGATGGATCCGATGAACTCGGAGGCCGTTAAATCTAAGGACTCGGAGGTGTTGATCGAAAATTACTCATGGGCAACCTCGACACAAACCAAATAGCACTAAACAACCTAACTTTGGAGAGAAAAAATGAAGACCTTGATGAACCAAATAAAGACTTTTGTCAATGACGAGGAAGGCGCCAGCGCCGTGGAATACGGCCTGCTCATTGCGGGCATTGCCGCAGTGGTCATGACGGCTATCTATGCCATCGGCACTGCCCTTCAGGGCAAGTTCGAGTCGGTTCAGACCAAATTGGGCGGGTAAGTTCCCCGCTCGGTAAGTGAAACTTGGGGGAGGGCACCATGGGGAAATCGCTACTTGGTCATCCCCACCGTTGCCCTCCCCCACCTTTTTGGGAGGGTAAAAGCCGGGCTGACTGAAAAATCCCAGAGGACTCACTTCCGGGGACTTCCCGGAAACCAAAGGGCCAAGAAGCCCGGTCCAACTCCTGAAGAAAGACCTGGTATGACACCTGAGGTTCTTGCAAAGCTCGCCAATGACCCCTTTTTGTCATTCTGAGCGAAGCGAAGAATCTCGTATTTTCAGGCGGTTGAGATCCTTCACTTCGTTCAGGATGACAGAAAAAAACAGTTTTGCAAGAGGCTCACCTATTAAGAGGTTAGTCCGGGAACAGCAGGGGCCGGCGGCGCCGCCGGAACGCCTCTGGCTGTCCGGGTGGATTACATTTATCATTTTCTGGGTTTGCCCAGTTTTTTGGCCGGATGGACCGACAGCCACAACCTGTCCGCCGAATCGGTAAAACGGCTGGAGTGAAACAACTTCGGACCAACCGTTTGCCATAACTTAAGGAGTCTGCTCGGATGCACCGTTTACCACCTTGGATCTGGCTGTTGCTGGCTGGAGTTTTTGCGACCACCGCCAGCCTGGCCTGGATAAAGAGTCAATCCCGTCCGGTCGCCATCGCGGACACCTCCGTGATGGCGCTGGTGGCCAAGAAGGATATCGCTCCGGCCACCCGGCTGGGCGCCGAGCAGGTGCAGTCGTCGCCGTGGAGCCCGGCCCACCTGCCCAAAGGCGCCTTTACCAACCTGGCGGAACTGGAAGGCCGGGTGGCGGCCTACCCCCTGGTGGAAGGGGAACTCATCCTGGAAAAGAAACTGGCCCCCAAGGGGACCCTCTCGGGACTTACCGCCTTGTTGCCGGCCACCAAGCGAGCCATGACCATCAAGGTGGATGAAGCCTCCGGGGTCGCGGGTTTTGTGATCCCGGACAACCGGGTGGACGTCCTGGTGACCATCGATAAGGGCGAATACCAAGGCAACCCCTTATCCCGGGTCTTGCTGCAAAATTTGCGGGTCTTGGGCACCGGGCAAAAAATCGAAAGCCGGCCCGGGGATAAACCCCAGGTGGTGCCCACGGTGACGCTGGAAGTGTCCTCGGAGGAAGGCGAACGCCTGGCCCTGGCCTCCCAGGAAGGGCGTATCTCCCTGGTGCTCCGAGGCCAGGAGGACAATAAACTGATAGCCACCCAGGGGGTAAAAGCCGACACCTTGTTCGGCCCCGGCGACAAGATTCGGAAGGCTGACACCGACCTGAAGCCGGCCGCGCCCGCCCGCCGTACCGTGCAGGTTATCAGAGGGCTGCAGCAGGCACCGGTGGGCTTCTAAATTGCTCCCGGTCAATTATTTTCAACTCAAGGATAAGCAACGGCGATGGCCTTACATTTCAGCGTCTATTACCACTCTCCCGCCAATGGCGATCTCCTCCGGCAGGTGATCGATTCCTCGGGTGCGGGTTTGTTGGCGGAAGTCAACGATCTGGCCCAGCTGCCGGTGACCGGCGGGAATGGCACCGATGTCTTCCTGTTGGAGTACCAGGAAGACAACCCCCAGTTGGATCAGTGGATTGAAACCACCGCCACTAATCCCCAAAATCCCGCCATCTTTCTGGTCTTCCCCGAGATCTCGACCAGTCAGTTGTTAAAGGCCCTCCATTTGGGGGTGAAAGAATGCTTCGCCTTCCCAGTGGGTCCCGAGGAGTTCAAAGAAGCGGTGAACCGCTTGCTGGTCCGCACCGCCCTTAAGGCGCCACCCGGGGGACCCACCAAGATTATCTCGTTCCTCGGATGCAAAGGTGGGGTCGGCGCCTCCTTTTTGATCGCCAACCTGGGCTACCTCCTGTCCCGGGAACAGCAGGGTCAGGTCTTGTTGGTGGACCTGGATCTGCAATACGGCCAGCTGGTCTATTTCTTCGATATTAAGACCCGGCATAGCCTCAGTGACATCATCGCCCATCTGGAAGAGATGGACCATGCCTATCTGCAGAACCTGGTTTATCCCTACAACAAATTTCTTTCCCTGTTGCCGGGCCCGACCAACCTGGAGGAGGCTGAAGCCATCACTCCGGAGCAGGTGGGTAAAATTCTGTCGTATTTGAAAAATATGCAAGCCTACCGCTGGATTCTGGTGGACGCCGGCCACCGAATGGAGGAGATCACCCTGAAGGCCCTGGAATTAGCCGATAACCTGGTGTTGGTGACCGTACCATCGGTCCCGGCCTTGGCCAACACCCGAAAATGGTTGGATTTGCTGCATCTCCTGGATCTGGAGGTCCCCCTGGAAATTTGGCTCAACGCCTGGGACCAGAACTCGACCCTCACCCTCTCTGAGGTCTCCGACTACCTGGGGACAGAGGTGCACGGCACCTTGCCTGTCGACGTCGACGCCGTCAACCGCAGCATCAACGATGGGCGGCCGCTGACGGAGACCGAGCCCCGCCATCCCCTGTGCCAGGCCCTGCAGACGAGGGCCGATAAGCTGGCGGGCAAAGAGATCCTTGACGAAGCCATGGCCTCCGGCTGGGGTTGGCTGAAGCGCCTGACAGGGAAGGTTTAGTCATGGGCATCATGACCCGTCTGAGAGAGAAGACCATCCGGCTCCCCGAAATCGACCAGTTACCGCCGGCGGCTCCGCCGCCCCGTGAGGAGGTCCCCAGGGATCTCAAAGAACTGAAGAAAGAGATTGCTTTCAATGAATTAAAGGCCAAGATTCACGCCCGGATGATCAACCTTCTGGATCTGAACCGTCTGGCAGAGACCCCCGATAATATCCTGATGGAGGACCTGCGCCGGGGCATCGAGATGATCCTGATGGAAGAGAAACTGGCCCTACCCTTGCCGGATAAAGAGCGGCTGTCCAAAGAGATCCGGGACGAACTTCTGGGTTACGGCCCCCTGGAACCATTGCTTCACGACCCCAGCATCACGGACATCCTGGCGAACAAATTTGACCAGGTCTTTGTGGAGCGCCGGGGCAAACTGGAGCGCTCCACCGTGCGTTTCACCGACAACGCCCACTTGCTGAAAATCATCGAGAAGATCGCCACCGGGGTGGGGCGGCGGGTCGATGAGTCCTCCCCCATGGTGGATGCCCGGCTGCCGGACGGCTCCCGGGTCAACGCCATCATTCCGCCCCTGGCTCTGGACGGGCCTGCCCTCTCCATCCGGAAATTCTCCAAGATTCCCATCAAAATCCAGAACTTGATCGAATTCGGCAGCATTACCCCAGAGATCGCCGTGGTGCTGGCCGCCATGGTCAAGGCCCGGCTCAATATCCTGATTTCCGGCGGGACCGGTTCAGGCAAGACCGTGTTCCTCAATGTCCTGTCCAGCTTCATCCCCTATGACGAGCGCATCATCACCATCGAAGACTCGGCCGAACTCCAGATGCAGCAGGAGCACGTAGTCCGCCTGGAAACCCGGCCCCCCAACCTGGAGGGTTCCGGGGAGGTCACCCAGCGGGACCTGGTTAAAAACGCCCTGCGGATGCGGCCGGAGCGCATCATCCTGGGGGAGGTCCGATCCGGCGAAGCCCTGGATATGCTCCAGGCTATGAACACCGGGCATGACGGGTCGCTCGCCACCATCCACGCCAACTCGCCCCGGGATGCCATGGCCCGCTTGGAGACCATGGTGTCCATGGCCGGCCTCAATATTCCGGACCGGGCCATCCGGCACCAGATCTGCTCGGCCATCCACGTCATCATCCAACTGGCCCGCCTCAGCGACGGCAGCCGCAAGATGATGAACCTTTACGAGATTGTCGGCATGGAAGGGGAGATGATCACCATGCAGGAGATTTTCTGTTTTGAATTGCTGGGGGTGACCGAAGACCGCACGGTCAAAGGAAGATTCATTACCCGGGGCATCCGGCCCAAGTTCATGAAACGCCTGGATGCCCTGGGCATTCAATTGCCGGCTCAGGTCTTCAAAGAGACCGAGGTGGATTAAGTGGCGGTGGACCATGGAGGTGTGGCGGCAATGGCCCCTTACCTCACTCGAGGCAAGGCAGAGGTGATCTTAAGATCACCCTCATTACCTTTATAAGATTGATATGACGATGCTTACTATTTTCCTGGCCATTTGCATATTCTTCGGCATCTTTTGCCTGGCGTCCGGCACCCTGCTGCTGGCGACCGATGTGCAGGGACAGCAACGACGACGCCTGAGAAAGCGGCTAAACCACCTCAAGGGTCTGGGAGTTTTCAGCCCCAAAGAATCGCTGCTCAAGAGCGCGGCCGGCCGTATCTACCTCTTTTTGCTGGAGCGCATCCCCAAATTGGAAAAACTGGAATTGTCGCTGCTTCAGGCGGACCTCCATTGCCGCCTGGAAATTTTCCTGGCGGCAGTCCTTCTCTCAGGAACCTTATTCCTCTTTCTGGGCCTGCTAAAATGGGGGCTTCTCGGGGCTCTGGGGGGCGGCGTCCTGGGGACTTACCTTCCTCTCAAGTACTTGGGGCTCAGGAAGCGCCGCCGCCTCGGGAAATTCGAGAGGCAGCTCCCCGATGCCCTGGAGTTGCTGGCCCGGGGGTTAAAGGCCGGCCACGCCTTTGTCTCCGGGTTGCAGCTGGTGGCTGATGAGATGGGCCCGCCCATCGGCCCGGAGTTTTTCAAAACCTTCAAGGAGCACAATCACGGTCTGGATCTCAATACCGCCCTATTAAATCTCTGCCGGCGCATCGACCTCCCTGACCTGCGGTTTTTCACCACGGCAGTCATGATTCAACGGGAGACTGGGGGGAACCTGGGGGAGATTTTGGACAAAATCGCCCACCTCATCCGAGAGCGCTTCAAGCTGACCAATCAGGTCACCGCTCTGACCGCGGAAGGCAGGCTTTCGGGGCTCGTCCTCATTCTGCTGCCCCCCGCCACCGCCTTGGCCCTGTATTTCATTAACCCCGACTATATTAGCCAGCTGTGGCTAACTCCCAAGGGGCGGATGATGTCCATGATTGCCCTGGCTTTTCAGCTGCTGGGGATACTCACCATCCGTAAGATCGTCAGGATCAAAGTATAAGGAAAAACCATGGCTTTTAACCTGATGCTATTCGCCTTAGCCGTGACCCTGGCAATCACTTGCCTTATCCTCTTTTTCTTTCAAGAGCCCTCCCGGATACAGCAGCGGCTTCAGGCCCCGCTTAAATGGGAGCCGGTGTTGGTCCAGAGCGACGACTCGACCCGGATCTTGCCAGCCGGTCTGGTGAAGAAGTTGGAGGAAAAGTTGGGTCTGGGACGAAACAGTGTCAAGGCCCAGGAGATGAAGAGAACCCTGGCTAGGGCAGGTTTTAGCGGTGAGGGCGCCGGTTCGATCTACATGGGAATCAAGGTGGGGCTGGCCCTGGGTCTGCCGATCCTGTCCCTGCCCCTCATGCTGCGGCTCCACCTTAACACCGTCTTTCTTATCATCGCCCTTTACCTGCTGGTTTTGCTCGGCTACTTGATGCCCTCCCTGGCCCTGGGGCACCTGATATCCGGACGCAAAGCCAAGATCCGGGAGAGCCTCCCCGATGCCCTTGATTTGATGGTGGTTTGCGTGGAGGCCGGCCAGGGGCTCAATGCCGCCATTAAGCGCGTAGGTGATGATCTGAGATTCAACCATCCCATCCTGGCCCAGGAACTGCTCAAGGTCAACCTGGAAATGAATGCCGGGCAGGAAAGGGAACAAGCCTTACGCAACCTGGGGGAGCGCACCGGGGTGGATGAAGTGATTTCTTTGTGCAATATCCTGATTCAGAGCGACCGCTTCGGCACTGGCATTGCCACCACCCTAAAGATTCAATCGGATTCCGTGCGCACTGCCAGGCGCCAAAAACTGGAGACCCAGGCGGCCAAAACCCCGGTTAAATTGGTCTTTCCCCTGCTGCTCTTCATCTTTCCGGCCATCATGGTGGTCATCCTGGGGCCGGCGGCGATTCGCATCTCCGAAACCATTCTCAAATAGATCCGTGATCGTAGGGCGGCCGTTCCGGCCGCCCAGAAGTACAGGCGGGAACGGAGGCCCGCCCTACCCCAAATATTTTTACATCTTCAAGTCATCCCGGGTCTTGGCCACCGCCGCGGCGGATTTTTGCAGCATGACCTCTTCCTCTTTGCTCAGTTTCAGCCTGATGATCTTCTCAATGCCGCCGGCCCCCAGGATCACCGGCACCCCGAAATAGATGTCATGCAAGCCGTATTCCCCGGTGAGATAAGCCGATACCGGCACCAGGCGCCGCTGGTTCTTGAGGATGGCCTCGGCCATCTGCACCGCGGCCGCGGCCGGGGCAAAGTAGGCGGAGCCGGTCTTCAAGAGGGCCACAATCTCGCCGCCGCCCTTTCTGGTGCGCTCCACCAGGGCGGAGATGCGCTTTTTGGAGAGCAGGCTGGTCAAAGGCACCCCGGAGACGTTGGTGGCGCTGACCACCGGCACCATGTCGTCCCCATGGCCCCCCAGGACCATGGCCTGGATCTCATCCACCGCCACCTTGAGTTCCATGGCAATGAAGCAGCGGTAGCGGGCGTTGTCCAGGATGCCCGCCATGCCCATGACCCGCTTGTCGGGGAAGCCGCTCACCTTCCGGGCCACGTAACACATGGCGTCCAGGGGGTTGCTGACGATGATCAGGAAGGCGTTGGGTGATTTGGCCGCCACCGCTTTGGTGACCGAGGCCACGATGTTCTTGTTGGTATTGATCAGGTCCTCCCGGCTCATCCCGGGTTTCCTGGCGATGCCGGCGGTGATGATCACCACCTGGGAGCCTTTGGTGGCCTCGTAATCATTGGCGCCCACCACGTTGACGTTGAAGCCGAAGATCGGCCGCGCCTGCATCAGGTCCAGGGCCTTGCCCTGGGGCATGCCCTCCACCACGTCCACCAGCACTACGTCGGCCAATTCCCGGGCCGCGGCCCAGTGGGCGCAGGTGGCCCCCACGTTGCCGGCCCCCACTACAGTAATCTTCGGACGAGCCATAAAGTATTCCTCCTCGAATGGTGTTTTGAGGAAGGGCCAGGGACTTTTTTATTAATGCTCCCTACCCTCCCCCCAAGCCCCCGCCAACCCGCCAAAGATGGCAGGCTAAGGCGTGACCCGGGGCCCCAACTTATCCCGCTAAATATAAGTGGGGGGTGGGCAGGGGCCAACCCAGGGCTCCCTCTCCCATGGTTTTTGCTCAATGGGAAATTCTAGCCATTTTGCCATCAACCTGCAACGAAATTTTAGGCGGACAATTCGAAACCCTGTTGAAAATCTATAACTGCCAAAAATCTTTTTTTTTAGCACCCCCCAGACTTCTTTGCCTTGATTCCCTCCCCATTGAGGGGGGTGGGTTCGGGTGGGGGTGAAAAGTCTTATAATAACGCTTGGTTGTGGGTAGTCCACTCCTGCACAATCAAACCTTTAGACGCGATCTCAAGTTGACACGACTCGGCTTGACCCCTATAATCCGCCTAATTGGCGGGACTTTATGGCATCTTTCCGTATCTATCTCAAGGCCCTGGGATTGCCGTTTCTCACCGGGTCGCTATTGCCGGTGACCGCGGCCACGGCCCTGGTCTACTGGCTCCATCACACCTTCAACCTCGGTTTCTTCTGCCTCACCCTGCTGGGGGTGGCCGCCCTGCACCTGGGGGCCAACCTGATCAACGACTATTACGACGCCTTCGGCAGCGATCCCCTGAATCGCAACTTTACCCCCTTCAGCGGCGGCAGCCGGGTGATTCAGGACGGGGAGTTGGGGGCTGAAACGGTCAAAACCCTGGCTTACTTCTTTCTGGCCCTCGGGGTGGTCTGCGGCCTGACCTTGATTTACCTCGATCGTCCCTGGGTGGCGGTCTTCGGCTTCCTGGGGCTGCTGGCCGGCTTCTGCTATTCCGCCTCACCGGTGGCCTTGATGAGCCTCGGCCTGGGAGAAATCCTCATCTTTCTGGCCTTCGGGCCGCTCCTCACCCTCGGGACCTATTACGTCCAGACCGGCCGCCTCAATCCGCTGGGCGCGGCAGTGGGCCTGCCTCTGGCCTTCCTCATCACCGCCATCATCTGGATCAACGAATTTCCCGACCTGGAGGCGGACGTGGCCGCGGCCAAACGCCACCTCGTGGCCAGGCTGGGCCCGAAAGTGTCCCGCGGGGTTTACGCCGCCTTAATGCTGGCGCCGTTTCTCTGCCTCTTTTTCCTCCTGGAGTACTACCTGCTGCCCGATCTGATCGTGGCAGCCCTGGTGGCGCTGCCCCTGGCCCTCAGGGCCATCGGCCTGGTCCGGCGCACCGCCCCCACTGAGCCCGACTTCGTCACCGCCCAGGCCCTGACCATCCAGACCCACTTCCTCACGGGCCTGACCCTGACCCTGGCTTTGCTATATGCCGCCTGGTGGAGATAAGAAGCTTAATCCTTGATTTTTTAATCAATAAAAAGTAATTCACAGTCATCTGCGGGGTATCTGCCAATGAGGAAATTCAATGTTTTTCTCAGTTCAGCAATGACCGGTGAATTAGATCGCGAAAGAGACAGCATTATAATTCTTTTCCAAAGCGATCCCACTTTGAAAGAATTCTTCACATTATATGCATTTGAGGAACATGCCAGTCCTCAACCTATAGAAAAAGCATTTACTGGTGAAGTAAAGATCTCTGATATCTTAATAATGCTGTTGGATAAAGAATTACGGGAAGCCGTAAAGAAGGAGTTTGATTCCGCAAGGAACGCTAAACTCAAAATATTTGTATACATTAGACACAGAACTGACAAGCGAGATGAAATATTGGCAGAGTTCATTAGCCAAGATGCTTATCAGTTCGATTGTGGTTCATTTAATGGCTCCATAGACCTTTGCGAAAAGATTAAAGATGATATATTGTCAGACCTGAGCCGCAATTATTATCAAGCCATTAAACAAGCAAAGGAGCAAACTGAGTACGTTGCTGTATCTACGATAAGCCAAAAACCTTGGAGTAGCTCCAGATATTATGATCATAATATAGTAGCTCGGGTCTCTGAAAGTGATATTTTGAAAGAGATGGACATAGATCAATTGATAACCCTCGCAGCCACAAGGGTTGATGAAACGGGTAATCTAAAAGAAGCACTTTTAATTCATGAAGTTATTTTGTTACGTGATAATAATAATTGGCAAGCATATAACAATAGAGGATTAATATTAAATGATATGGGGTTTGCGGAAGATGCTCTTTTCAGCTTTAGACGGGCTTTGGAGTTGAAACCAGATTCACACGCAACCCTCTTTAATATTGGCAATTATTATAGAGTAAGATATAGATATGATGAAGCTTTAGAATATTACTTTGCTGCAATAAAGATAAAGCCTGACAAGGTTTCGGCTTTAACTCATATAATGTCAATTTATGAAAATAAGAGCGACTTTGCTACTGCTCTTGATTATGCAGAACGTGCATATTCAATTGAACAGGACGAACGCACAATATCAAATCTATGTATAATACTTGCACGTTGTGGTCGCGAAGAAGAAGCTATTGAAAAATGCGAAGAGTTGAGAAATTCGATTGAATATAGAAAAATCAGGGCATATATCTTCTATGCTAGTAATCAATTTGAAAAATCAATTAATGAAACTGATATTTATTTTTCTGAAGGAAATATGGATTATGATCTTTCTATTAAAAAAGTATATAGTTTTCTTAATATTAATAAAATAGTCGAAGCAATATCCTGGTTTAAAGAAATAGAATCCAATCACTTTATATACCCATCTGACTACAATAATATTGGTTGGGCGTTATTCGAGAAAAAGGTTGCCTTAGATGAATCTACGGAGTTCTTTCAGAAAGCTGTCGACGCCGACCCATCTATGATTGCTGCTTGGAAAAATCTCCAAAGTGTTTTGGGAGAATTGAGGAAATATCAAGATGGTTTAATTGTATCAAATCGTGCGATTAATTATTATCCAGATGATCCTAAAATTATGATGAACCGTTCAATGTTTCTTTTTATGACTGGAAACCTTAACCTGGGCATTAAATATATGACAAGTGAGCTTAGTAGACTTTTCGGTGGAAATATTACTCAGAGTCAAATTGAGGAAATGATTAATGAAGGATTAGCAAAAACCGGCTTTAAAAATATTGAATCTTTTGAAACATTTTTTAAACATTTAATAGCGTTGTCAGATCAATCGAAAAATAACTAATAAAGGAATCAATCTCTTTTTAGATGTGATAAAGGAATAACAATGCCAACCCAACCGACCTCCCCCGTCCTAATCGAAGTAACCCGCGGCCCCGAAGTGGAGAGCCGCCATCGCGGCCAGATTGTGGTGATCGACGCCCAGGGAAACTTGAAGCATCAAGTGGGGGACCCGGAAGCATCGGTGTGCCTGCGCTCCCTGGCCAAGCCTTTTCAGGCCCTGGCCGTGCTGACCAGCGGGGCGGCCGCGGCCTTCGGCTTCAAAGGGGCGGAACTGGCCCTGTTCTCCGGGTCGCTCTCGGGCCAGAATTTCCAGACCTTTTTGATCACCTCCGTACTAGAGCGCCTGGGTCTGAAACCCGAGGTCTTGCAGTGCGGCATTCATCCGCCCCTGCACAAGCCCACGGCCCAGGCGCTAACCAAGGCCGGACAGCTACCCGGCCCCTTACAACACACCTGCGCCGGCAAGCACACCGCCATGTTGGCTCTCTGCGTCCATCACGGCTGGCCTATCGAGGATTACCTGAACCCGGCCCACCCGGTGCAGCAACTAATTTTGGGCCACGTGGCCCGGATGGTGGGGGTGCCCAAGGCGCAGATCCCGGTGGCCATCGACGGCTGCGGCGCCCCGGTGTTCTATGCGCCGTTGAAAAATATCGCCCTGGGCTACGCCCGGTTGGCCGCGTCCCAGCCGGGCTCTCCCGCGGGAGAGTTGATAGCGGCCATTTTAACCCACCCCCGCCACATCGCCGGCGACGGCCGCCTGGAGACCGAGGCGATGCAGGCCCTGCCGGGCAAAATCTTCGCCAAGTCCGGCTCCGAAGGGGGCTACGCCCTGAGCCTGATCGACGGCGCCCTCGGGGTGGCCCTAAAGATCGAAGACGGCGGCACCCGGGCCATGAACCCGAGCGTCGTCGAGATCCTGGCGCAGTTGGGCCTCTCGACCCCGGCGGCCGAACAGGCCCTGGCCCCCTTCCGGGAGCCGGCCATCCTCAACCACCGCAAGGAGGAAGTGGGGCGCATCCGGCCGGTCTTCAAACTGTGACCTGAGTCGTTGTAGGGGCGGCTCGCGAGCCGCCCCTACGAGAGTCTCAACTCCGCCGCCCCCAGAAAGCCCTTGAATCTCCGGCCAATCATGCTATAGTTTCAAAATATGTACGGTTGCCCCGGAGCCGGGGAAAGGGGAATCTTTCACAGCCATGAAAGTCTTGTGGGCCCCGTGGCGCATGGATTATATCCTGGGAGAGGACAAGCCCCAAGGCTGTATCTTCTGCCCGGAACCCCGCGAGGATTTCGCCGCGCGGTTGATCCTCTTCAGCGGCCGACTCACCAGGATCATGATGAATAAATACCCGTACATCAACGGGCATCTCCTCATCTCTCCCCGGCGGCATACCCCCGGCCTGGACGACCTCACCCCGGCGGAGATGCTGGACCTGATGGCCAAACTTAGGTCCGCCATGGCCATCTTAAAGCGGCAGATGCGGCCCGACGGCTTCAATGTGGGCCTCAACCTGGGAATCGTGGCCGGGGCCGGGGTGGAGGACCATCTCCATTTTCACGTGGTGCCCCGCTGGAACGGCGACACCAATTTTATCCCGGTCTTTGCCGACGTCCGGGTGATTCCGGAACACTTCCGCCAGACCTATGAGAGCCTGGCCCCCCACTTTCAGGCCATCTGCGACGAGGAGCAGACATGCGTTTCCTTAAAGTAATCTTCTCCACCATCATCGTACTCCTGGGTGTGGTCTTCATCATCGAGAACCTGGAAGTGCTCAAGCAACCGGTAACCTTGCACCTGGACCTCTATCTGACCCAGCTGCAAAGCCCGCCGATACACCTCTGGGTGCTGGTGATCTTCTTTTTCTTCCTGGGCGTCTTCACCGCCTCACTTTACGGCATCTACGAGGTTATCGTCCAACGCCAGACCATCCGCCGGCTCAGGCATAATCTGGAGATTCTGGCCCAGGAACTGAAACAGGCCGGCGTCAGGGCCGAGGCTTCGGCGGCTGCACCGGCCTCCACGGGCGCTTCCCCAACCGAATGATGGCCGAGGACTCCCATTTTCTGACCGAATGGAGGCCCTTGATAAAAAAGACCAAAAAGACACAAGTCAAAAAATTCCCACGAGTTTCTTGTTGCCGTCATGGCCGACGCCCCGCCGGATAAAGTCACCCCCATGCTGCGGCAGTACCTGGATCTCAAGTCCAGATACGCCGATGCCCTGCTCCTCTTCCAGATGGGCGATTTTTACGAGACCTTCTTCGAGGACGCCGAAAAGACCGCGGCGGCCCTGAACATCGCCCTGACCTCCCGGAGCCGCGCCGACGCGGAGCGCATCCCCATGGCCGGCTTCCCCATCCATGCCGCCCAGAGTTATTTCGGGAAACTGTTGGAAGCGGGCTTCAAGGTGGTGGTCTGCGACCAGACCGAGGACCCGGCCCAGGCCAAGGGTCTGGTGCGCCGGGAGGTGACCCGGGTCCTCACCCGGGGCACCCTGGTGGACCCGGCCGCCCTGGACGCCCGGCAGGACAATTACCTGGCCGCGGTGACCTGGAAGGGCGAAAAATGGGGCCTGGCCTTCTTGGAGGTCTCCACCGGGGAGTTTCGCCTCACCCAGGGGGAGGGGGCCGATACCCTGGCCGATGAGCTCTGGCGCCTGAAGCCGACCGAACTGCTCGTTTCCGAAGAGGCCGACCTAACCCTACTTAATACAGCCCTGGCCCCCTTCGATGTCCCGCCCACCCATAGGTTAATCAACCGTTACGCCTTCGATCCCGAGGCGGCCCGGCGGGAACTGGGCCGGGCTCTGGGCACCCTGTTCCTGGACGGCTTCGGGGTGGAGGACCAGGTCCTGGGGGTGGCGGCGGCGGGAGCCATCCTCCGCTATTTGCACGACTCCCAGACCCCGGAGCTACCCCACCTGGATCGACTCCTGCCTTATAGCCGGGATGACCACCTGGGGCTGGATGAAGCCACCCTGAGGCACCTGGAGATCTTCGAGACCTGGCGCAGCCGCTCCCGCCAGGGATCGCTCCTGGACGCCCTGGACTGCACCATCACCCCCATGGGGGCCCGGCGGCTGGGCCGCTGGCTGCGCTATCCTTTGCAAGACTTGGCGGCCATTGAGGCCAGGTTGGACGGCGTGGAGTTTTTTAAGGAGAATGGCGTACTGCGGCCCCGTTGGCGCCAGACCTTGAAAGGCCTGGGGGATCTGGAGCGCCTCACCGCCCGGGTGGCCCTGGAGCAGGCCACCCCCCGGGAGGTGGCCGCCATCCAGCAGACCCTGGAAAAGGTCCCCCGGCTCCAAGAATTGTTGCCCGAGGAACTCCCCGCCCTGGTGGCCGAGGCGGCCTCCGACCTGGACCCCCTGCCCGACCTGCAGGACTTGATCGTCCGGGCCCTGGTGGACGACCCGCCTTTAAGTATTAAGGATGGGGGGATCATCCGGGAAGGTTTTGACGCGGAGTTGGACGAACTCATTAGCCTCAGCCGGGAAGGCAAGGATTGGATCGCCAAACTAGAGGCCCAGGAGCGCCGGGCCACCGGCATCAACAGCCTCAAGGTGCGCTACAACAAGGTCTTCGGTTATTACCTGGAGGTCTCCAAGGCCAACCAGCACCTGGTGCCGGCCCACTACATCCGCAAGCAGACCCTGGTGAACGCCGAGCGCTTCATCACCGCGGACCTCAAGGATTACGAATCCCGGGTCCTGGGGGCCGAAGAAATCCGAGTTAAGCGGGAGGCGGAACTCTTTCTGGAATTGAGAAGGCGCCTGGGACAGGAGACTCCCCGGCTCAAGCAGGTGGCCCGGGCCCTGGGCCTCCTGGATGTTTTGAGCGCCCTGGCCGAACTGGCGGCCCTGCACCGCTACTGCCGCCCCCATTTGGTCCCCGAACCGCGGCTGACCATCAAGCAGGGGCGTCATCCGGTCATCGAGCGTCTGCTGCCTGCCGGCGCCTTTGTCCCCAACGACCTCACCCTGGACTCGAGCGCCCAGGTGCTCATCGTCACCGGGCCCAACATGTCGGGGAAATCCACCATCTTGCGCCAGGTGGCGCTGATTACGCTCCTGGCCCATATGGGGAGCTTCGTGCCGGCCCAGGCGGCTGACATCGGCCTGACGGACCGCATCTTCACCCGGGTGGGGGCGGTGGACGACATCGGCCGGGGCCAATCCACCTTTCTGGTGGAGATGATTGAGACCGCCCGCATCCTGCACCAGGCCACACCCCGGAGCCTGGTGATCCTGGATGAGATCGGCCGGGGCACCTCCACCTTCGACGGCCTGTCACTGGCCTGGGCCGTAGCGGAGCATCTCCACGACCTGGATGGCGTTGGCGTCAAGACCCTGTTCGCCACCCACTACCAGGAACTCACCGAACTGACCCGCCTCAAGCCCCGGGTCCAGAATTTCCAGGTACTGGTGGCCGAATCGGGGAACAACATCGTCTTTCTGCACCAACTGGCTCCCGGGGCCGCGCCCCAGAGTTACGGCATCCAGGTGGCCAAACTGGCCGGGGTCCCGCAGGAGGTGGTGGACCGGGCCCGGGAGGTTCTGGAAAATCTGGAGGCCGGGAGCCTGGACCCCATGGGCCTGCCCCGCCTGGCCCGACCCCGCCGCCGTCCCGCCCTGGAGACGCCCCAACTGACGCTGTTCGGTGGCCCCCAGGATGACTGAAAAGGGAAAGCGGTCAGCAAGACTCGATGAATGTATCGAAGATTAGAGATTAAAAGATCTTGATTTATCAGGCCTTTTCTACTGAAAAGCGAAAACCGAAAACCGAAAAGCGCTTTTTCCCCTTGACAACAGCGCCATTTTTCAGAAAATAAATAATTACGTTGAGCGGGA
>JAPLJC010000254.1 GCA_026388765.1 Deltaproteobacteria bacterium
AAGAATTGGTTGCTAAGATCGAGATTTTTGTGGCGCATTACAACGCCAAATCTAAACCCTTTATGTGGACCGCCACCGCAGACTCAATATTCGCAAAAGTGCAAAGACTTTGTAAATGTATTTCTGAAACAGGACACTAGCGGCTCACAGCTTAACCCACGTTGCAAGGTTCGCAGGCCTTTAACTTTTAACCATTATGTCTAACCCTCTCCCCCATTGGGGGAGAGGGGATAAAGAACCAACTCCGGTAATATTCCCTCTCCCCCCGGCTGGATGAGAGGGCTGGGGTGAGGGGGGCCGACAAGAAACGTTACCAAAATTTAAGAAAATCAATTACTTAATTTTGACTGGGCTTTTTCATTATAAGGAAAATCATATTTCCGGAATAACCCCCATAGTGGTGGTAATCTTCGGCCTGATGGCCACCGGCAAGACCACCCTGGCCCGGGCCCTGGGCCAGGCCCTCGAGTGGCCGGTCGTTGAAAGCGATCAGGTGCGCAAGACCCTGGCGGGGCTGAAGCCCACCACCCGGGCCACTGAGGCCTTCGGGCAGGGCATCTACGCCGCGGATTTTTCGACTCGCACCTACGAGGAAATGCGCCGCCTGGCCGAGGCGCACCTGGCCGCGGGCTCAAGCGTCATCCTGGACGGTTCCTACAAGCGGGCCTGGGAACGGGAGTTGGTGCGGCAACTGGCCCAGGAACATCAGGCCGCAACACTCTTCGTTTATTGCGACTGCCCCCCGGCGGAGGCCCGCCGGCGGGCAGGAATCAGGCTCGCCGATCCCCAGGCCGTCTCCGATGGCCGGGTGGAGCTGTTCGCGGCCCAGATCAAGGATTTCGACCCCTTGGGCCCAAATGACCGCCCGCGGTTGCGCCTGAACACCGACCGGAGAATAGCCGTAGTGCTGGCGGAGCTAAAAAGTTTTGTGCAAGGTTACTTGCCAAAAGGAACAAGCAGTTAGGTAGCCGCAGGCTTTAGCCTGCGTTTTTCATCTTTTGATCCTAAGCTCCTGTTCGTCGGTGGCCCAGGCTTTCCAGCCTTTTCGGAATATTCGGCACAGCCTGGAAAGGCTGTGCCACCAAAAACGAGATTCTTCGGTCGCTTCGCTCCCTCAGAATGACAAACCAAGGGACTCTCGCAAAGTCTCAGAGGTTCTGGGAAACGCAGGCGGCAGCCTTTCTCCGCAAGGTTTTCCGGCTCAAATTTCCTCTACAAAACGAAATTGTTTTCTATCACTTGACAATGTTGGGTGTTACGGGATAAAAAATACCGACTGGTCGGTATATTTTATCAAGAGGCTTAGGCATGGCAACGAAAGGCGACCTGACCCGGCAGCGGATCATCGAAAAATCGATGCAGCTCTTCTCGGTCAAGGGCTATTTCAAGACCTCCGTGGCCGGCATCGTTAAGGCAACCGGGCTGACCAAGGGCGGCCTTTATGGCCACTTTCGCAATAAGCAGGAAATCTGGTACGCGGTCTATGCTGAATGCGTGCGGATTTGGCAGCGCCTCGTTTTTGAGGGCGTGAGGGAGCTCTCCGACCCGCTGGCGCGGATTGACAGGGTCGTAGAAAATAATCTGAAAAATTATTTGGGGGGCAGGGTTTTTGAGGGGGGCTGTTTCTTGCTCAATTCCCTGGTCGATCTCTCCGGACAATCTACGGTCATGAGCAATCATGTCCTGAAAGGTTTCACGGCTTTCTCCGAATTGTTACGTTCGTGGCTGGTGGAAGCGGAGCAGCAGGGCAGGTTGCGGGAGGGACTGAATCTGAGCGCCATCGCCAACTTCATTGTGATCTCGCTGAACGGAGCCGCCCCCCTGTATTCCTCCAGCCACGACCCCGCCGTCTGGCAGCAAACCATGGCGCAACTGCATTTCTATCTCAACAGCTTGAGAAAGCCGAAGCAGGACCGCAGGTCCAAAGTCGGATCAGAAACAGCCGCAAGGTGAGCTGAACCCTGATATCTATTAATCGATGAAGGAGAGAGGATTATGGAATACACCAACGTTCTGGTGGACCGGCAGGAGCAAGTCGGCATCATTACCCTGAATCGGCCGCAGGCCATGAACACCTTTAATGTCCCCTTTGCCCAAGAGCTGAATGCCGCCCTCTGGGAGATGGAAAATGACCCCGGGGTCAGAGTAGTGGTAATCGACGCCAATGGCAAACATTTCTCCGTCGGGATTTCCCTGGACGAATTTAAGGGGAAGTCCCACAAGGAGTACAACGAATTTATTCATTTGATGGATGAGCACAATCTCACCATCGCCAGGATGAAAAAGCCGGTGATCGCCTCGGTGAAAGGCTATGCCCTGGCCAATGGCGCCGGCCTCTCCTTTGCCTGCGACCTGACGGTGGCGGCGGAGGACGCCAAATTCGGGACCACCGCCATCAATGTCGGGCTCATCTGCCTGGGGCCGGCGGCGCCGCTGGTGCGCAATGTCGGCCGCAAAAAGGCCCTGGAAATGGTGCTGACCGGCGATATGATCACGGCGGCCGAGGCGCAGAGGTTAGGACTGGTGAACCGGGTGGTGCCGGCCGATAAGCTGGAGGAAGCCACCCTGGAACTGGCCAAAAAACTGGCTGCCAAAAGCCCTCTGGCCTTGCAGGCCGGCAAGGCCGGGATTTACGGGATGCAGGATATGCCTTATAGCCAGGCCATTGACATGCTGGGCGACCGTTTTGCGGCCCTGTGCTGCACCGAAGATGCGGAGGAAGGGGTCAAGGCCTTTCTGGATAAGAGAACGCCCGAGTGGCGCCAGTGCTAATTACGGCAGAGGCCGGCTAGGCAGGGTAATAAGCAATGAACCTGGAAGAAAAAATGAAAGACCATGGCTTCAATTTCTCGGCCAGCTGCGGCGGGAAAGGGTCTTATACGAAATGGATTAAATACCAAGGCAAGCGCGCCTATATCGCCATCACCGACGCCAGCGGTGAGAGCTTTCCCACTACCCTGGAGGAGCCCGTCAGGGTGGCGATCCACGATCTCAGGTCGGGGAACGAAGTGGAACCGGGCCGGGAGGTTGATTCACTAAGCGCTTACCTGGGATCGCTCCAGGCAGATTAAGATCCCGGTTTCCTGGTCGGGGCCGACGGTGGCAGGAATATTGGCGCCACTACTTGCCAAAGAGGGTGGTCAAATGGTAAGTTTTTGGGCAAGATATCGGGGTTGGGTCAAAATCCCGGTGGTAGGGGCGGCTCGCGAGCCGCCCCTACAATCTAGAAAATTCATGCATAGGAATAAGAATGGCATTTGCAGATATACCCGGTCCGCAACGAAACCCCTCTGATCCTAAACCAAGGCGCATCTTAAGCGGCATGCGCCCCACCGGCAGACTGCATCTGGGGAACTATTACGGAGCCCTCTACAACTGGCTTAAGCTCCAGGATAATTTCCGCTGCTACTATTTCGTGGCCGACTGGCACGCCATCACCACGGAATACGAAGCGCCCCAGGACATCAGCGGTTACATCCCGGAAATGCTGGTCGATTGGCTCAGCGTGGGGCTGGACCCGGAAAAATCCACCCTCTTCGTGCAATCGGCCATCCCGGAGCATTGCGAGCTCTACCTCATTTTCGGCATGTTCACTCCGGTGCCCTGGCTGGAGCGCAACCCCACCTATAAAGACCAGATGGAACAGTTGGCCCACAAGGACCTGGCCACTTACGGCTTCCTGGGCTATCCGGTGCTCCAGGCCGCCGACATCCTGATGTACAAAGCCGACGGCGTGCCGGTGGGGGTGGACCAGGTGCCCCACGTGGAGATGACCCGGGAGATCGCCCGGCGCTTCAACCACCTGTATAAGCCCATCTTTCCGGAGCCGGAGGCCCTGCTCACCGAGATCCCCAAACTCACCGGCACCGACGGCCGCAAGATGTCCAAGAGCTACGACAACTGCATCTACCTGAGCGACTCCCCGGAAGTCATGGCCCAAAAGGTGCGGCAGATGACCACCGATACCCAGCGCCCCTACCGCCGGGACCCCGGAGAGCCGGACCGCTGCCTGGCCTTCCCCTTCCACCGGCTCAACCTGCCCAAGGAGCGCCTCGCCGAAATCACCACCGAGTGCCGGGCCGCCAACCTGGGCTGCGTGGACTGCAAAAAGCTGCTGGCCGAGTCCCTGCTTAACAATATGCTCCCCATCCAGGAGCGCCGCCGTTACTTCGAGGCGCACCCGGACGAGGTCCGGGACATCCTGCACCAGGGCAATAAACGGGCCCGGGAACAGGCCCGTAAAACCATGTCAGAAGTGCGTGATGCCATTGGCTTTAACTTGGAGTTTCAATTGTGGGTTTAACATCTGGGGGTAAAAGGGGAAAAGGGTAAAAGGGGAAAAGGCAAAAGATAACGCCCGGTTGAGTTTTTCCTTTTCCCCATTTCCCCTTTTCGCCTTTTACCCCAAAATTATTATGACCTTAGAACGCCTACAGAAGTTTCTTTCCCGGGCCGGGGTGGCGTCGCGGCGGGCCGCGGAGGAGATGATCCGGGCCGGCCGCGTGAGCGTTAATGGTCTGGTGGTCGTGGAGATGGGCGCCAAGGTGGACCCGGGCCGCGATAAGGTGCGGGTGGATGGCCGCCCGATTAAGGGCGCGGCCCCGCCGGTGACGGTGATGTTGCACAAACCGTCCGGCTATGTCTCCACCAGAAAAGATCCCCAGGGGCGGCGGGTGGTCATGGATCTGTTGGGAGAAGGTCTCCGGGGCCGGCTCTATCCGGTGGGGCGCCTCGATTATGACGCCACCGGGTTGCTGCTCCTTACCAACGACGGCGATTTGGCCCACCGGCTGATGCATCCCAGCCACCAGGTGCCCCGTACCTACCGGCTGACGGTATCAGGGGAAGTGAGCCGGGAAACTTTACGGCAACTGACGGCCGGCGTGGAGATCGATGGCCGGGAAGTAGCCGCGGCAGTGGCGGTGATAAAGCAGGAGAAGGATAAGACCGTCCTGGAGCTGACCGTGTGGGAAGGGCGGTATCATCTGGTAAAGCGTCTCCTGGAGAAGGTCGGGCATCCGGTCTTGAAGCTGAAGCGCCTCGCTTTCGGCCCCTTGACCTTAGGCCGCCTGACCCGGGGGGTGTACCGGATGCTGACGGCTGACGAGGTGGCGGCCTTGAAAGAGGCGGTGGGGTTGAAATGAGCGACGAGACCAGCTGGCAGCCGGGGCCGGCTTCTGTGCCTCCGGCGGCAGAGCCGCTCGGGAGCCAGTTTGGGCCGCAGCCGGTAAGGGGGAGACGGCTGGGCCTGCACCTGCTGCTATTCGTGGCGACGGTGGCCACCACCATCACCGCCGGGGCCATCCAGCAAGGGGTGGACCCCTTGGCCACACCCGGGCTGCTTTACCGGGGTATCCCGTTTTCCTTCACCTTGCTGCTAATCCTGGGGTCTCACGAAATGGGCCACTATCTGGTGTCCCGGCGTCATCGGCTGGATGTCACCCTGCCTTTCTTCATCCCGGCCCCCCCGATTCCTTTTATCATCGGCACCTTCGGAGCCTTCATCAAAATCCGCTCCCCCATTCAGGACAAGCAGGCCCTGCTGGACGTGGGCTGCGCCGGACCACTGATCGGGGTGGCGATTGCCATCCCGGTGACCCTGGCGGGGTTGCTGCTGTCCCAAACCACGGTGATGGGCAGCGGCCAGGAGATGGTGACTTTGGGGGAGCCCCTGTTATATCAGTTCTTAAGCTGGCTGGTCTTCGGCTCCTTGCCGCCGGAGGCGAACGTTATCCTGCACCCGGTGGCCTTTGCCGGCTGGATCGGCATGTTGGTCACCGCCCTGAACCTGATTCCGGTGGGGCAACTGGACGGGGGCCATGTTTCCTATGCCCTGTTCCCGAAATATCACCGCTATGTCTCCCTGGGTTGTCTGGGGCTGCTGCTGGTCTGCGGGCTGGTTTTCTGGTACGGTTGGCTGATGTGGGCCGTGCTGTTAGCTTTTCTGGGCTGGCGCCATCCGCCGCCGTTTCACTACTGGGTGCCGTTGGACGGCCGCCGCAAGTTCTTGGGTTTCGTCACCATCCTGGTGTTTATTCTGACCTTCAGCCCCATGCCCTTTAGCCTGGGGTAAAAATCTGCTGCCAACGGGATCGAGACGAGCATGAGCAAGCGTCCATTTTGGGTTGTCGCACTGCTGGTTTTGTGGGGCTGGTCGCTGGCCGGGGCCGTCAGGATTCCCTTGGCCCTGCCGGAAGTGGAGAACAGAATGGTCCGGGGCGGCTACCTTGACACCCTGAATGCCGCCTACTGGGCGGCGGCCCAGGGCGAGGCCGTGGTGCCGCTGTTGGCGCAACTGCTGGATAACCGGGCGAAATACGAAAAGGAACTGGGTGGCGCGACCGGGGCCTTTCCCTTCAATGCGGTGTGGGCCCTGGGACGTATCCCCAAGTCCGGTTCCCTGCAGGTCTTGGAAAAATATTATTTCGCCACCAAGGACCCCGTGGCTGCCCTGGCGATACAGGGGTGGAAGCTCCGAGAGCGGGAGCAGAATCCCAGGTTTGGCGTTTTGGCCAAGGATGCCGCCCTGCTGGAATACCCCGAAGAGAAGGCCCGGGTCCTCAAAAGGCTCAAGGCCGGCCAGCAGGTAAAGATCCTGCACGAGAAAAGCCCCAATCCCCGGGAAGAGGGGCCCCGGGGTGGGCCGGTGTTTTATGACCGGGTGGATTTAATCCCCAGCGGGGAGCAGGGTTACATCATTCGGGCTGGAGATGATTTTACGCCGTTTATGTGAGAAAAGCTCTCAGCTGTCAGCTTTTAGCAGTCAGCCAAAACCAACAGTCGTGGCGGCCACGGCAAATTTTTCCTTGAGTTCTTGGCGTCCGGCGTGAGAAATCTTCATTTTTTCGCCGGGGAAATAGCTTGCTTATTAATGGGAGCGGAAAAGAGATTACTTCCCCCTCACCCTAACCCTCTCCCCCATTGGGGGAGAGGGGATAAAGAATGAACTTCATTTCTGCACTCATTAAGATGAGAAGGGTTAATAGCTCTTGAGCCTTGATTTATCCAATACTTATAAGTTTTGTCCCCAGTGCGGCGGGGTGCTGGCGAAGCGTCTCCTCAAGCCCGGGGAGCCGGAGCGCCTGGTGTGCCGCGCCTGCGGTTTTGTCTTCTATATCGACCCCAAGCTGGCGACCATCGCCGTGGTGCCCCTGGATGGGGGCGTGGTCATGGTGAGCCGGTCCATCGACCCGGGTTACGGCCTCTGGGTGGTGCCGGGCGGCTTCGTGGATGTGGGGGAACCGGTCGAGGAGGCGGTGGTGCGGGAGACCCTGGAGGAGGCCAGGCTGGCGGTGCGGGTAGAGCGCCTCCTCAACGTTTATTCTTACCGGGACAGCTCCACTGTGGTGGTGGCTTACCTCACCAAATATCTGGGGGGCGAGTTGGCCGCCGGAGATGAAGCCCTGGAGGCCCGGGTCTTTGCCCCGGCAGAGATCCCCTGGGATGAGATTCCTTTCCGCTCCACCCGGGCGGCCTTAACCGAATATCTTCGGCTGCGGGGATGATAGCGGCCTACCAGTAGACGAAATTCTTGTGCAGCAGGGTCACCAGGCAGACGAGGCCGTAGACGACCAACATCAACAACCCAATTCTAACGGATAGGAAGTTCATTTTTTAGCCTCCTTATGAATAAATTGGGATTATTGTCGGTTGATATTAATCTAGTTGTTACTGGTAGCCATTATTTAAGCATTGGTTCATAATATGGCGGCAAGTTACAGTTAAACCTTAACCAGCCTTTAGCCACAGGCGCAGCAAGCTAAGGTAAATGCCACAGATGTAAGTCCAATAAATTAAAATTCCCAGGGCCATCGGTTTCTCCTTAATGGCAGCCAAACTTCAAGACCATTAGTGCCGATTTGTCTAATTAGATGTGAATAGGGCCAGTTCGTTAAGCCGAGCCGGGCGATAAAAACCTCATCCTAAGCGGGGAAGGTCAGATGAAAACCCACAAGGAAAGACTGCTGCAACTTCTCAGAGAGAAATCCTTCCGCTACAATCCCGACCAACCCTTCAAACTGGTGTCAGGGAGGGTGAGCCCCTATTACATCGACTGTCGGCCCACGACCCACAACGCCGAGGGTCTCTTTCTCATCGGCGAACTCTTTTGGGAGATGCTCCGGGACCTGGAGGTCGACGCGGTCGGCGGCCTCACCATGGGGGCGGACCCCATGGCCCAGGCCATTGCCCTGACCAGTTATCTGAAAGGCAAGCCGATCAACGCCTTTTCGGTGCGCAAGGGTGTCAAAGAACACGGCACCGGCGGCCTGGTGGTGGGCGACGTCAAACCGGGTGATAAGGTGGTGATCCTGGAAGACGTCATCACCACCGGGGCTTCGACCCTCAAGGCCATCGTGGCGGCCCGGGACTTCGGCCTGGAGGTGATCCGGGTGCTGATTCTGGTGGACCGGCAGGAAGGGGGCTGGGAGGCGGTGGCTGCCGTGGCGCCTCAGGTGCAGGCGCTGTTTACCCTGGAAGAATTAAAAACTGCTTGAAGTTGTTGTACCCGCCTTGCGGTAGTCCGAATCCATAATTAGATTGATTTGATGGAAAAGTTCTGCGGGTTAGGATAGGGGAACGCAACCGATGCTGCGGGTTTCCTTTGCCAGCTTGCGCAGTCGCGCCATTCTCCTGGTCCTGATGGCCATCTTGCCATTGCTGGCCTTAACGCTCTATTCCTATTTTGACGGACGGGCCCGCGCCGTTCGGGAGGTGCAGAGAGACGAGTTAGTGGCGGCCAGGAACCTGGCCACCATCCAGGAGACCCTGATCAGGACCACCCGGGAGCTGCTAATGGGCCTGGCCCGACTGCCCCAGGTACAGCGCCGTGACCGGGCCGCCTGCGAGGCCTTGTTTGCCAAGGTGCTGGAGCAATGCCCCTACTATGCGGCCCTGGCGGGCGCCGATCCCGAAGGGCAGGTGTTTGCCAGCGCCCCCGCGGTTTCGGGGCCGGTCGAGGTCACCGACCGCCTCTGGTTTCAGAAAGCCATCAAGTTCAGGGACTTTGTGGTCGGCGAACCTGTTCTGGGCCGCATCAGCAAAAAGTATAGCATTAATTTGGCGTATCCCATTCTGGACGAGGCCGGCCGGTTGCAGGGGGTGCTCACCGCCAGCTTGGACTTGCAATGGCTGGGAAGCCTGCTGGCCAAGAGCGATTTTCCGCTTGACTCCGCCATGGGTTTGACCGACTCCACTGGGAAAGTCCTCTTCCGTTATCCCGACCCCCTGAAATACGTCGGCAAAATGTTGCCGGATGTCCTGATCCAGGCCATGACCGCCGGCGATGAGGGGGTGGCGGCGGGGATGGGATTGCCCGGAGATGCGCGCCTCTTCGCCTTTGCCCGCCTGTCGCCGCCCTGGCAGGATATGTACGTGGCCATCGGCCTCTCCATGGCATGGGCCGTTGACAAGGTTGATCGGGATCTTTGGCGCAATCTTATCTGGCTGGGTCTGGTGGCGATTCTGGCCCTGGCCGCGGCCTGGTTCGGCGCCGACCTGTTCATTATCCGGCCGGTCAGGATACTGCGCGGCGTGACCGAGAGGCTGGCGGCGGGGAACCTGACGGTGCGTTCCGGTCCGGATTACCCGGTGGGAGAACTGGGGCTCCTGGCGCAGTCCTTCGATCAGATGGCCGACTCCCTGCAAGGGCGAGAGGCCGAACTCAAGCGGGTCGTGGCCGAGCTGCAGCAGCGAGTGGGCGAACTGCGGGAGCGCACCGCCCAGTTGGAAGCCGCCAACCGGGAGTTGGAGGCCTTCACCTATACCGTGTCCCACGACCTCCGGGCCCCGCTCCGTTCCATGGGCGGCTTCGCCCGGGTGCTGCTGGAGGACTGTGCCGATAACCTCGATGCCGACGGCCAGAGATACCTGAATATCATTCACCAGGAAGCCCGCAAGATGGGGCAGCTCATTGACGATTTGCTGGCCCTGACCCGCCTGGGCCGTAAGGAGATGAACCTGGTCCTCATCGATATGGCCGATCTGGTCCAGGTCGTATTCGCGGAGTTAAAAACCTCTTACATGGAGAGGAAGCTGCAAATCGACATCCAGCCGCTGCCCGCCGCCCTGGCCGATCGCGTCATGATGCGCCAGGTGCTGGCGAACCTCCTGCAAAACGCCATCAAATTCACCAAAGGTCGAGAGCCGGCCTTGATTGAAGTGAGCGGCCGGAGTGAAGAACTTGAAAATGTCTATTGTGTCAAAGACAACGGGGTTGGTTTTGACATGAAGTATGTGCACAAGTTGTTTGAAATCTTTCAGCGGCTGCATCCTGAAGGGGAGTATGGGGGGACCGGAGTCGGTCTGGCCATCGTCAAGCGGGTCATTGACCGTCACGGCGGCCGCGTCTGGGCCGAAAGCAAGGTTGGCGAAGGCGCCACTTTTTGTTTTTCTCTGCCTAGCGCTGATGTAACTTAGATGTTGAATTAGTTGGATAATTAGCATATTCTCATCATCAAACTCAGCGGCACCTGAGTATCTTAACCTAGCGAAGGGATCACCATGGTTTATGAGGATGTGGAAATTTTGCTGGTGGAAGACAACCCCCATGACGTGGAACTCACCCTCAGGGCCTTGAAGAAACATCACCTGGCCAACAAGGTCCACGTGGTCAAGGACGGGGAAGAAGCCCTAAATTTCATATTCGCCAGCGGCCCCTTCGCCGGGGAGAGCCTCAATAGCCTCAAGGTGATTCTCCTGGACCTGAAGCTCCCCAAGGTAAGCGGCCTGGAGGTCCTCCAGAAAATCAAAGAGGACCAAAAAACCAGAGCCATTCCCGTGGTGTGCCTGACTTCATCCAGCGAAGAACAAGACGTGGAAGCGTGCTACAAATTGGGGGCGAACAGCTTTGTGGTCAAGCCGGTGGAATTCGACGCCTTCGCCAAGACCGTGGCGGACCTGGGCTTCTACTGGCTGTTGGTGAATAAGCCGGTTTAACCCATTGCTTAGGTTAAGCAGGGACGGGTTTGAAGCCCGCCCCTGCGGGTCCAGCCGATAAATATTTCCTCGACTCAGCTTCTCTTACTCCAGCCCATCGATCTCCCGCAGCCGCCCGGTCCGCCAGGCGTACAGGAAATAGACCGCCAGCCCCGCCAGGAACCACAAACCCAGGCGCCACCAGGAAGCCGCCGGCATGGAGAGCATCAGGCCCAGGCAGACCAGGGTCCCCAGGGCCGCCACGGTTTTGCCCCAGGGGCAGCGAAAGGGGCGGGGCAGGTCCGGCCGGTCTTTTCGCCAGCAGGCGCCGGCTTAAGGATTGCCAGGATGGCACCGGAGGCTTACCAGTCTCAGAAATCCACCGCCTCGGCGTCAATTTGCAGCTTGGCGGTCCCTGCCTTGGGCGGCAGGCTCACCATCCCGGTGACAGTCACCGGCTTCTCCAGAGGGGTGGAAGTGAGCTGCTGCACCAGTTTTTGGTCGGGGAGCTTGCCGAAGCGGACCTCCACCATGCCCTCCGGGGCCTTGAGGAGCAGGGACTTGTGGTGTACCAGCACCGGCCCCACCAGTCCTTTAACCGTTACCCGGCTGCCCAGGTATTGGTCCTTGCCGGCCAGGAGTTGGCCGACGGTCAAAGGCTGCGGCGCCGGTGGCGCCTGAGGAGGCTGGAACGCCGGGGCGGCCATCTCGGGTGGAGGTTTCTTCAAGAGATCCAGCATAGCCTGCTGTCCGGCCTGCAACTGCCCCAGCTTTTCCTGCATGGCCTTGACCTCTTGCTTGAGATCCTGAATCTCCTTGCGTAAATCGTCCTCTGATTTGGCCGTCGCGGCAGAAGCGGAGATCAACAAGAGGATAACCAGGGCAAAGATAAATCTGCCCCAGGTCCCCATTCCCGCCTGCGCCTCAATGCTCTTGCGCCTACCCATGGTTGTCCTCACCCGGAATCCAGAGATTAATGATGATTGACTAAATGCATTCTCAGTTAAATGCGGCAGGCTGTCAATCTGGAATTTACCTGGCGGCCCGCCAAAGTGCTGCACCTGGTAGTAACTAACCAGCCGGATGAAATCACGCCGTCAAGCAAGCGGCAAGGCTTACGCAACCGCGGCCGAGGCTTTCCCCCGCGGCCGTGACCAAGCGAAAACGGTCTCGGCCGGAAGTATCCTAATTTAGAAAGCTTGCCCCTTTTTTTGTTTAGATATGGTATAAACTATTTGACAAGGACATTGTTAGGTGGTATTGTAATTTTCCCTTGGCAAAATAGGTATTTATACCGATATTTAAATGGGTCTTTTTGCCCATTTTCACAGGCCTGTTGTAGATTATCTTGATAGGGGAAGTATATGACCATTTGTGTTAGTGTCAAGGTAGCAGAAGGTCTAGTTCTTGCAGCTGATAGTGCTGTGATGCTTTCGGGGAAAATTAAAACCCCCCAAAGTGAAACAGAAGGTATTATTCAGACATTTCAATATGCCAACAAGGTTACTCATTTTAAAGATTATCCCATAGGTATAATGAACTGGGGATCAGGAAGCATTGGCGACCGCTCTATAAAGAGTCTAATCATGGAATTTGAGTACGGATATCCGAATAAGGCAAAAAATAAATCATATAGCGTTAAAGCAATCGCGGATGAGTTATTAAAATTTATTAAAAAGCGTTATGATGCAGCATATCCAAAGGAGCCAAAAGCGCCATTAGGCCTTTTTATTGGAGGATATTCGGCTAACAAATTTTTTCCCGATGAATTTATGTATGAATTTCCCCAAGGCCCAACTTGGGGAGAGGTCCGGCCCAATATGCCAGATGGAAGACCTTCTTTTGGGTCTAATTGGTTTGGTCAGATAGATGCTCTTGTGAGATTGTTTAAGGGTTATGATCTTGGATCATTGGAAGAACTGATTAGACGAGGTGTAGATAAAAAAATTATAGAAAAGTGGGTCCAAGATGCGGTAAGCGAATTATTAATTATATTTAATGGGATGCCTCTTCAAGATGCAATAGATTATGCCGAATATGCAATACAAGTTGTTGTTGGACGATTTAGGTTTGGTTTTGGTCCACCACTTTGTGGTGGCGATATAGATATTGCTGTAGTAACTCCTGGCAATTTTGAATGGGCCAAGCGAAAATTATGGGCAATAAAAGAATAAGGAGTCATCACATGCTTAATGTGCGACTTAGCAAAAAGACATTGCATAATGTCAATGGTACCTGTGACCTTACTTTCTGGGCTACTGGAACTATTGAACCCTGGTTAGCTCCTAGGCCTGACAACCAAAACATGGTTCATAAAACGGTTCAAAAATATAAAAACCGTTTTAAAGAGGCTTGGGAAGAATTGTCAGATAAATGATTTACTTAACTAGGGAGCAAATCATATCTATAAATAAAGATATGATTTTATCCTTTGGAGGATCATATTATGAGGGTATTTCCAACATAAAAAATGATAATTCCTTCGGATATATTTTATCAGCTCCAGATCAAAAAGTATTTGGAGTAGAGAGATATCCGAGTATTCTTAATAAAGCAGCGGCATATCTGTTCTTTATCATCAAAGATCATATTTTCTGTGATGGTAATAAAAGAACAGGCATGGTTGCTGCTTTTACTTTCTTAGATTTAAATGGGATGGAAATAAGTAGAAAGGTGAATTGGAACCGAATAGTGAATTATGCCGAGAGAATAGCTGGTTGTAAACCCACAATTAAGCACATTTCCCAGTGGTTAAAGAGAATATCTAATATCCAATAAGAGCCTGATTATCCTCGCCGGGCTTATCATAATTTCCCCGCCTTATGATTGTGAATAATGGAAGCCCTAACCGTTTTCTCGGGGGAATCTATCCGGGGGATGATACAGTCTCGGCCCGGGTTGTAGCAATTCACCCGCGAGTGTGTTAACATATCGTCATAATTCCCTTTGATTCTCAGGTTTTCCGTGAAAACCATTATGGCACTGAATGCGCGTTATGAGGCCGTTTTCCCTGCCATCTCCAGTAATTCCCACCGGACGGCAGTGGTCAGCGGTTCGCCGGCAAGATGATTACCGCCATTAGCCAGCAGGAATCTCTTAAACATAATGAGACCTCTGTGAAAGTCCCCTTAGTTGTCATTCTGAGGGAGCGAAGCGACCGAAGAATCTGGTATTTTGGTGGCACAGCCTTTCCAGGCTGTGCGAAATCCGGCACAGGCTAGAAAGCCTGTGCCACCAAACCCTGAGATCCTTCGCTTCGCTCAGGATGACAACAATGGCATTTCGCCGAGATCCCATAATGGTTTTCAAGGAATGCTTTACTGCCGATCCCCGTTTGGTTCGGCAGGGCGCTAGGCCGCGGGATAACCATTAATCGAGTTATTGCCCGGAGTAATACTTTATCGGATTGGATTTCGCTATGCCGGCTCAAAATTGCCGCGGTGACCTGGAGAAGAGTAAAGGTAGCGTAGAACAAGCCTTGCGGGACACCAAAGGGATACTGGAGGTCGGCTGGCTTGATGAGAAGGACCGGCAAACTATCCGGCAATTTGAAGAAGAGCTGCAAAAGCGAGGCCTGGGAGGCTTAGGCAAGTATTGCAACGAAGGAGTCTTAAAGGTTCTTGGAAGTCAGATGGTCTGCGTGGTTTTGAACAATAATGATTTCCGGCACGCCACGGAGCCTTGCCTCTCCTGGGTAGTGGGTGAGGTGGTCATCGGCGAGGAGGTCAGCGACCCGGAACGCCTTGAATCACTGAAAAGAAGCGCAGGGGTTAAGGTTATCGGCAAGAATTTTGTCGTTTTCGCCGATAAGGTGAAGCAAACCGCGGGGC
>JAPLJC010000010.1 GCA_026388765.1 Deltaproteobacteria bacterium
TTGGGTGACCGACATCTGCAATAGGGTGGCATAAAAGAAAAAAAGCAAAAAAGGCTCGAGACGCATCTTACCGCTGGCGATCAGGTAATAGGCCATGGCCACCAACCCTAAACCGCCCAGTTGGGTGAGAAGCTCGATCCCGGGGGAAAAGACCGAGAGCACCGCCCCAGCTCGGACCGCAAGATTCTTCAGCCCGGTGGTGTGTCTCTGGAAATGTGCGGCTTGCTGCTCCTCGGCAGCCAGCACCTTTACCGTGTCGATGCCCTGAATTGTTTCGTCGAAGACCCGCTGTATGTCGCTCCACGTGGCCCGCTGCGCCCTCGCATAAATGCCCATAATTCGGTTGAGGACGGTCACTAGCACCGCGGTGACGGCCACGATGCCGAGGGCCGCCAGGGTAAGCGAGGCTGGGCAGAAATAGAAGAGGACGACCGTCACCGCCAGCGCGGTGATGAGTTCGCGTCCAACCCCTGGAATAAAATCAGCGAAGAACCGCTGGGCTTGTGCAATATCGCTGCTGAACTTGGTGAAAAATTCGCCGGCAGATTGTTTTTGGAAATAAGTCAAAGGCAGGTGGCTGGCCTTATCGAAAAAATCGGTTTGCAGCTGCTTTAGCAGGTTGAAAGAAAAGACGGTGCCGATGTACCCACCAATCCCTTGTAGCACTGCGACGGCCAGGAAGATCAGGGCTAGTTGCTTGAGCAAGGGCAGCCCCGAGGTCCAAAGATTGGCGTATTGGCCATTTATGGCCAGGCTTACCAACTGTTGATAGTAGCGCGGCTGCAGCGCGATGAGCACCCCGCAGCCGAGCTGCACGATAACTAATAGCGCCAAAGGGAAGCGATAGCGTGAGATGATGCCAGTTATCCAGGATCTCATGGCTCTGGGTAGGAGTCGGGCTTTCTTTGCAGGTCTGCCAGGGCTCGATGGATTCGTGCAAATATGAGTTGATAGTCTTTGCAGAAAGGGTCTTTTGCCATATGGTCCTGACAAAACACCAAGGCATTGAGGGGGCACCCGCCGTGGCAGATGGACCAGTGCCTACATGTGTGGCAGCCTGAAAGCGTCTCGGCTCGCCGCCGAATATCTTCACAAAAAGGTAACGCTACCAATTCCTGGATTTCACTGTCGTGGATATTACCTAAGAGGTGAGTCTCAAACCGGCTGCACAGCACGGCATCCCCGGAGGGTTTCACTCCGATCTGCGACCCGGCACAGGTTCCCCGCTGCTGACATTCGTAAGGCACCCCACCCAGAATTGCCTCCAGGTACAGGTCCAGAGGCGACACCATGACCCGCTGGCGTTCCGTACTGGCCCATTCGTCGAATAAGCGGCAAAGAAATGAGCCATATTCCCCTGGCTGCAGCAAGTATGGTGCAGAGGCCTCTGGGTTGCGCCCCGGAACCATCGGGTTAACGCGGAAACCGTACCCTATATCCTGAAAGTACCGGTAAATTGCCTTTTCCTGACCCAGGCTCCGTCGGGTAACAACCGCATTGAACCCCGGTGACACGCCTTGTTCTTCCAGAAGGCGAATTTTCTCCAGAACCGCGTCGTGGCTTCCCTGCCCATTGGCGCCGATTCGCAGCGAGTCGTGCAAGACTTGGGGGCCGTCGAGGCTAATCCCAATCTGGAACGCGTGGTCACGGAAAAAGGCACAAAAGTCATGATCGAGGAGCAGGCCGTTGGTTTGGAGATAATGATGGAATTTCAGGTCCGAGGTAAGTCCGACGAGAATTTTTATGGCAGCCTGGAAGAACCCGAGGCCTGCCAGGAGGGGTTCTCCCCCGTGCCAAAGGAGATGGATTTCCCTGAACCCTTGTCGCTCGGCATAACGGGCCGTTTTTTCCAAGGCCGTCTGCAGCGTCTGCTGGCTCATGACAGCGGCCCCGGCACCGTCCGAATAGCAATAAAGGCAGCTTAGATTGCAGCGCTTCACCGGCTCCAGGATCAGGGTGAAGGCGTCGTTGGCCTCAACCGGCATTGGCGAGCTCCCACCGGATTGCTTCCCGCACGTGGTGACGAAAGGCCCATAGTCCCTTACAGAAGTACGTCTCCCCCCGGATCGCCTCCCAAGCGGGAGGGAGGACGGCGTCGGCCCAGCGGCTGTCAGGTAGCCCCTCGGAGCGGGCCCGGAGCAGCATCGCGTTGTATTTCATGCAGGTGAAGCACCCACCGCCACACTGCTGGCCCCATTCACAGCTGCCACAAGCCATCTGCTCTCCGGACCGCCGAATCCTCTGCTTGATCTTTTCCCACAGGACAGCCTTGTTCGTCAAAATGGTTGCCAGGGAATCCTGGTGGATATCTCCCAAGGCCGTCTGTCCATCATTCACCCACTGGTCACAGCTGAACACCTTGCCATCAGGGGCGAAAATCAGGCGCCGGAAGTCGCATCGTTTCTTGTCGAAGGGGTCGCCCAGCTTTAGTTCCGGCTGCAGGACCATCTTGACTTCTTGCCGCAACTCTTTGAAATCCACCTGCCTGTCCTGGTCCCAGAACCAGAGATCAAACAATTCGATGAGAAACCGTCCCACCTCTTCCGGCAGAGGGGCAAGGTCCGACAACCCTAAAACCTCGCCGGCCTCCGGGATCAGGTCCAGCCAGCGCACATCATAGATATCCAGTTGGACCTCTGCCTGCAACGCCTTGAAGAATTTAAAAAGGTCGGCGGCCCGCCCGATGCTGGCCCGGGTGACCACGGCGATCACGGCCACCCGGTCTGCCATGGCGTGACGGCGGTAAAGTTCAATGCCACGCAGAGCGGCATCAAAAGACCCGGAGCGCGAACCCGGAAAGCACCGGTACCGGTTATGGATCTCCTTGGGCCCATCTAGGCTGAAGCCTAACTGGAATTGGTGTTCGACAAACAATCGGGCTAATTCATCGCTCATCAGGGTCCCGTTGGTCTGAATCCGGTTTTCGAAAGAAAGCTCGGGATACTGAGACTCGAGGCGGATGATGGCGCGAAAAAATTCGCTGCCGGCCAGCAGTGGTTCACCACCATGCCAGTAAATCTGCATAACCTTGTTGAGAGGATCAGCGGTAAGATTATAGGCGATGACGCGGCGCAAAATCGTTTCAACAGTGGCAAGGCCGATAATCCCCCCTGAATGCTCCTGGAAGCAATACCCACACGCCAGGTTGCAGTTCCGCGTTACCTGGATTTGGGGCACCACCGTTAGATGCTTTTCCCAATCGGAACTGCATGGGTTTATCGGGGAGAGAGTTTCGGGCATGGAAATGCAAAGAAAGGCGCGGTACTGGATTTATTCTCCAGTTTTGGAAAGCAAAATGCCAGGTGATTCCTGATCAAAAAACTGAACACCAACAGTCAGTTCAAAACTTCGTTATCTTAATCTAGGGAACCGTCATTCTGAGCGCAGCGAAGGATCTTGTCTTTCAAATACCTGGACCTGGCGCGGCGCTCAGAATGATAGAAAAAGTGGCGTGGCAATGAACCTCTAAGATCAAGTCCACCAGTTCCACCAGTTGTGCCAGTTGTGCCAATTCCGCCAGTTACGCCAGTTGCTCCAGTTGCCCCAGTTGCCCCAGAATGGGAATCCTACGCGCTTCTCCTTTTCCTGGCGGATCTCCTCCAGGATTTCACGCAGGACCTCACTCTTACCTTCTGTAACTTTGAGATTCCCAGCCATGGCGTCACCTCACTGTCTCGATCTTGGCAGACAGGCGTTTTCTTAAGTTAAAGAATCGATTCCTTCAGGTTCTTTAATTGAGTTCCGATGATTCTATTTAGTAATTGGGATACATACTTTTGGCATACATTTCTGGCGCCAGCGCTCCATGGCCACCAGATACTTGCCTTGCTGGACCGGGCTCATTTGGGCCATTTCCTCATCCAGCTCACTCCTAAAAGAATTAAACAATTTAGTCTGCCCGTCAATGTAAGCCTTTACCCGCTCCTTGACCTTCGTGTCAACAGGGGGGGCCTCGGCTAACGCGGCTTGCAACTCATCCCAAGCTTTCTTCGAGCTGTCGACGATTTGGCCGCGCGCTGTCGAAAACTTATCTTCAATCGCTGCAAGTGTCTTTTCTTGATTCGGGTTAACTTTCAATTCCTTGAAAGTCTGCGCTTTATATTCCTTGAGCTGTTTCCCCAGCTCCTCATCCGTCTGACCCAGGACGGGGACCACCAGCAGAAAGCTCAAGATGGTGGAGAGTACCCCCAGTTTGAAAATTAGCTTACCTTTCATTTTATCCTCCTTTTGAAAAGATGCTGGGCATATAGTTTCTGAGAGGTCCCAGCCGTCCCTCTGTCCTCATCCAGATTGGGTTTGAGACAGATTTAAGTTAGGCTACAAAAATCTCTATCAATAAACATCCGATCATCTTTAAAACACAACTTCGTAAAGCTGTCAATTAAATATTTTAGTAAAAGCAAACCGGCTAAAAAAACTGACCGTCTTGGTTAACATATGAAATATTCAGGTGAAAAGCGAATTACCGACTGAAGGAGTAGCTCAGGCGACAGACACTATGTCCTTGAGAAAATTGACAATCTCTACCAAGGGCAGGCCAACCACGGTCTGCCTTTTTTTTCGACCGATGGCGACTATCTTGCCAAAACCTTTTCTTATCACCGAGCCAGCAAGAACGGAATATATGATTTCCATATCTTCCCAGGGCGTTTGTGGGGAGGATGATTTCAGGCGCCAGCGAAAATAGGAAACCAGAACCTCAGGGGGGGAAAAAGGCGTTCTCCAGGTTAAAAGCGAAGATATGTTCCGGATAGATGAGAAATCTTTAGATTTGCGATAAGTCCCGAATCATAGCAGTCATTCATGACCTTTGGCACACCCTAAGGCATGAATAGTTGCCAGGACGGATTTGTTATATTAAGGAGCTTCCGGGGCCTTGACTTACCTCCGTTATCAATCCGAAAGCAAGAGAGGTATTGGCGCCATCGGCGCAGAGAACATCGATTGCTGCCAATTGGGGGGCATATCAAGCTGCATCAGATAAGCCCGGGGCTGGTCTGGAGCCGGTCCATATTGTCCCCAGTTTTCGGACCAGACCACCCGGGGAGCCGTCTCGGCTAATGCTGGCGTGGGTCTCTTCCCAGTAGTCCCTGGAGTCCCCATACTGGCCGGTAGTATTGTAAATCTTGGCCAGGAAAAAAAGCCGGGGCTTGACCCGATCTAAACGCGCCAGGGTAGCGGTGCGGTCCAGCCAGTTTTGCTCCTGAACGCCATTGGCGGTATAGGTGGAAATCACCGCATAGCCTGGGTAATTGCAAGAAATATGGACGCCGCTGCGGAAGCCCACCGGAGATGTGTCGCGATAATATAGCCGCACCAAACGAATGGTCTTGGTGTTATCATAATCCTCCAGGTTGAATACGGGCTTGATGTTCCCCAAGGGCAGGGTATATATGCCAATTCCCAGTGGACACCAACCAAAACAAAAGGCGTAACCCCTTAGGATTACGCCTCATTTAATCAAATGGTGCCGAAGCGGGGATTTGCTTAAAACCCGCATGATTCCTCACTTTTCCGGGTACAGCGGCCCGGCCGTGTGGTCAAAATGAGCTATTTGGAGGTTATCTGGGTCATTTAAGAGACCAGCTTCAAGGGTCAAATTCGAACCGCCACTCCCAGAGTACTCTCTTGTCTCTATCAGTAAAAATTCTCTATGAATTTTTAGTTTACGGAGGGCTCCTATGCCATATAAGGACCAAAAGAAGAGGCGCATCTACCAGTGTGAATATAAGCGGCGCCAGCGAGCAATGGAAAAACTGTCAAACCCAGTGTGTCAAACCATATCAAACCCTTTAAAGGCTTGTCAAACCTTGAGTCAAACCATGAAAAGAAAGGCCTACCTATGCCCCAAGATTCCCAATTTGCGCCTCCCTGGCATAGTATTCAAAAACGGATTTTTTGTCACAGATCGGTCGGAAGAACAAGATAGAATTGAATCAGACCCGCTCTATGGAGAAGAAGTTTTTAGTTGGCTGTTGACCCCTGAGATTCTGACCAATTTTAACGTGACCAGCATAGAAGCTCAATTCTGCATGCAAAGTGTTTTAGTCCCAACGGGACTATTCCAGGTAAAAACTGGCATCTACATGCCTATTAATTTCAATGGCTTGGACAGGAGGCCTCTTGGCAGGTTGACATAAAATGGCGAAAATTTCGCCATGGATTTTTGTCAGTTTGAAGGATTTTTTGGTCATGAAATTGACTCTTTATGTAACATCATGTGGCATTGTGTCATTAAAATAGGGCCGAGCAAGTAAGAGCTTGACAGGCTACCAATAATAACTATAATGGTTATATTAAATATAATAGTTGATGAAGAATGATTAATATGCTTAAAAAGATTTCGGCCATGAAAGCCCGTCAGAATCTCGGCCAGCTACTGAACGAGGTCTCCATTAGGGGAGATTCCTATGTTATTGAAAGAGCCGGGAAGCCTCTGGCGGCCTTGGTGGACATGGAAAGATTCCAGCAACTTCAGGAGGACCAAAACGCCGCCCTTCAGTCTTTGAAAGGTATCTGGGATAAGATGCAGGGAGCGGATAGCCGAGAGGCCCAGCAAGCCATAGAGGAGGCGGTACTGGCAACTAGAAAAACTAAAGCAAGCACCCAGACTCATCTTCGACAGCAAGAAAAAAATAGTATTAAGATAACAACAAGTTAACTGGTTGAAAAATGTTTTCGGCACTACAAGGTTTACAGGTTGACGGAGTTAAGTCCTAACGAGATGGGGCCCAAGAGCGTAACCGGAGATGGCGGCCGCACCCCGGTGGCGGCGAAGGCGTGGTGGGCGGAGCCGACCAAGTCGGTGCGCAGTTGATAGCGATAGCCGTCCAGCTCCACGAGCACCGACTGCACCTGGCCCAGATCCCGCATCAGGTCGGGCCAGAAGACCTTGACCTCCCGGTCATCCAGGCGTTGTTGCAGGTCCACCTCCAGGCGCAGGGCCAGGAAGGAGGCCGCAATGTGGCCGATGGAAGTATCATCCCGCTGATGATAGATAGGCCGCACTTCCAGGGTGGATTTCTGTTCCCGGAAGGTCCGCTCCACCCGCCACAGGCTCTTATACGTTTGAGCCACCTCAGCCGTGGGCAGATCGGTGTTGGTGGTCAGCACGAACTTACCGTCCAGCCGGGCATCTCGCTTTACGGCTTCTTCATCGACGGTGACGCTGCCCTTGGCCACCTTGAGAAACCGGGCATAGCCGCGGTTACCGATGACGGCCTTGGGACCCTGCTTTTCCACCGTCTGCCTCAGCTTGTCCAGGATCGCCTCCCGGGCGGCGGCGTCCTTGAGCGCTTCTTGGGGATTGCGGCAGATGACATACCGCTTGGCGCCCAGGCGCACCTCCTTGACCTCCAAGTTGGCCGCCACCTGCTGATAACGTCCGGCTCGGGCCAGGACCTCCTCGTTGACCTTTTTCTGCCGGCGCATACGGCAACCCAACACATAGTCAAAGGGCGCCTGCTCGTGTTCGGTCAACAGCTGGATGGTGTCTTGAGAGATCATGCCCCGGTCCGCCACCACCGTGACCCCGCGGATCTGAAACCGCTGCCGCAGGAGCGCCACCACCTGGCGCAAGGCCTTCTGGTCCGCAGTGTTGCCGGGGAAAATTCCCAGGCGATGGGCCAGCCTTGAGCGTTCACGGCCACGCACAACACCCACTGGAGCAGGTCGGGGCGATGGTCCCGGGAGTAGCCCCGCTTCCGCCACTCCGTCTCAGTGTCCCGATAACAGTACAGGCTGGTGGTGTCTATGAACACAACATCCAGGGTCTGGTTGAACAGGTTCAGGTCCCGGTGAAAGAGTCGGCTTTCCAGGTCCTGTCGCACCCCGGCCAGAAACGCCGCTGTCCGGTAGAAGTGTTGCAGGGCCAAGCCCTCGAATCCAGGAGCTTCCACCGTCTTGACCCACGCCGAGCCGGCCAGATCGGAGCCGGGAGCACACAGACGTTGCAAGGCCATGGCGAAGGTGGCCCGCTCCACCGAAAACTCAAATTTGCGCTCCTGGGACAAGGCCAGGAGAAGATCAGGCAGAGCCTGTTTCTCCCACAACCGGCCAAAGACCAAGGCCGGCCCCCACTGCCTGGCCGTCCGTGCGGCCAGCCCCGAGGTCCGGACCGCTTCCACAACCCGCAGGTGGTCGCTGAATTTAGCCAGACTTCGCAGCAAGCCGTCCAACTCCCCCGAAGCTATCAGGCGGTCGCGGCGGCCCAGGCTGGCAATCACCTGTTGGCGGACCTTGCCCTCTTCCCGGTAGGACCGGACAATTTGCAGATATTCATAGGAAGCGCCATTTCGGACACTACTTTTGCTCCGCACGAACATGACAACAATATGCTATGCCTTAAGGAATAATGTCAATACTTTTCCGGTTCGGCCAGGCATTTTTTAGGCATTACAAATTTGATTTCTGATAAATCCGCTCTCTCTTATTTCAACTAGTTAGGGCTCATCAAACGGCGAAAATGGCATTTTGCTGTCGAAGATGAGCCAGACATGATTAGGGTTGTCTTGGATACTAATGTTTTTGTGAGCGCTATTTTGACGCCCGAAGGCCCGCCTGCTAAGATCCTTGAAATGGCCATAGCAGGAAACATGAGGCTGGTTATTTCTCCGGCCATCCTAAGGGAAATTGGGCAGGTTTTCCAACACCCAAAAATCCAAAAACTCCTCAAAAAACGCGGGATCACTACCCAAGAAGTGGAGAAAGTGGTATTAAAAATCCTAAAGACTTCCTTTCTAACCCCCGGTCAATTGAGCCTTGAGGGATCCTCCAGAGACCCAGCTGACGATATGGTCATCTCATGCGCCGTGGAAGGAGAGGCCAACTTCATTATCTCCGGCGACCGGGATCTCACAGACCTCGAATCTTTTCAGGAGATAAGGATTTTGGTCCCAGCTGCCTTCCTAAAGGTTTTTGGGGAAGCTGGATAAGAGATCTCCCACGTGCAGTTCAAGCACCCGGCGAAGCCCGGTCGAGTGATGGTGCCCCATCCGGAAAAGGATATTCCCGCCAAGACGCTGCGAAGCATCGAACGGCAGTCGGGCGTCAGTTTTAAGTAGTTTTAAGTAGGAGGAGGGCTATGCCCAATTACATTGCAGTAGTCCACAAAGAGCCGGCCAGCGATTATGGGGTGTCGTTCCCGGACTTTCACGGCTGCATTACGGCCGGAAAGACCATCGATGAGGCCAAGGCCTTGGCATATGAAGCGCTGCTCCTGCATGTAGAAGGCCAACGGGAAGACGGGGAACCATTGCCAGCGCCCACAAATCTGGAAAATGTCGTTGCCGATCCCGACAACGCCGATGCGGTGGCCTTCCTGGTAGTTTCGGTGATCGGGTCAAACACCGCTCAGACAAGCGCATCTCCATATCGGTATGATTGATAGGCTAGAAGCCTTCAGGCAGGCATTTTTGCCTCAGGGATCGGTGACGATAAGTCCATCTATGGATGCAAATCGCCGATTGTCTTTCTGCCACCATAATGTTGTGGGATTTTTTCCAGCGCCTCGCCAATTTCCTCCGCCGCTAACCGCAGTTCGAAGTTTTTTTGCAGGTTCATCCAAATATCTGGTCCGGTGCCAAACCACCGGCCGAGACGTAAAGCCGTATCACCCGAGATTCCGCGCTTGCCTCGGATGATCTCGGTGATCCGGTTCGTCGGCACACCCAATTGTTTGGCAAGTTCGTTAGCGCTCATGCCGAGCGCCTTCAGTTCATCGGATAGGTGCTCACCTGGATGAATGAGAAGCCGTGCCATAAGTCACCTCCTAATGATAATCCACGATTTCCACGTTAAGCGGCCCGGAAGAATCTTCCGGCCATTCAAAGCAAATCCGCCATCGATCGTTGATGCGGATGCTATACTGGCCCTGGCGATCTCCTTTCAGTCCCTCAAGCCTATTTCCAGGGGTGTTCAACGCCATCAGGCGATCAGCCGCGTGCAGACGGTCGAGACGCAACATGGCTTGCCGCTCGAATCCCTGGAATGCCTTAACCCGTTCGCCTTCGAAAAAGGCACGGGTCCGATTGTCGCGAAAACTTATAATCATTCTTTTTATATGTTATACGTTCGACGTACAATTTTCAAGTTGAAAATTAAATAAATTTAACGCTTATTGCCTTAGCTCCGAAAATGTAATACCTGAGGTATTCACGCAAGCATGAAGCATACGGTTAAACATTTGCGGTTCCCAGAAGCGACGGTTGAAGCGGTAACAGAATTCCGCCAGGTAACGGGGCAGGTGCTTTG
>JAPLJC010000142.1 GCA_026388765.1 Deltaproteobacteria bacterium
AGCCCCACGGCCCTCCAGGGCCGCTTTGCCACCAAAGAGGGCCAGTCGTAAATGAGTCCAACCATTCGCATTCTTGGCCGGGAAAAGCCGATTACCATCGAGGCTGGTGCGACTCTTTTGGAGGCGATCATGGCCGCCGGCTATTCCGTGGCTGCGGATTGCGGCGCCAGGGGCAAATGCGGCCGCTGCAAGGTCAAGATTCATGAAGGGGCCGCGGCTTTGCCGCTGTCGACCGCGGAGTCCAAGATTATTGGCGACCTGGAGGCCGCCCAGGGCTTGCGGCTGGCCTGTCAACATGAGGCCGTCGATGGCCTGGTTTTACAAGTCGTGGAAGAGTTGTATCGCCAGGAGGTCTACAAGAGGCTGGGGATCGGACTCGGCCAGCCTCTGCCGGTCAGCCCCTCTATCCGCCTGGTTCCTCTTGCCGCTGGGGAGATTGAAAGTGCCTTGGGGACCGCCGGGCTGCTTCAGGAGGTCGACTGGCTGGCCACTCTGCCGGACGCCGAGCGACCGCGCTCCACTGCCGGCGAACCGCCTGCCGTAGCCGCAGGCTCTCCAACCTCGTGCCGCGCCGCCCTCGTGAACGAGTCCGGTCGGGTGATCGGCTTGGCGGAGCCCTCTTTGGCGCTTCATGGGATCGCCATAGACCTGGGGACCTCAACCATTGCCGTCTATCTGTGCAACCTCCAAACCGGAGAAGTCTTAGGTGTTGAGACCGCTCGGAACCCGCAAGTCTCCTTCGGAGCCGACGTCATGAGCCGGATCACGGCCGCGGCGAATCCCAAGAGCGCGGCAACCATGAACAAGATGGCCCGTGAGACCATCTCTGCCTGCATCAGGACTCTGTCTCGACGCTATGATCTTTCCCCAGAAAGCCTGGTGGCGGCCCTGGTGGTGGGAAATTCAACCATGTGCCACCTTCTCCTGGGAGCCCCCGTGCACAGTCTGGGAGTCGCCCCCTATCAGCCGCAATTTCATGGCAGCCTCGAGGTCCGTGCCCGGGACCTGGAATTCCCCCTCCATCCCGGCGCCTTGGTGCAAACGCTCCCGCTGCCTTCCGCCTTTGTCGGCGCCGATACGATTGCTGCCTGGTTGTGGGCGGAGCGCACCGTGGATGACAGGCCGACGCTCCTTTTGGACCTGGGGACCAACGGTGAGATGGTGCTTGCCGTCAACGGCCGCCTGTGGACCACTTCCTGTGCGACCGGTCCCGCCTTTGAAGGCGCCACCCTCAGTTGCGGCATGGCCGGAATACCTGGCGCCATCGAGCAGGTTGCCTTCCGGGACGGGGCTCTCGAATTGAAGGTGATCGGGAGTTCCACCGATCCTGCCATCCGCCCCCGGGGTCTTTGCGGGTCCGGCGCCATGTCCGCCCTGGCGGCTCTTCTCGACCACGGCCTTATTCGTCCCGACGGAAAATTCGAGTCCGGTTCGGGGCATGAGTGTCTGCGGCAGACGCCCGCCGGAGTTGAATTTGTTCTCGCCTCCGCCGAACCGGCTGCCAATGGACCACCCGTCGTCCTGCATCAGAAAGACATTAGGGAATTGCAGCTGGCCAAGGGCGCCGTGGCCACCGGCATTCGATTCCTGTGCGCCGCGGCCGGAATCCAGGCGCCGGAACGCATCCTTCTGGCCGGAGCCTTCGGCAATGTTATTGCAGCCCACGATGCGCTTACTATTGGATTGATCCCCGAAATCGATCCCGATAACATCACCGGAATCGGCAATGCCGCCGGGCTGGGGGCCGCCCTGGCCCTTCTGGATGTCCGGGCTCGCCGGCGTGCGGCAGCGCTGCTTCACGAAATGGAGGTGATAGAGCTGGGGGGCGCCCCGGGTTTCAGAGAGGCTTTCTTTGCCAGCCTCGCTTTTCCGGACCGGCGGCCAGCGGACCAAGCTCTCCGTCAGGGTATTTAGGGCCCTCGGTTCAGGTTGCCGCAGGTACTGGGGCTCTCGTCTGAACCTGCCCCTTTGCCGCCGGGGCGCTGAACCTTACCAGAGGTCTCAGACGAGCCACCAGAGTTACGAGTAACTATGCTATCTTTCCTTGCTCCCAAACTTCGCAGCCGTTTGGTGCTGCTGGTCCTGCTCGCGGTCCTGCCATCGCTGGGGCTGGCGCTCTATACGGGATTGGAACAGCATCGCCTCCAACTGGCCCAGATGGAGGGGTACACTTTGCGGCTCACCCGCCTCGCCGCCGGAGATCTGGCCCAGGCCATCGAAGGAGCCCGCCAATTGCTGACGGGACTGTCCCAGTTGAGAGAGGTCCGCGAGTTAAACACCAAGGAGTGTAGCGAGCTGTTTGGCAAGCTGCTGGCGCAATATCCCGATTATGTGAATATCGGCTTGATAGACGACGGGGGCAGTATCGTCTGCAGCGGCACACAACTGGATGCGCACGTCAATCTGGCCCAGCACGCCTATATCAGGCGAGCCCTGAGAACCGGTAATTTCGCAGTAAGCGGTTATCAGATCGAGAGCTCCACCGGAACCCCAGTGATAATCTTCGTTTATCCGGTATTCGACGATTGGGGTTGGGTTAAGCCGACCGCAGTTTTTGCCGCTCTCGACCTTGCCAGGCTCAAGCGGATCGATATTGCCGCGCAACTGCCCGCCGGCGCGGTGCTCCTGATCCTGGACTATAATGGCATGGTTCTGGCCCGCTATCCTGATCCTGAAAAGTGGGTCGGGCAACTCATGCCGGCCGAGCTGGTGGTTCTCGCCGGCATGGGGGAAGGCCGAAACTCCCTCGTGGCCATTCACTCCAGCGACCTGGCGGAGCGCCTCTTTGGGATCACCACAATTCGTGCGGCTCCGGAGACGGACCTCTACGTCAGCATCGGTATGTCGAAGGAAGCGGCTTTCGGCCCCATCGAAAGCGCCTTCAGAAAAAATGTGGCCGGGGTGGCCCTGGTGGGCATTCTGGCGCTGCTGGCCGCCTGGATGGGAGGCGACCTCTTCATTTTGCGCCGCGTGAAGGCGCTCGTGAGCGCCACCAGGCAATTAGCCTCCGGGAATCTGGGCGTGCGGATCGGGCCGATCGGCGATCGTGATGAGCTGAGCATCTTGGCGTCCTCCTTCAACGAAATGGCCATTTCCCTCGATGAACGCACCACTCAGTTGCGCCAGACTGAGGCCAAATACCGCACGCTGGTGGAGCAGATCCCGTTGGTGACTTACATCGCACCCCTGGACAAGGCCAGTGGGACATTTTACATCAGCCCGCAGATTGAAGCGGTCCTGGGCTATTCGCCGGAAGAATGGCTGGCTGACCCGGGACTGTGGGTCAAACTGCTGCACCCTGAAGACCGGGATCGGGTTTTGGCGGAAGTTCAAGGGACCCATTTGAACTCCACTGGGGCGGTGTTCCGGTCCGAATACCGGATGCTGGCCAGAAGCGGCGCGGTGTTGTGGCTGCGTGACGAAGCCCTGGCGGTGAGAAATGAACGGGGTGAGCCTGAGTTTTTACAGGGCATCATGTTCGATGTCACGGACCGCAAGCATTTTGAAGAACAACTGAAGGGTTCGCATGAGCGCATGCGCGAGCTGGCAGCGCACATTGAAGCCGTGCGGGAAGAAGAAAGAACCAGGATTGCCCGGGAAATCCACGACGAACTGGGCCAGGCTTTGACTTGTCTCAAGATCGACCTGGCCTGGATGAATAAGAAGCTCCACACTCAGGATCAAGCCGCAAAAAACGATTTGCTGTTAAAAAAAATCACCGCGATGAAGGATACCATCGACACCACGGTGCAAGTGGTTCGCAAGATCAGCACCGAGCTCAGGCCCGGAATCCTGGACGGTTTCGGTCTTCCAGCCGCCATCGAATGGCAGGCGGCGGAGTTTCAGAGCCGGACCGGCATCCACTGCCAGCTTAGCGCCATTCCCGAGGATCTGGATCTGGATCTGGATGAGAGGCGCTCTTCCGCCATTTTCCGGATCTTTCAGGAACTCTTGACCAACATCACTCGTCACGCCCAGGCCGGCAGGGTAGGAATTAGCTTGAGGAAGAGGAGAGGATTCCTGATCCTGGAGGTTCAGGACAACGGCAGAGGCATTACCAAGAGGGAAAGCCTCAAGGCCGATTCCTTCGGACTGATGGGAGTACGGGAGCGAGTGGCGCTCCTGGGCGGCAAGTTCAGCATTAACGGAATAGCGGGGGAAGGGACCACCGTTACCGTACGGATACCTCTCCCCGGCAAAGCAGCGGTGCCTAACCCCATTGAAACGTAGCCAGGCAAGGAGCCAACATGATCAGAGTACTGGTTGCCGATGACCACGCCATCGTCAGGCGTGGCTTGAAGCTTATCATGGAGGAGGAATTCCACAGTATTGTCTTTGGGGAAGCCAGCAACGGTCAGCAGGCCCTCGACCTGGTCTGGAAGCAGGACTGGGATATCGTGGTCCTCGACATCACCATGCCCGGTCGCAACGGACTGGACATCCTCAAGGAGTTGAAACAGCTCCGCCCCAAGCTGCCGGTGCTGGTCCTCTCCATGCACTCAGAAGATCAGTTTGCGGTGCGCGTTTTGAAGTCCGGCGCCTCAGGCTATATGACCAAGGAAAATGTGCCCGAGGAGCTGGTCAAGGCCATTAAGAAAGTTCTGGCCGGAGGGAAGTACGTCAGCGCCTCGCTGGCGGAAGAGTTGGCCTTTCGCCTGGAAACCGATGATGAGAAGCCGCTTTATGAAAGGCTCTCTGATCGCGAATACCAGGTCTTGTGTCTCATTGCTTCGGGCCAAACCATCAAACAGATATCCGAGCAACTCTCTCTCAGCATCAAGACCATCAGCACCTACCGCACCCGCATCCTGGAAAAGCTCAAAATGAAAACGAATGCGGAACTGACCCATTATGCCATGAAGCACAAATTGGTGAACTGCGACCCTTAGTATTACAGTAAATCGGCCCCGAGTTGAGTTGACGATAGAATTGCGCTAATGGGAATCACCGGAAAAGGCAAATCAGCCCGCCCCCTCCTGAAGGTGCTTATTTTTCTGATCATGAGCATGCTTCTGGTTGTTCTTCTCATTCTGGTCCGCCTCCGGCAGGAGCATGAACCCTGGAAAACTTATCAAGAAGCCTACCGCACCACCCAGGCCCATAAGCTGACAACCTCGCTTGCAGGTAAGCTTCCTGAGGCGGAGATCCGGGCCAGGGTGGCAACCGTAAGCCAGTCGCCGCTGCGGGTGAAAGAACTGCGGCCGATGATTACCGGCAAGGTGGAAAGATGCCTCACCTGCCATGATGGTTTGGAGGAAATTGACGCCTCGCATCCGGTCGAGGCCTTCGGTTGCGTGGTCTGCCACGGGGGCGAGGGCCTCGGGGTGACGGCGGAGATTGCCCATCAGGGGCTCATTGGCGGTCGGAATCCCTCCGACCTGTCGGTAGCCGACCAGACCTGTGGCCGACCGGGGGGCCAGTGTCATGCGGAGCGCAGCTTGCCGGCCCAAAATTCGGTGGCCCGGGTGCGCTCCGGCATTATGGCGACCATGAGCGGCGTCATTGCCGGCCTGCGCTACTCCTGGGGGGCTCAAACCTCGGACGAGGCCCGCTATGCTGCCGTCGGGGTGAAGAATGCCCATCCCCAGCCCGGCAGTTTAGCTGAATTATTGACCATTCCCCAGATGGGTCTGACCGCCGGGAAGAATCCGGTTGACCCTTTGGGGCGAACCCTGGCCTCTTCGGGAGAGCTGGCTGACGATCATTGGCGGAAACTCTGCGCCACCTGCCATCTCTGGAATAAGAAGGAAAGCGGCCCCTCCGCCCACTCCTCAGGCTGCGCCGCCTGCCACGCGCTCTATAACCCCACCGCCACCTACGAAGGCTCTGATCCGACCTTACCCCGGGACAAACCTGGTTATCCGAAACATCACCAGTTCACCACCACGCCCCCGGTGGACCAGTGTCTGCGGTGCCATAATCGCTCCGGGCGCCTGGGACTTTCCTACACCGGTCTTGACGAGGCCGACGGTTACGGCACTCCCTACCGGAAAGGACGGCCTAACCTGGAGGCCCTCTCAGGAGATAGAGATGTCCGACATCTGGTCCCCGACATTCACTTCGAGCGAGGACTGGCTTGTATCGACTGCCATTTCGGCCCGGAAGTCATGGGTGACGGCAACATTCACAGCCACATGCGCCACCAGGTCGAGATTCGCTGTAACGATTGCCACGGCAGCTTCGGCCGGCCCCCACAGACCAAAATCTTGACCGCTGCTGATGAAGAGGCCCTCTGGAGAGCCAAAACCCTGAGGCTGCCCGATCTACTCGGCCGGGAGGTGGGACTGACGCAGCGGGGGACCGCGATCTTGAATCTGCGCAAGGAGAACGGCCAGATGATCCTGCGCAGCAAACTGGATCAGAAAGATCACCCCTGCCCGACCATCTCCGAACCTACGGACAAGTATCATCGCCTGTCCGGCCACGGCGTGGATCGCCTGGAATGCTCGGCCTGCCACTCCCGCTGGGCGCCTCAGTGTTATGGCTGCCATGACTACCGGCAGCGCGGCGAAGCTGCCCTGGATCCCATGCTCGGAGTCAAAACCGAGGGATTATGGCAAGAGACCAGAGACTATTATCGATACGATCAACCCACCCTCGGGATCAATTCACGCTCTAAGGTATCCGTGGTGATGCCTGGCTGCCAGGTGGTCTTTACCGAGAGAGACCCTGATGGGAAGCTCGTGCCCGGGAGTGATAAAAAGGTATTCATGAATCCGGGTATCGGTCACGGTATCGTCTGGACCCCCATCTCGCCGCATACGACGCGTACTGAAGTGCGCTCCTGCCAGGAGTGCCATGCCGACCCCAAGACGCTGGGTATTGGCCAGGGATTGTTCCAGGCCGGCAAGAGCTGGGCCGGGAACACTTTCGTCCCCTTGCTGCAGCCGCAGATCAATCCCTTGGGGTTTGCCTGGGAGAGCCTGGTCGATCCACAAGGGCAGCCTTTGGCGGCCTCGACTCATGTCGGGGCGCGCCCTTTTAATGCCGAAGAATTGCAACGCCTTCTCCGGGTGGCCCCCTGCCTGCCCTGCCACGGCCGCTATGATGATCCCATCTGGGCGAATCCGGCCGCGGCGTTCGAGAAGGCCAAATTAAGAGCCCACCAGCAAAAGGTGAGCCGCAGGTTGGCCAGGACTGAATGAGGAGACTGCTGCAACTCAGCTTAGCGATTGCTCTATGCGCCTGGGTCGGAGCTGCCGGGCCCGCGTCGGCCGCCGGCTGCCAGGCTCAGGGGCAGACGGCTAATTTGCTGTCAGCCTCGGTGTCTCAACAAAGCCAGGAAGGCCAGTCGAATCGCGCCTGCGGGCCGGAAGGGCTCCTCGCCGACCCGCCCGATCTCACTGACCCGGCTTACGACTGCGGCCGCTGTCATGCAGAACAGAGCGGCTGGGTCAAGCGAAGCCTCATGGCCACCGCCAGCGGCATCATCAACCAGACTCGCTTTCTCTGGGGAGCCCAACCGGATGCCGGGCCGCGGTATAGCGCGGTGGCCGGCGACGGTCTGCAACTCCTGCCTACTTTTGCAGCCTCGGGCGCTCTGGTGGACGACCTGCTCCGTCGCCGCTGCCTGGGCTGCCATCTCGGGGCCTCAGGCCCGAGCCCCACTGAAGGAGCCAGAGACGAGACGAAGCACGTCTCCCCTTGTGTGGCCTGCCATATCCTGACCGGCAGCGAGAGGATCGCGGCAGACCAGAAACTGCCCGGGGTTGGCGATAAGGCCAGATCGCCTCGGGTAACTACCGCCGTGCCCACCTCTCAGTGCCTCCACTGTCACCGCGGCAATTACGTCGGCGCCGATTATGCCGGACTTTTCGAGCGGGATCACTCGACCTCCTATAACTTCGAAGCGAAAAACCCCGAGATAGTTCCGTACCTCTATAGTCACTCCTATCACTTTCTGCTACCTGATGTGCATTACGAGCGCGGGCTGCATTGCATCGACTGCCACCCGGTGGAAGAAGTCATGGGCGACGGGGCCAGCCACTCGCAATCTCAGGATCAGGTCGGCATCCGCTGCACCGACTGTCATGGTCTGCCGGGCCAACCGCCGCGCCGCCGCCGGGTGACGACTGCCGACCAGCGCGCCCTGCGGGCGGCCCGGGCCAATCCCCACTACGATCTTAAACCCGGGCAAAAGGTTATTGTCACCTCAAAGGGTCAGTTGCTGACGAACACCCGGGAAGAAAAAGGCAAGTTCCTGCTGGTCTCCAAGGTTGATGGCAAAAGGCACGAAATTCCGCTCCTGGCCCGTGAAGGTCCAAAGACCGGGCCGCTGGACCATCGCATCCCAGGTCACCTGAACAAAATGGAGTGCGCCACCTGCCATGCCGCCTGGACCTTTCAGGATCTCGGCTTGCACCTGGTGCGACTGGATGCCGCCGATTACGAGCCGTGGCTCTGGCTCACCCAGCAGGGTGATCCGCAGGTTCAGCGGGTGCTGCAGCAGGAGTTGGCGAAGCCGCCGGCCCAAAGGAATTTGCCGAGCTCTGTCGACTATCTTACCGGCTGCTCGTCGCCCGGCCTCTGGCTGGCAGGCTACTCCGGGCGCCGCTGGGAGGGGCTCATTATGGGCCTCAATTCCCGGGGGCTGGTCAGCGTCTTGAGACCGCAATATCAGTATTGGGTCAGCCGGGTGGGCCCCGAAGGGCGGGTGCTCCTGGATTCTGCCACCCCCACCACGGCGGCCGGACGGCCGGCGCTGGCCTGGAATCCCTACGCGCCCCACACCATCAGGCGCCAGACCAGGCCTTGCTGGGACTGCCATGGCAACCCGCGGGCTTTGGGCTTGGGGCAGGTGTTGATCCGGGCCAAGGATGCCCAGCCGCTCCGGCTGACCAGACCGGCCGCCGACGGTCTGGGGATTGAGTTCGAGCTGGATCAGGTGATTGATGAGCAGGGCCGGCCCCTGCAGCTCAGCTCCCGGCCGGGAGCCGCATTTCTCGACCAGCCGCGGCTAAAAAGGCTGTCTGCGAGTAATCCCCTTTATGTGAAATACCTTCTGGAGTATTATGCGAACAAGGAAGCCTATGGAGATCCTAAGGGTTTTACCGGCCCCAAAAAGTCAGCAGGGCCATAGTGCACCACAGGGCCAGCAGGATCGCCAGGTGGAGGCTAGCCTGGTACCGCAGCGCGGGATCAGGCCGTCCGGCGCCGGGAAGCCAGGGAAGGACTGCGAGCAGACCTAAAGAGGCCAGAGGGATGAGCACTCCTGCCAGGAGGGGCGGCAGATAGCGCAGCAGCATCTGGAGCCAGATAATGAGCCAGGGGGCGGTTAATTCACCAACGCCGGTATTCTCAGGTTTCAACGTGGAATAGCCCGGCGGTAAGAACAAGGCCAGGCTCAACAGAACCAGGGTCAGGAGCAGGCTGGCAGATAATTCCTTGATGATGAGTTCCCGGCGGGTGGCAAATTTGGGCTGGGTTTCGGACATCCCTTGGCTTTCTATGACCAGAACTTTTCGTAACAGAGTCGAAATTTGAGGCTCTTGCAAAAAGCCGTTTTGTCATCCTGAGCGAAGCGAAGGATCTCAGGGTTTGGTGGCACAGGCTTTCTAGCCTGTGCCGGATTTCGCCCAGCCTGGAAAGGCTGTGCCACCAAAATACCAGATTCTTCGGTCGCTTCGCTTCCTCAGAATGACAGGCAGGGAGAATTTTTGCAAGAGGCTAATTTGTTAAACAATTATATGTTACCAAGTAAAGAAAGCAAGCCTGCCAAGTCTCGCCCGGGACGCCGGGGCTTTATCCTCTCCCTGGGCTGGGCCCTGCTGGGGCTGGCCTTTGCCGGGATGACCTGGATGAGCGGACGTTTTCTCGCCGGCTCTCAACCCCGGTCAGATCCGGAACCGGTGAATTTCGGCCCTCCCGACGGTCACCCCATTGGCTCCATGACGAGAGGGGGCCGGGTAGTCCTGCTGCGTGATGACGCCGGTTTCTGGGCAGTAACTACCGTCTGTCCCCATCTAGGCTGCCAGCCGGTATTTGCTGAGAACCGGCGGATATTTGTCTGCCCCTGCCATGGGAGTCACTTCGACCAGGAGGGGCGCCTGCTGGCCGGACCCGCCGCCAGTGGCCTGAGTCTGGCCGGTTTGCGTTTGGACGCCCAAGGGTCGCTGGTCGCGCATCCCCAGGAGCCGGCCCGGGCTGGCGACAGGTTTAAGCCGTGAAATTCGATAAGTTCATAGAGCATATCCATCCGACTAAAATTCCGGCGGACCGCATCCACATCAGCTCCACGTTTTGCCTGGGCGGCGCGGCTTTCTTTCTGTTCCTGATTCTCGGCGTCACCGGCCTGCTCCTCGCGGTTTATTATCTGCCCAGCGCCGAAGGCTCAAGGGCGGCGCTGCATGATCTAACCTATGTGATTCCCTTTGGCTGGCTCATTCGCTCCCTGCATTTTTGGGCCGGCCAGCTCATGCTCGTTGCTCTGCTGCTCCACACCATCCGCGTGGTGGCGACGCGGGCTTACCTGCCCCCTCGACAGGTAAATTGGCTGATTGGCCTGGCGCTCTTGCTCACCACCGTTGGTCTCGATTTTTCCGGCTACGTGCTGCGTTGGGATTCGCAAACCTTTTGGGCGGCTCAAGTAATGTCCCATCTCCTGGGTCTGGTGCCGCTCTGCGGCCGGGAACTGCAGCAAATCCTCCTGGGCGGACCTCAAATTACCGAGTCCGGACTCCTGCGCTTCTATGCCTTCCATTGCCTCTTTGGACCGGTGCTGTGTCTTGGTCTGATCATGTACCACTTTTGGAGGGTCAGGCGTGACGGTAAACTGAGTCAATCCCTGTAAAAATGGGCTGTAGGACAAAAACCGACCTGAACCAGTAAATAATTCCTATGGAAAAATAGGACTCTTGCCGATAGTGATCTGAGCTAGGCTCTGACATCATAAATATTAGGGTCGATTATTTTGGGATAATGAGGTACCATTAAGCATCATTTAAGTGTCAGAGTTAATGCTTATCCAAGCAGAGGAGTGACCAATGAAGAAGTTTTTTGTCATCGGCTTAGGTCTCGTTTTGAGTATGGGGCTCATCTTGGTGAATCTGGGCATCTGCCAGGATGCCAAGCCGGGAGACGCAAAAAAGCCGGCGGTTTCGTCCGAAGGCAAGGCCGCGAGTCCAGCGACAAAAGTGCCTGAGCAACCCAAAAAAGAAAGTAAAAAGCCGGCGACTGCCGCGACCGCGCCCGCAACCCCCGAGAAGACGGCCGATCCGGGCAAGTTGCCCGGCAAGTTTGTGCCCAGTGAGGGATGTTAGTCCGGCGCTGCCAAAAAAACAGGGGGGTTATAGCCCCCCTGTTCCCACTGCCAAGCAATTCGCTTTGAATATCCTGCCTGACTAACTGCCGGACTCCTTTTTTAAGACCTCCTGAACCCAACCCATAGCGGCGATCATGTTAGGGAAACCGGTCGTGGTCAAAGACAGCATGACAGTCTGGACGATCTCCGGGG
>JAPLJC010000026.1 GCA_026388765.1 Deltaproteobacteria bacterium
TCATTGATGCAAAGCGTGCTTCGCCAATCAGCGTGTCATAGATAGCGCCTAAGCTTTCCAGCGCGGGGAACCCAGTTCCTTTTTACTCGATAAACCCTATTTTATTCACCTAATAATGGCGAAGGTATTGTGTTATACGACATCATTTTTACTGTCTAATGGCCCCGTTTGAGCTGGTTTTGCGACCAATTCCGTATCAACCCTTCGTACAAGAAGGGTTGAACTAATATATTTTATGGCTACCCACGTTACTCTTTACCCGCTATATGCTCAATCCAGCAGTTGGGCGTGAAGCCTCACCCAAGTCTGAGTTAGGGGAACGTTGAGTGGACAGGCTCCCCGCCTACTCATTATTTAGAAAGTAAACCGGCCTGACAGATTATTGTCAGGCCGGGGTTCTTGATGCGTTTTATAACGGTGCGCATCCGCGGTGCGGGCGGCCGCGGCGGTGCGGACAAGGCTAGTATCATTTTCGCCCTATTTCTGGCAAAACGCGCCCGATTCGCGAACAGCGTCGCAGAGCGCTCTCGAAGGGGAAACCGCTCAAGAACTTCATGCCGGTAGCGCACCTTTCGTCCTGCCCATCCAGGACAGATTCTTGAATTCTCCGAAGTGTTCTCGAAAGATCCGGTAGTACATCAACTCCTCCTTGCTGTTCAGGGTCCAGCCATTGGGCAGTTGTTTTTCGCGTTCGAAATCAGCCGTGGAAATGCGTATTTCCGCATTCTGGGCCAGGAGTTCGCCCACCCCCGCGCCATCCCAGAACTTGGCTTTTGGCCGGTTGAGGATGCTGTCGGGTAGTTTCCCGGCCCCCGCCTGGCGTAGGATCCATTTTTCTACTCCATCCATGATCTTGAACCTGGCGGGAATTCGCAGGGCGTAGTCCAGCACATCCGGATCCAGGAAGCTGACATGGACGATCAGGCCATGCGCCGAGGCGCAGCGGTCCACACGCTGGAGCGCCGTGTTGTGAAGTCGGTTGGTGATCTCGATCAGTTCTGTAAACAATAAACCCGGAGGGATTGATTTGAGATATTCATAACCGGCAAATAGCTCGTCTGCGCCCTCTCCCGAGAACACTGCCGGCACATATTGAGAGGCCAACTTTGCTACAAGATAGTTTATGAGGCTCGAACGCACCAGCAAGGCGTCAAAGGACTCCAGGTGATAGATGACATCTGACAGGATTGCCAGACAATCTTTCAAGCGCACTGTAACTTCATGGTGTTCGGATTGGAGCTGCCTGGCGACCAGGCGGGCATGTTTCAGGTCGGGTGCGCCGGGCAACCCTCCCGAAAAGATGTGGAGGCAGCGGACATGCGGCCTCGCCAGGGCAGCCAGCAGGCGTTTCCCTTTCCCAATAAAGATGATACGCAGGGTGCCAAGGGTGACATCCAGGACCCGGGCAAAGAAGACCAGGATAGGCAGGTACCAGTTGATTTCGAGCATATTCCATCACCTCGTGTCTGAAACGTTTTAGAGGTATACGAAAAATAATCGCCGACCGAGCAAGTGCCATCTCATGGGAAGAGTCATTCACAAGTTCAGGGGCGGATGATCACCTACGGGATCAGAGCCATCTTCGGTGAAGCACTCTTAGAGATGTGTTGTTGAGTCTATATACAATTATTCATACAAGTCTCTTAGAATGATCCATTGACTTGAATAGTCCACTATTTCTCCCAATCGCAAAAGGGTAACGGTATATCTTGCATCTCCCGAATTCATATGTTTTGATGCAATTATTTTTTCGCGGCCCACGAAAAAAATGTCATTGTGATCCTCCTGCGAAGAATTACTGACCCAGACAGTTCCAGTATGTTGCGAAAACAAAATCAGTTAGATATTCTTTCTTTCCCGGTATTCCTTGATCTCTATCATCGGCGGACGGTCGCGTTCGGCGATCTCTTCCACATCCAGGAAATAGCCTTTCGCGTTATGGCGAATCATCTTCATGGATTTATTCACATCTTCCAGCATAGCTCGGCCAACGCGACGTTCCAGCTTGCGCATTACCGCCTGGATGATTGCAAACGACATTTTCCCCAACGCTTCCAGAGGCTGATTGTGGTGGATTCGTTCCAGTAAGTCCACTTGCGCGATGGCTTGCAGGCCGTATTTCTCGTAAATATCGATCAACAAGCCTATCTCTACACCATATCCTGAGAAGAAAGGCAAAAGCTCCAACACCTCGCGCCTGCCTGCATATTCACCAGAAAGCGGTTGCACCACGCCGGAAAGTTCAGGATAGAACAGGTTGAGTAGGGGACGCGCGGTCAACTCGGTCACTCGCCCGCCTCCTTCTGCCTGTATCTTTTCTCCCACCTTCAAAGGCCGGCGATAAAACCCCTTGATGAGTTGCACCTTTGGATTGATCAACAATGGGCCAAGAATTCCGTACACGAAGCGCGGATGGATATTTACGATGTCGGTATCGATCCATACAATAATGTCCCCGCTTGTAACGAGCAGGCTCTTCCACAAGGCTTCGCCTTTGCCAAACCGCGCGCCCAATCTTTCCAGTAAATGTTGATGGATGTAAACAGGCACGCCCTCCTTGGCGGCAATTTCACGCGTGCGATCCGTTGAATTGGAATCGATTAAGACAATCTCATCCAACAGAGGTATTTTATCCATCAATGCCTTTTTTACCGTGCGGATTACCTTCCCCACCGTCTCTTGTTCATTCAGTGCAGGCAGAGCAAGGCTGATGGTCAAACCCTGCTGGCGCTTAAGAGAGACGAGATCATCCAGCTCCTGAAATTCATCGGCATGAAAAGTATTCTCGGCAAACCATTTATCCACGAGAATGGAAATGGCCTGTATGCCTGCGCTTTCATCGTAATTTGCCTGAAGTAACGGGTGCCCACTTTTGACCGCGATAACCGGGCAGAGCGCTTCGCGCAGGACACGATCTGCAAAGGGGCCGAGGGAAGCCGAACTCGTGAGGGGTTGGGAAGTCGTCCCGATAACGATGACATCCGCGTGTTTGGCATTTTCCAAAATCAACTGTGCCGCGTCATCCGTGATTGCAAACTGCTTTTGCACCTCGGGCATTTGTTTCAGAACGCGGTCGAGGCCCTTGAAGGGCGCGTCGCTTCCCGCTTGGGGGTCATCGGGATTACGGAGATGCATGGCCGTCATGCCTTTTGAATGCAATCCCAGTCCCACCCGCAATGCCAATTCCGCATGAGGACCGCCTCGCACCGGGACGAGGACATGTTTCGGTTTGTTTGGCAGTTTCCCGCGTACCAGCGCAACATTGCACGGAGGACGCGTCAACACTTCACTCACTGTCACGCCTAAAGCACGGAGGTGCGAATCCCACTCGAGAAAGAGCAGGTCGGGTTTTTCATTCTGAAGAAATTTTGCCAGATCCATCCAGGGTTGGTGTGAGACGATGATCTGCGTCCTGCCTGTGATGCGTTCATCTTTTCCGTAATATCGTAATTGTTTTCGCAATGTGCGCGCGGCAACCGCACCCACACTAAGCGATTGTTCGGGCGGTACCATTACCACACCCACAAGGATGATTTCCGCATCCATATAACGCGCAACTTCCAGCGCCTGTAAACCGGGTCCCTCATGCACAAAAGGGATGAGGATGGTATGGATCGGGACAAACTTGGAATATTTTTTCATGATCGTTTTCATTCGCTCAACAGCGATGCAATAAATTGCCTATAGATCGCCTCCCACCGGAATGTGGAACGGGCACGCAAGGCGAGCCGCGCCGGTCCGGTGGTTTGAAAGTAACTCGCTATCAAACCCGCGACGATGGCGGGGTTTTCGTCGGGTGAAAAGAAAGTCGCATCTCTCATTCCCAACTCGCGCAGGGGAGGGATATCCGCACAAAATATAGGCAGGTGGCTGAACGCAGCCTCGATCAACGGAATGCCGAAGCCCTCCTCGCGGCTGGGTAGGATCATCGCGTCTGCAATCCGATAAAAATCGGCTATCACTTCATCGGGCAGGTAGGATTCTTCAAGTTCGGCCAGGAAATGAGCTGCCCCCCGCAAACCCAGTTGTGCACGCAGGGATAAAAGCGTCTCAAAGTATTCGCGGTTGTGCGGGTTGTGTGGATCCAGCGGGCCGGTTACCACCAGCGCGGCCTGCGGAAATGCTTTCCGCAGCTCAGCTAGTGTATGCAAAGCCAGTTCAATATTTTTACGCGGCGTCACACGCACAGGCAGGAGCATAAGTGGCGCGGCATCCAACGCCCGTGTTTGTCCGAGAAGCTCCTGGGTTTGCACTTCCAGTTTGTAAAAGCGCGCAGCGTCCACGCCGTTGGGGATCAGCCGCACTTGCGCCGAATCGAGTTTCATCAACTCCGTCAACTCCTTACGTCGCATTTCCGAACCAACGACATGCACAGTATCGCCCCAATCGGTGCGCAGCAAATCCCAGGGATAGTTGTCGTGGAGTTCGGGGAGGTAACGCGGCGTCGTCCAGGCGAGATCGTGATGCCATAGGATCAGGCGCGGAATTTTTCTGGCAATGTGAAGTTGGTAAAGCGCGGCAGTGAGAGCTAGATTTTTGTTCAGCGAACAGACATTGTGGGCAATGAGAACATCCACAGCAGAGAGAGCATCCCGCAATTGGGGAATGAGTTCCTCGCGCAATACTTCGAACTCCGTCGTCACCTGTCCACGATCCAAAGACTCTTTAACAGCCAGCACACGGGGATGTTGCGAATCCACAAGTGGAATACGCGTCAGTGAAATCTGTTCTGTTAATGATTCGCCGCGCGCTGCGATCAGACAGACAGAATGTCCATCCTCAGTCATTAGACGCGCGTGATAAGCGATGACACTCTCTACACCACCAACGACCGGAGGAGTCGAGTAATGGAGAAGGGCGATGTTCATGCCACTCTCCGAGAAAATCCGCAATTATAAATTGCAACCGCCGCTCCAACGCAATAGAGGAAAAGCAACGCTTTGCAAGAAGGAAAAGTAACTCTTCGCATGTTGATAATTTTTAAACATTCCTGCGCATCCTGGTCGGTCCCCAACGAGATCAGATCGAGAGCCTGGGAGTCAGCAATTTTGGCGACCCCGTCCAAAGTGGCTTCCATCGTCGGCAGGCCAAAGTGGTGGCGCAGGATGGGGTAGGGACTCTTCCAAAGGATGCGTTCAATGGTCGTCTGTGGGAAGTCGGTCTCGGTCAGGTCCCCAGCCGGCTGGCCCTTGAGCCAGGCCAGTACCTGCTCGGGGGTCTCGCGGCCGTCGAAAATCTTCTCAAAAAAACCCAATTGGGCGGCGGGCTTGGCGACAGGCGGGGTGCCCGCGAAGGCGAAGCGGACGCCATCTGCCCAGAGATCGGAGGCAGCTTCGGCAAATTCTCCCAGCAGCCGCTCCCCGGTCTCGGGCGTGAGCCGGTAAGAGACTCCAACCAGGTCTGCCTTCTCCCGGCGGGCAGCAGCGAGCACCTCTTCGATGGATACCGCGGGACCCAGGAAGACCGTCCGCCAGCCGGCAGCTTCAGCCAGCCGGAGGAAGTTCGATACGCCTGCCACGTGGACACATTCGCCCAGGGCGGCAGCCACGACTGTTTTCATATCAACCTTTCCTTTCTCCTTTACCGGTAATCATCGGTTTAACCATGCCTGCAGCGAATAGCGTTTCAACTCCTTCTTCCATCAGACCACAGGCATCATACCAGGAACAGACTGGATTTGCTTGTTTTTCCCTGAGGCGAAAGCAGGACGCCGGTGGGCAGCCAGGTTGACCAGCAGACTGCCAAATTGCCCGTAGGAATAACCGGCCAGTTCGGCTGATAGTGCCAGGCTTGTGTCCGGGCTGATATCGGCATTCGGGTTAACATCCAACACATAGAAAGTCCCGTTCCTTTGGCGAATATCCAGCCGGGCGTAATCCCGGCAATTTGTCGCCCGATAAGCTGCGATAGCTACTTTTTCCAAAGCGTGTGTTTCTTCGATGGATAGCGAAG
>JAPLJC010000008.1 GCA_026388765.1 Deltaproteobacteria bacterium
AAAGAAGGCATCAGCGCCAGCCCGCCGCCGTACTGCCAGAAGGCGATACCCACGGCGATGAACAGGAAGAAGACGCTCTTGGCCCCGATGATGGAGGGCATCAGGAACAGGCAGACGGCCGAGATGATGCAGTTCAGGGCATAAGCGTTGCCCCGGCCGATCTTGTCGGAGTACATGCCCGTGCCCACCCGGCCGGCCGCGTTCACCAGACCGCCGTAAGAGGCCAGGATCCAGGCATTAGCCGCAAAGAAGGGGATGGCCTTGGCCGTGGTTCCCAGCAGACCGGCAGCTTTGGCGATGACCAACAGGCCCGATTGGGTGGTGCCGATGAACATAAAGACCAGGGCAAAGAACTGCCAGGTCTTCATCATATCCGTGGGGGCCCAGTCCACCAGGGTCCCGGCTGCTTTGGCCGGCGCGGCGCCGGCTTTCACCACCGCCGCCGGAGCCACATAGCCCGGAGGCGCCTTGGCCAACTGGGAGCCGGCAATAATGGTAACCACTGCAAAGAGGATGCCCAGCACTACGAAGCTGTAAGTAAGACCGCCGGAAGCCAGCAGATAGGCTCCCAAGGGCGATACATAGAGCGCGGCGCCGCCGTAACCGCCCACCACCAAACCGGCAATCAAGCCGCGTTTGTGGGGACCGAACCACGACAGGGCTGCGGGGGTGGGCGCCGCATAACCGATGCCCATGCCGATGCCGCCAAAAACCCCGAAACCGATGATCAGGCCGGTATAGCTTTTGGTCACCCCGGCGATGATACAACCCAACGCCAGGAACAACCCGCCGACGATGGCGCCGAATCTAGGGCTGATCTTATCCTGGATGCGGCCGCCCGGAATCATCAATAAGGCAAAGATGATGACGCACAAGGAAAATGGGGTAGCCGCTTCGGCGTTGGTTAAATAGACCCAGCCTTCATTCAGGCCGGTCATCACCGTACCGGCCATTTTCAGATCTTTGGGAACCAAGGCCCCGGCCCAAATGCTCCACGCATACAAAATACCCAAACACAAGTTTACCGCGGTGCCGCAGAAGACGACGGCCCACGCCTTTCCTGGAACTTTGTCTGCCATAAGTTCGCTCCTTTGGATGATGAAGGTTAAGAGTGCAAAATAGATACTGGTCAATAAGGAAAAAGCCGCAGACCCCTTTAACCGTCCACCTCCTTTCCGGGTCGTTAGTGCGTGCTGCAGGAGTTATTGGATGCAGGTAAAAATATAAGGGGCAGAGCAGAGGACCGCAATTTTAGTCTCACTATGGCTCAACAATTCCACCTGGCCCTCGTCCATCCTGTCGCCGCAAAGGGGGCAGGTAGCGGAGACGGCCACTTTACAGACCATCTCCCAGGCGTCCGCCGGGGCCGGCTCCCGCCAGGAGTGCTCGCAATTCAAGCATTGGAAGGCCGCATACCAGGTCACTCTTGCCCATCATCCTTTTCCTTGTCCCATACTCCCAGGGGATACCGGAAACCGATCTGGAACTGGGCCAAGGCCAATAATTGGATAATCTCTTTGGGATTCCCATAAAAAAAGACTTCTTCCGAGCGGTCGGCAAATTTGGCGGCCACCACAATATGCTCCACTGGTAAGGTATTGAGGGCATAAATGGCTTTTTCGATGGCCTCTTTTTCACGATCCAGCCGGAGAATATTTCCCATGGTCGCCTTCGCCCCCTTTGCCGGGCCGTAGCCCTTTTCGGGTGGTTCTGCTGGATTTGCTGACTAAATTGGGTCCGGTCTTGTTTAGGCTGAAGCCATCGTCTTGCCGGCAAATTCCTGTTTTATCCTTCGGGCAAACTCCTTTTGGAAGATCTCAATGTCCAAGGCCTCATCGTGCCGGCCGCTGAAATACAAGGCCATGCCCTTGTAAATCTGGGCCTCCTGGAACTCCGGGTTGACGGCCAGGGCCAGGTCAAAATAGGGGATGCTTTCCAGGTAGCGGCCCAGCCCCAATAAGGCATGCCCCTTGGCCGTCAAGGCATAAATGTTGGAATTATCGTGGGCTAAGACCTGATCCAAGAGGGTGAGAGACTCTTCACAGCGGCCCATGTCCGTCAAACAGTAGGCCTTCAATTGCATGGCCGTAAAGTTATCCGGTTGCCGGGTCAGTTCCCGGTCACAGCAAAAAACTGCCTCTTCCAGAAGTCCCTTGGACACCAGGGCCTTGGCGCCGTCAATCCAAGGAATCTCTTTCTCCACCCCGATGATCTTCAGCATCAGGCTTTCATAAGTCTGCTCCACCACCCGGTTGCCTAAAGACGCCACGGGAATCCCATGCCCCGGGAGCAAATTGGCAATATCTTTCTTAAGCAGGGCCTTGACCCCGAAGAGGTAGTGGTCCAGGCGGCCGCCGGCGTTTTGGTCGGCCTCGGCCATGGCATGGGGTAAGGCTATGTCCCCGGTAAAGGCGGTTTTCGAGGGAGCGTGATAGAAGGACAGGCCGTCGATGGTATGGCCCGGAGTATAAATCACCTCCCACTCCTGGCCGCTCAACTCCAGGGTCTCCCCGCCCTTGACCTCGGTCACCCGGCAGCCGAACTTTTTCACTACCTCCTTGAGCTCCGCCGGACTGTCCGGATGCAAGATCAGCTCAAAGGCGCCGCTCTCGGCGAGCTTCGGATAGGCCCGCAGCAGCTCAAAGGCGCCCATGGAATGGTCCCGGTGTCCATGGGTCAGGACGATTTTCTTGATATCCTCGGGCCGGCAATCGAGTTTGAACAAGTCCATGAACCCGGTGTAATCATTGCCGGGGTCTACGATGGTGAGATAATCGCCCTTGATCACGTAAATATTGGAAGTGTAGTCATAGGCCAACAGGAAAAGGAAGTTCTCGAAAAACGGGTCAGTACTATTGAAAACCTGGGCCAGGGTCAGCCAGCCCGGGTGTTGGGGCTCCCCCTCCGGCTGCCCTTCCTCTTGGGGCTCCCATCCCTCCCGCGCCTCCGGCCGGTCCTCGTTATCGGCGTCTTTAGTCATAATCCCTCGCTTTGTGGCGCATTTTCTCTAATCTCCACCCAGGGTAGTCTAATCCTTTTGTCTTCTCAAGAATTTTGTTCCAGGCGGCATTATGGCCCCTTTATCCGGTTTGGCACCCAGGACCGCCTTGCAGCGTCTGGACCTCTTGTGGTAAATCGGTAGCAGTGGAGGGAAACCGTAAAATCCCATGAACTGCCCCCGATGCGGCATCCTAATCGATCCGGCCCAACATGGCGACCTGGTTTTTGACGGCCAGGTCTGGTGCCAGGGCTGCCATCACTACGATGAGCGGCTGCTGGAGTTGCGCCCGTTTCAGGAATTGGAAACCTGGGCTCACCAGATCTGCGGGGCTTTCGGCCAGGAGTTGGTCCACCTCCGCCGGGACCCGGAATATCTCCCCGACCCCAAGAAATACTGGGACGGCGCCACCTTCCTCCTGGGTGAGGCCTTTCACGGGCCACGCGGTATCATGCTCCACCCCCCAGGCCACCGTCTTATGACCCTGTGTCACGAGCTGGCCCACCTCTTCACCAGCCAGGACCACACCGAAGACTGGGCCCGGACCTGTGCGGCGCTCATCGCCTGGGTCCAAGGGCACTTCTGAGGTCTAGGGGGATAGTGCGTGGTCCGGGGGCCTCAGATCCGGACGGCCCCGAGGGTTCCCCTCAGACCCGGAGCGTCCCGGCCTCCGGGCCTGAAGGGTGGCAAAGGGTCAACCCTTAAGGGGCGATGTAATCCGCGGTGTAGCCCAGCTTCATTTTGTCCATGGGCCACATCTTGGTGCTCTCTATCTCTTTGCCGGGCACGACCGGCTGATCGTTGATCTTGTCGATGAGCACCTCGATGAAATGAAACTCGGTGAGCTCATATTTCACGATGACCTCGGCCGGCAGCAGCACGGCCAATCCCGATTCCTTGGAGAAATTCCAATGGAACGGTTCATTGGGTTCGTGGGTCATCTTCCCGGTTTTGCCGGAGTAAACTTTGAGAAGTTTGCCGGAGATATGACCATTGGGTTTAACGTTGAATTCTTCATACAGCTCATCGGGGATATGCCACCACAGGGCTCGAAACCCGGTCTTGAGATATCCCCTGACGATCATGGGGTCGAATCCGCAGACACCAACGCGGCATTTTGCTGGCATGCTCCTCTCCTTTTAGTGAAATGATCGCAGTCTAGATCGCTTCGCCCGGCGGCCGCCGCCGGTTTTTCCCCTTAGGGGGAAGATCAGGCTTCTTTCCGCCAGGCGATCCTGGTCTGGGTGACAAACTTATGCCAAATTCCCGGTTTGGGAGGTGGAGTCTCCACTTCCCGGATCAGGGTGCGGAGTTCCTCCACCTGGCTGTGACAAAAATTAAGGAACTCTTGCGTCTCCTCAGCGGTGAGATGCTCACACTGATACAACCGGCGGAGATACGGAGACATGTAAGTGATAATCTCCTCCTCGAACTCTTCCACCAGGCAGTCATTATTGCCATCCGGGGTGGCGTCTCCCAGGTAGCACTGCTTCCAGTTGAACACCATCATTTCCAGGTCGTCGAGTTCCTTGCGGACGTTTTCTTCCATGCTAGCCTTTCTGCTTAAAGGCGTAGCACTTGGTCACCACGTTGAAGTCCGCCACGCACCAGTAATAGGGCCAGTGAATCTTCATGCACCAGCCGATGATATCCGCCGGAGGGAAACTGGAGCCTTTGATCACCGGTTTGAGGAATTCACACTGCCAGCAGATATGGTCGCTTTCCTTTTCCGGCTCCAGGACCTTGTCCAGGAATTGCCTAGGCGTTAGCTTTTTTGCTTCAATCATGTGCCACTCCTTTTATTTATTCACCGGGTCCCGGTTACCAATCCTTGACTTCGCCCTTGGCGATCTTTTCTTGATATTCGGCCGCGACCTCCGGAGACAGCTTTTCCATCTCCCAGTTGAAGGGAAACTGTCCGGCGATGCCGGCGGACTTCGGCTGGGGACGCCAGCCTCTGAGCGGCCGGCCCCGGATGCTGAACTTCACCATGTCGGGCACCCCCAGATAGATGTGCCGGGGCAGGCAGTGGAACGGCCGGGTCCGGCCTTCAATGCCCGAGGGGTAATTGATGTAGCCTTCCAGGGGCTTGTCGGCATACAGCGGGCTGGTGTCGGGCTTGGTTCCCGCCTTCTGTTCCGTGGGGCCCTCATACATGTGGCCGTTGATCATGTGGATATAGTACACCGTGCCGCAGTGGGCGCAGTTGATGTTGCCTTTCCAGTTCCAGAAGCAGTAGGGGTCCAGGTAATTCACCGTCTCGCATGGCTTGCCTTCTCCCTGAACTTTTTTGCACCAGATGATATCACACATATTGGTCTTCTCCTTTTAGATCCAGGCCTTGTCGTACCACTCTTTTACCTTGGAAATGGGATAGCCCAGGAGCTCATGGTAGATCTTGACGTTGTCAGCGCCCACCGGCCGCCAGATCCAGTACTGCCTCCGGGGAGTCTGGGACATCAGCCCGGCGCTGTAAGTGCCCTGGACCAGGACGTCGCCGAAGAGCGGATCTTCCATCCAGCGCACGGTGCCCCGGGTCCGGTAGTGCTCGCTCTCATAGACCTCTCGGTCGTTCATCACCGGCTCGCACAGCAGGCCTTCGTGTTGCAGGATCCGGACCACCTCGCCCCGGGACTTGTCCTTGGCCCAATCCTCCAACTGGGCGTAGATGTCCACCTGGGCCTCGCCCTCCACCCGATCTTTATGTTTCAGGTACTTGCTGTACATGTCGGGTTTCTTGATGACGCCGCACAGGGCCTTGAAGTCCTTATCCTGGAAGGCCGAGACCATGGCGTACCGGGCCTCGAACTTGTCCTGCGGGTTGATGGCATCCGGGAAGTCAGACTTGCCGCAGAGGATGATGCCGTGGACGCAGAGCTGGGTGTCCCAGTTGCCCCAGCGCTGGCGGACGATGCCGAAGCGGCCGTAGAGCGGCGCAGCATGGCCCAGGACCCGCGTGGCCGCCTGCACCTGGGAGAACTCGATCATGGTGCCGAGACCCGTCTTAGCCCGCCAGTGCAGGGCCGCCAGGATGCCGAAGGTGATCTGGGTGCCGGAGTACCAGTCAATGCACCAGTTGGAGTGCTTGGTGCAGTGGCCGCCCATGAACTCGTGCATGCCGGTGACCGAGGCGAGACCCGCGTGGGCCTGCCCCAGGATGTCGTAGGAGCCGCCGAAGCACTTGGGCCCATACCCGAAGCCGCCGCCCCAGACATAGATGAACCGGGGGTTGAGCTCCTGGACGAAACGATAGCTCTGTTTCCAGCGGTCGAAGGTGCCGGGGCGGTAGCACTCGGTGAGCCCGTCCGACATCTTGATCAGCCGGTAGAAGGCCTCCTTCATCTCCGGGAGGTGATAGTCCATGCTGAGATAGTACTCATTGACGTTGGCGCTGGTGAAGCCGTAACCGGTGCCGGTCATGGGCCGGGTGTCGTGCAGCGGGTAGAGGTATGCCTCATTGAAGGGCGAGGTGTGCTTCATGGGGTCGCCCATGCGGGGCATCTCCACCTTGATGACCTCGGCCCCCAGCTCGGCCAGGTTGGCTACCGAGTGGGGCGTAAAGATATACATGGTGGTGCTTAGCCAGCGGATGCCCTTCAGGGCCTCAGGTTTGCTCATCTCATGGCCCGGCGCGAAGGCGGCCTTACAGTAAGCCTCGTAGGGCATCTTCATTTCGTCGAGCTCTTGCTTGCTCTTGGGGCCGGGAAGGTCCTCCAGCCGGCATTCTCTCAGGTCCTTAGCCATTAGATAGCCCCCTTTTCCTTGAGTTCGTTGACTTTCGTCTGGCCGACACCGCAGAACTTCTGCAACACCTCATAGGTGTCAAACCCCAGGGGTCGGCCGAGCACCTTGACCCGGTGCGGGGTCCGCATCTGATAATTGTTGGGGGAAACCGAGAAAAGCACCGTACCATAGTGATCCGTATCAATGGTGCAGACCCAGGGACGGTACTTGAATTGGGGAAATTCCGCCACCTCATCGATGTACATGATGGGACCGGCGGCGATTTCATATTCCATCAACTTGGTTTCCGCTTCGATGCGGTTGATGTCCCGGAGCCAGCGGGTGGTCACGGTATAGGTCTTGATCAGCATGGCCAGGGCGTTTCTGGCCCCCATCTCTTTCAAGATGGGATCTTCGTGGATCAGGCGCCCGAACTGCGGGAAGTCCCGCTCGATGCACATGCCGATGCGGTACCACAGGCGGTCGGTCTGTCCGCCGATCATCATGTAGCCGTCCCGGCAGGGGTTCCACTCATACTGGTTCAGGTTGGGGTCCCAGGCGCCGGTGCGGGCCTTGATGCTGCCGTTGAAGCCGTACCAGGCGATATCGAAGTCCAGGATGTCCATCTGGGTCTCGGCCCCGGTCACCTCGCAGAACTGGCCGGTGCCGCCCAGCTCATTTCTCCAGTAGAGGGCCGCCAGTAGGGTGTTGGCCCCCTGCTCCCCGGCCACATAGTCGGCGAACCAGACGCCGGAGCGGGTGGGGTCGCCGCCCTTGCCCCGGGGCAACTGATCCTGGGGGAAGCCGGTGTTGTGGACGAAGGAGTTGGCGCAGCCGCCGAAGGGCTCCAAAGTCCACTGGCCATACTTGGAAAGTTTATCTTTATAGGGGCCCCAAGTGCCCCGAACTGCCATATTCAGATAAACCACCCGGGGGTACACTTTTTTCAGGTGCCGGTAGCCCAGGCCCAGGCTGTCCATGTAGCCGGGTGGCATCTCGTCGATGATACCGTCCACCTGGCCTGCCAGGGTCCGGTAAATTTCCCGGGCTTCTTCGTGCGCCAGGTTCAGGGTAACGGATTTCTGGCCCCGCATCTCGTGCAGGAAGTCCAGGCCGCACTTTTCCCCGGTGAAATTATCGGCCAGCATGTACTCTTCCCGGCCGAAGGGGGTGAGCTGGCGCAGGGGGTCGCCTTCGGGGGGTTCAATGTTGATCACTTCGGCCCCGGCCTCGGCCAGGAGCGCGGCGCAGAATTTATTGGCCAGTCTCCACTGGCCCACACATAAAAATCTGAAACCCTGCAGGGCTTCAGGCTTGCCGAAGGCATATTCATACCTGAGGTTGTCTTCGCTCCACTTACCGAAGTCCTCCGCCTTACGTTTGGCGTAGGTATTGGCCATCACCCATTCGGCATCGGGCGGTGGCGTCACCGGCCACGGCCTGATGTCGGGATTCATCAAATCCATAGTGTCGGCCCGACTGTTGATTTCGATATTACGCTTTTCTTGCGCCATGTTTTGACCTCCCATATCTGGCGTCATAGGAGTAGCCTTTGTTGAAGAGCTGAATGAAATCGAACCATGATTTGAGGGACTTGAAAACCAAGGTTCCTCCTGATGAAATGCATCATTCGAAGAGATACCAACTATTGATGGTTCCGTAAAAAGTAAGAATTTGCAAAAAACTGGTTTGTAACTCGTTGATTTTATTGAAGGCGAATTCCAGAAATAGAGCCTTTTCCGACTTTTTACGAGTTCATCAACTATTGAGAAGAGAGGGCCGTTGTCCCAGAGGAAGCAAGAGCACCAACAAATTTCGCCGGGCCCGCGCCGAACGCGGGGTCTTCCCCTTTTTAGATCTCACCTCCTTTCCGGCCGATAATGGCTGACAGACGGATTGAGCCCCAAAAATCGACAATTGCGGACCGCGCCCCAAGGCCCCACCTATGGTGCGAAGACCGTATCTGATATACTTCTCAAGATTCATGCCAGAAAGGACAAAAGCCGCCGTTTTTACAATTTTTGATTTTAAAATAGGTAGTTAGGCTAAGTCTTGGTGAGGGACGAATAATGCCGACCGGTTGAATTCAAAGAGTGGTGTATAAAATAGGACCCTTAAAATTTGCAAGAGTAAAGAAATACTTGGGGAAAGGGCATACTCAAAGAAGTTTGAGGTATGTATGTAATAGGACCCGTCAAGAAGATAGTTTAGCTTTCTCCAGGCTGTAACGCCGAATTTTACTGTAGAGAGTGCTGCGGGTCAATTGGAGTCGCCGGGCGGCCTCGTGTTTGTTCCAATTGGCTTCCTGAAGCACCCGGAGGATCAAGCGGCGCTCGTTCTCCGCCAGGGAAGAGGAATGAGGGATTTCCAGGCCTTCCTTGAGAAAACGCGGCAAGTGCCTGCGCCTGATGGTCTCGCCCTGGGTGATGATCACTGCATGGTTGATGGCGTTCTCCAACTGGCGGACATTGCCTGGCCAATCGTAATCCATCAAGGCCTGCATGGCATTGGCGGAAATTTTTTGGATATTTTTCTTTTCCTTAAGGTTGCACTTGCTGAGGAAATGCCAGCAAAGCAAAGGGATATCGTCTTTGCGCTCCCTTAAAGGCGGCATATGTATGGCTATGACATTAAGACGATAATATAAATCATCTCGAAAATTGCCGGTTTCTACGGCCTTTTGGAGGTCCTGGTTGGTGGCGGCCAGGACCCTGACGTTGGCCTCGATGGCCCTTTCACCGCCCACCCGTTCAAAATAATGGTCCTGAAGGAATCGCAGGAGCAATACCTGGGTGGCCGGGGAAATGTCACCGATTTCATCGAGAAAGAGCGTCCCACCGTGAGCCCGTTCGATGCGCCCTTTTTTCTGGCGAATGGCACCGGTGAAAGAGCCTTTTTCGTGGCCAAAGAGTTCGCTTTCCAGGAGGGTGGGGGAATAGGCCGAGCAGTTGGCCACCACGAAGGGGCCTTTGCTGCGGTGACTCCGTTGGTGAATCGCCTGAGCCGCCAGCTCTTTGCCGGTGCCGTTTTCTCCGGTAATGAGCACCGTGGCGTCGGAGGCGGAGACCAGGTCAATGAGTTCATAAACCTCTTGCATTTTCTTGCTCTGGCCGATTAGTCCTCCATGGGAAGCCTTGGTTGCCTGGTGATGGCGGAGCTGATTGATTTCCGCCTCATGCAGGACCAGGGAACGGACATGCCCCGCGGTCTGATCCAGGAGGGCCTGAAGGAAGTGCAGATCGCCCTTGGGGTAGTCTGTGGGCTTGCGGGACCCGAGGAGGAAAAGGCCGATGCACTGGCGCTGCACTAAGATGGGCAGCCCGAACCAGGAGGGATAGATTTCCGAGATGATTTTTAAAAAGGCCGGGGTATGCGGGCCGTTGGCACCGGTAAAAATCTGGGGGTCCTGAATCTTACCCAGATAACGAACAAAATCCGCCACCATGCCGGGCTGTTCCACCATGTGATCCAGCCCCGTCGCCAGATGCAGAAAATGGCTGCGGTCGGCATCCAGTATCAATAATAAGGGTTCGGATTCGGGGAAGATCTCACCGGTCTTAGTTATTAAGGCCTCGACCAGTTCACTCAGAAAATCCTTGGCATTCATCTGCCGGGAAATCTCAAAGAGGGTTTCCAACTGGTGCTGGGTTTTCTGCAGTTCCCGGGAACGGAAAGTCAGGGCCTCCTCCATTTTTCGCTTGTCGGTGACGTCTCGCTCCAGGCGAACGACCAGATCCACGTCCCCCTGGTTGTCGAGAAGAGGGTAGGCCGAAATTTGCAGGATGCGCTCCTGTCCCTGGGCATCGGGGTAGACTCGGTCGCCAAAGGCTGTCAGTTTCTCCCGGGCGGCCTGTAAAACCGGGCAATGGATGCCTTCTTCCTTGCAGGGGCTGTTCCGATGGAGCATCACTTCGTAGCAGGTTTTTCCCAGAATCGCATGGGAATCCTGGCCCACCCGGCCCAGAAACGAGTCGTTCGCCTGCACAATCCGGTAAGTCCGGGGATCAATGACCACCAAATTATCGGTGATGCCGTTGATAATTTTTTCGCGGAACTCTTTGGCGGAGCGCAGTTCCCTTTCCACTTGCTTGAGATGGGTAATGTCGGTGGCAATGCCGATGGAGCCCAAAAAAGTGCCGTTAACCGTGAAAGGGGCCGCCGCCACCAGGCTTATCAGGGAGGAGCCGTCTTGCCGGCATAGAGGGAGTTCATAGGAATCTGAAAAACCAAGGCGCCGACGTTCCAACTGGGCCTTTCCCAACGCCACGCCATCCGCGGTGATGAAATCAAAAACCGGCTGCCCAATAATGTCTTCGACGCCATCGTAACCTAACATCCGAGCCAGAAAGCTATTGGCGAAAGTCAAGTTATCCTCGGCGTCCACGATGAAAATGCCCTCCCGGGCCAACTCCACAATGGTGCGATATTTCTCCTCCGAGGTTTTGAGCTCAATCTCCAGACTCTTGCGCTGGGAAATATCACGGCCGTGCTCAATAGCCTGGACCGTGGCGCCACTCGCGTCTTTTACCGGATAGGCGTGCACTTCGAAATGCCTTTGGCTGCCATCCGGCAAGGAAACCAACATCTCCCGCCGCTGCGGCTTTCCCAATAGGAAGACCTTCTGAACATGGCAGTCTTTACAGACGGAACTGCGGTTATGAAAGACTTCGTAGCAGTGCTTGCCGGCCAGTTGCTTCGCAGTCCGCTGATAAAAATTCAGGAGAGCCCGGTTTACTTTCAGAATGCGATAGTCCCGGTCATAGATGGCCAAGGGGTCGGCAAAACTGTCAAATATCCTCAGAAAGAATTGCTCGGTTTCAGGCGCGGCTTTTCCATCTTGGTGATGGAGGCGGAAGTTGGCGGGCATAAGACCTCCAAAATGTGTATAATTTCTGGACAGCAGGGGGTCTGATATTAATCACAAAGCATAAATCCCATGATTTGTCAAAAATAATTTTGTATGAAGTTTAATCCTGGTCTCTCAACAATTCCTTGTTGCCGGCTTTGATTCGGGATAAATTAATTCTGATTGGCGGCTCCAAGGGAGGAATTTAAAAAGCATGCTTCTGAAATACTGGGAAAAACACCGGCTGTCTCAGACTAACTGGCAACAGGAATTGGCCTCCATGGGCATCAGCAAAAGCCCGGCCATGGAAGTTATTGCCCAGGTCCTGGGCGAGATGGCAGAAGTCGTTGTCTCCGTTTACATGTTTACTAGATTTTCTGGGGAACCGGGCTCGCTAGTGGTTTGCCACGATCGAGGCCGGGGCGCCATTTCCTTCGGGGCAAAGACGCAATGGGGCCAGTGGGATGAAGCCTATGAAATCCTCACCGTTGACGGCACCGGGGAGAAATTTAATTTTGACGGCAAGCCGGTCGGCGATGGTGACGAGGGGGCCTGCTCCTTGGGAAATATCTAAAATGTCCGAAAGGAAAGATGACTTCAGGGAAGCATTCCTCACCCCGATACTTGAATGTCCCAGATGCAGCGCCATCCTGGACCGGGCTTCCCATGGGACCTGGTTTTTGACGGTCAGGTCTCTGCGACCGGTGCCATGAATATGACTGGGAACTGATCCGGCCTCGAGACCTGAAAGAGCTCGAGGGCTGGGACAGAATTGATTTGCCAGGCCTTTAGTTCCCACCGGTTCCCCTGGAGGAAACCACCGATCCTGTTGCTTATCGAAAAAAACCTCGGTGCTAATGGTGGAAGCGGACCACCGGATTCGGTCCATTCGCTTTTATCCTCCGGGGTGTCGCCTTGCCAACCTCTGCCATGAATTGGCCCATATTTTTACCGGCTATGATTATACCCGGGAGTGGGCCATGATGTTTGCCCGGCTCGTGGCCTGGGTAAATTCCAGATTAGCAGAGGATCACGGTCCGCAGGGCTTTAGGGCCAGATTGTCCATTTACGCCGGGGTGCCGCAGCGCGTCTATTAGAACCGGGAACAACGGACAACATTGCCATAGTTGCTATGCGCTGGTCATGAGCGTGGGCCAACGGACAGATAAATGACGATTACGAAGATTGCGGCTGACGGCAAATATCTGGCGCAATGCCGCAAGTGTGGGACCTGGGTCGAGGTCTGTCCCGAATATCCTGAAAACTGCACGCCTGAAATTTTTTTTGAAGTTCTTCAGGCCAGCTTCTATTGTTGCGGTCTTCAGCAATCTGCCACTTTTACTATCGAAAAAGATACGGTTGACTTCCATTGAAAATAGCGAATAAGTTGCCAGATTCGGCAATTATCACCGGAATGAGGAAAATTGCAGTTATGATTGCAATAACGAAAGAGATATTCCTGCTCAAGTCTTGAGGACCATAAAATCAACCTTTGGGGCACCTGCACATTGACGCCCCTGCGGGAGAAAGATTTAGGAGACTAATTTATTGGTTATGAGAATATTATGAAATTTAAAAGGCTAATCGTGTCATTGAAATAAAAAAATTCCGAATTATCAATATCATATATGTTAATATAATCCAGAAACGGGCAATAAATCCTTAATGATTTAGGAAAAATTGGGAGATAATTAATTATGGGTACTTTTGGAAGCGGGGATAGATGGGAAAAGAAGGGCACAGTAGAAGATTACCCCCGACTCGATGTCCGAAATTTGCACAGAGAGCGTGGGATAAAACCTGGAAATCAGCTAACTCTTGATTTTGAGTGGCGTGGAGAGCAGGTGACCCAGGAAATATCTCTCGGCTGGACCTCCTGCAACTATGGAGGGCAGCGACCCTGGTTCATTTGCGGGAATTGTGGGCGGCGTGTGGCGGTTCTTTATGGGGCGGGCAAATATTTTGCATGTCGCCATTGCTATGATCTGACTTATCGAAGTTGCCAAGAATCGGACAGCCGGTTCGGCCAGTTTTTGCGAAATCACGATGGTCTTGGTGAGGCTGAGGACCTGCCCCTCTATGCCTTAAAAGGATTGTCTGGCCGGATAGGAAAAGAAAAGGATCGGCTTAAAAAGGAAATGAACCGAAGGCGGCGGGGACGGCCACCAAAGATGGCGCATGGCCCCCATGGAGACGTTAATGCTCCAAAATAAAGCCGAAAACAAAATCTGAAAATGTAAGGTTGAGAACTACGGCTGTTCACGCTGGTTCTTATCTTCTTCAACAATCCCCCGAGCCATCGCTGCCCCAGTGGTCGTTAAGCCTATCACCGTTACGTAGCCAGTCGCGTTCTTGTAAGTCTCCACCAGGCCCCTTTCCTGTAGTCGTGCCAGACTACGGCTCAAACTGGCATGGCCGCTATTATATGCCTCTTTTCCAATGACGCCCCGATTAAAAACCTGGCCATCACCAGGCCTCCCCGGCCAACCAAATAACTGGCTTAGTAGAACGCGCACTCGCAGCAGCGACCCGCGGTCCAGGAGCAAGCGCAATATGCTCTTTTGTAACCTTGAAATTCCTTTGCCCATTCGATAATTACTCCCCGTTGCGAAGTTTTTTAACCGTTACACCCCTATATTAATACTTGACAGGATGCAATCATTATTAACCATTTCAAGCTACCAATTTATTAGCTATCGAACATTATATGCAGGGTGGATAATAAATTTTGCCCTCCCTGAAAGTGGCAATTGCTTAACCTTCAAAGCAACGCTCACTGGGCTGAAAAAGTTTTTCACCTACTTAGCCTTTAAAACGGTTACTTTGCTTGTTGCCCGTAAACCCCTTGTCTGGCCCAGGCCGCCCTTTCCCGAATCCCGCCAAGCTGTAATCCCCCACTTGCAAGGTACCCCGTTCATACGATGGTGCCTCCCCTAAGTTTATCATCCGAGTCCATGGGTCTGTACCGCCTCATGCACCATCTGGCCTATGGCCTCATCCCATGCCGCCAGGACCTTGATAGAATCCTTGACATCGAAAGAGAGACAGGGGTGCAGGTCACCGGAGAATTGGGTCATTTTGCCATTCCATGACTTTTCGTGAAGGTGACAATAGCCTCTTCCCCACGGCGCGTCTGAGCTGGCCGTGAAGTTTTGGCAATTTTCGCATTGAACCAAGGGTGTATCTTTAAAGATGCGCTGCTTTTCTTTTGTTAAGACCATATCTGCAACGTCTGCATTGTGTTGAGGCTCAATGCTGATGCAGGTTTCAGGCGCAGACATTCTTTTGCTGATGTCTGCATTGTCTTTAAATCCTTCTGCCGGCCCCGCAGACGATGCAGACATCCGCGCTTCAACGTCTGCATCATCGAATCCTTGCCAATCCTGACTTTTCTGACTTTGCAGACATTGCAGACGTTGTTCAATAAAAGACTCTGTGTTTTTGTCCCATTGGAGGCAACTTACCCCCCGGTGGCCATTAGCGTCATGTTTGCCTGGAGCCATGGTTAACATCGCGGCTCTGAGCACCGCTCCCATCCCTTTCGGCTTGCTAATCTTTTGGGTCTTGGGGGCAGTCAGATTGTAATGCTTATGAATAAATCCAACAGCCAGGCGTCCATCCTGGAGGTGGGGCCGCAACTGGTGCAGAGTTTGGGCCAACAACAGAGACCGCTCGGAGATTTCCGGCGGAGCGTAGCCCTCTTCCTCGATCAGCCTTACGGCTCCTTGAATCTGTCCCATGTAGAAGCTGACGGCCTTTATGCCCCGCTCCAGGTCCTCCACGGATAGGATTAACTGGGGAGTACTACCTGCGGAAAACATCTGCAAACAGTGGATTACCCCGGTGAGACGCAGAACATACTCGACAGCTTTGGGCAGGAATCCACGGAGTTGTGCAGGAAGTTGATCCTTAAAAGAATATATTTGGTTCCGCCACTCAAAAAACTTTGTCTTGGCCTCAGAGTCAAGAATCATCAGGGCTGGCTTTTCAATCTGTCCTTCGCAGA
>JAPLJC010000194.1 GCA_026388765.1 Deltaproteobacteria bacterium
TGAGAAGCATGATATCACAAAACTTCCCCGAAACCTTTCTCCGCCGTTTTTACGACAGAGAAGATCAGTCCAGATTTGATTTCCAGCCTAATAACCCAGAATAGCCTTGGCCAATAATGATAGGAAACTCTGTTCTCAACCCTTTGGTTCAATCTGCCCTCCCGCGCGGTACGGGCCAAAGATCCCCCGTTTCTGGCCCGCCCGCCGGGAACGCCGGGAAGTATCATCTCTCCTCTATTTTTCCAGGGCAGCTAAGAACTTCTCCAGGGTCTCCCGGTTTTCCACATTGAAGAAGCGCTCCTTGGGTTCCTCGGGCAGGATCTTGCGCACCAGGCCGGTGAGGACGTTCTTGGGCCCCACCTCCACCCAGGTATCCACCCCGGCGATCTTGAGGTTCAGGATCAGTTCGGCCCAGCGCACCGGCGAGGTGAGCTGCCCGGACATGAGCTGGCGCAGGAGTTCCGGGTTGGTTTCCGGCTCGGCGGTGGCGTTGAGGTAAATGGGTAGTCGGGGCGCGGTGAAAGTCAGCTGCGCCAGGAAGGCGGTGAAATCGGCGCTGGCCCCCGTCATCAAGGGGGAATGCCAGGCGCCTGAAACTTTCAGGGGCACTACCCGGGCACCCTCGGCCTTGGCCAGGTTGCCGGCTTTGGCCACCAGTTCCGGAGTACCGGAAATCACCGTCTGCTCCCGGGTATTAAAGTTGGCCAGGGCGATGGGGCCTTCCTTGGTCAAGGGATGGACGAGCCCCTGCAGCTTCTCCGGGGTCAGGCCGATAACCGCCGCCATGGCGCCGGGATATTTCTCGGCCTCCCGCTGCATGAGGCGGCCCCGCTGGCGTACCGCGGCCAGGGTGTCGGCGGCACTCAATACCCCGGCGGCGCACAGGGCGCTGTATTCCCCCAGGCTGTGGCCGCACACCGCCCAGGGGGCAATCCCGGCCTGCTGCAACGCCTGATAAATACAAAGATTGACCACGGTGACCGCCGGCTGCAGATTCACCGTCTCGGTGAGCTCCTCCAGGGGGCCGTGAAAGATCAGGCGCCTTAGGGGCAGGCCGGTGGTTTCTTCGGCCAGATGGAACAAATCCCGAGCTTTAGGGTCCGACTGGTAGAAATCCTGGGCCATGCCCACGTACTGGGAGCCCTGGCCGGGAAAGATAAACGCCATGTGGGACATACTGCACCTCGACGAATTTGGAATAGCGAGACAGCCTAATTTATCTCATACAGGACTGTGCAAATGCAATATTCATGGTGGCGCTGGGTTAACCGTGAAAGTCAAATCCCCCTAAATCCCCCTTTTTCAAAGGGGGACTTTAAAAACATAGTGCCTCATGAATTTTTAGCCGCGCCGGATCGCTGAGAGATAATCGCTTCCCTTAAGGCCCGGGCCGCGGCGGTGACGTCCGGGGCCGCGGTGACCGCGCTCATCACCGCCGGGTGCCGGGCGCCTTTGGCCACCACCTGGGCGATGTTGCCCTGATTAATGCCGCCCATGGTGCTCCAGGGAATCTTCAGATGCGGGGCGATGCGGGAGAGGGCTGCGGGGCCCAGGGAAACGGCGTGGGGCTTGGTGGCGGTGGGAAAGATCGGGCCGATATTGACGTAGCCGGCCCCTTCGTTCTGGGCCGCCAGGGCCTCATGGAGGGAATGGCTGGAGACGCCGATCACAAGGTTCGGGGCGACTCTGCGGGCCGCAGCCACAGGGAGGTCGGCCTGGCCCAGGTGGACGCCGTCGGCTCCGGTTGCCATGGCGATGTCGAGGCGGTCATCAATAATCAACAAGGCCCCGGCAGCCGCGGTGCGTTGGCGATAGGCCAACGCCAGTTCATACAGGTCACGGCCCCCCAAGTCCTTTTCCCGGAGTTGCACAATTCCTACGCCGGCGTCCAGAACCCGAGCCAACACCTCCAAAGAGGTGCGGCCGGCGCAGAAGGACTCGGTGATGACCACGTAGAGGTCGGCTCGTTCAAAGGCAGCCAGACGTTGAGATAGGTCCATCAGCCGCCCCCCACCAGGCGCACCAGTTCCAGGACGTCGCCCTCGGACAAAGGGGTGTCCCGGAAGGCCTCCCGGTCCACGATCTCCCGGTTGCGTTCCACCACGGTGCCCTGGGGATGGAGGCCCAGCTCTTCCAGCAGGCCCCACACCGTAGTCGCGCTAACTTCCCGGTCTTGGCCGTTAACCTTTAGCTTCACTAACCAACTCCTATGCAAATCTTGGGGAAAAAGGGGAAAAGGGGAAAGTGCAGAAAACAATTTGTTTTGCTCCTTTTACGCCTTACCCTTTTTTCCCTATTCCACAAAGGCCCGGTCAAAATCCTTCCACACCGGGTCGTAGCCGGCCCGGCGGATGGCGGCCACGACCTCCTCCGGGCTGCGGCGGTCTTCAATCTCGAACTGTTCCAGGGCGGTGTCGTGGTCCAGGTGGGCGTAGCCGCCGGGCCGGGTGGACGAGCCGGCGCTCATCATGGTCACCCCCAGGGGGATCAGGCGGTCCCTGAGGCCGGCGCTTTCCCGGGTGGAGAGGTTGAAGCCCACCTCCGGCAGAAAGAGCCGCAGGGCCAGCATTAACTGCACCAACTCCCGGTCGGTGGGGAGATGCTGCACCTGGAAGCGCCCCGGGGCGTGGCGCAGCCGCGGGAAGGAGATGGAGATGGCGCTCTGCCAGCACTCTTTCTGGAGTTGCCGGGCGTGCAGGCCCATCCAGAAGCCGTCGGCCCACCAGTGGTAGAGGCCCAGCAGGGCCCCGATACTGAGCCGCCGCACCCCGGCCCGGCCGGCCCGGGCCATGGCCTCGAGGCGGTAGTCGTAATCGCGCTTGCGGCCGCGGCGGTGGACCTGCCCGTAGGTCTCCCGGTGGTAGGTCTCCATGTAGAGGGTGACCCCTTCCAGGCCCCGGTCCACCAGGGCGCGGTAACCCGCCTGATCCAGGGCATAAATCTCCACGGACACGGAGGGAAAATATTCACGGGCGAGGGCCACGGCCTGGGCCAGGAACTCCACCGGCGCCACCTGGGGGGCCTCGCCGGTGAGCAGCAGGATGTTCTGGAAACCGTGGCCGGCGAGGACGGCGCATTCGGCCCGGATTTCAGCCGGCGTCAGAGTGCGCCGCTCGCCGAGGCTGCCGGAGTGCAGGGCATAGCCGCAGTAAAGGCAGTCGGAGTGGCAGATGTTGGATAGATAAATGGGGGCGTAGAGCCCGATGGTGCGCCCGAAGTGCTGCCGGGTGAGGCGGTGGGCCTCCTGGGCCAGGTCCTCCAGGAAGGGCAGCGCCGCAGGCGACAGCAGGGCCGCCAGGTCTTCGGGAAAGAGCTGCTCCCGGCGCAGGGCGCGCCGGATGTCTGCCGGCCCGGCCCGGTCGATGGCCTGCCGCAACCGGGCCTCGGGCCAGGAGTCCAAAATCTTGGCGAATGGGGAAGGTTTTGATTTCATTTCCATGCTATTTTAGTTTGAACGTACCGTCTTGTGCATTCTTGTCAGCAAGCTTTTCGGCCACGAGGCCGTCCTTGGTTTTGACTACACGAACTGTCACGATCCGGTTTGAGGATTTGAGTACAATTTGAGCGGACGAGAACCTATTTTGTTCATGGTAAGCAGCTGCCCCATCGAATACCAAGGAGTGCGGCTCTACGAATGAGTGCAGCTCTCCCATTGAAAGGAAATAGTCTCTAGTTCTCCTCACTGTGTCATCGCAATCAAAGTTGGGCTTCCATTCATCGTCAAGGAGTTTAGCTGCCTCATTGGCTATGCTCGGAAACTCATCCAGGAACTCCTCCTCTTTTTGGTAGTACCGCTTCATATACTCTGTCATGATAAACTCCTTGAGATCGGCATTATGACATTGCATGGTGCTATCGGGCACGATGTATCGCCTTCTCAATGCGTTTGTTAATCTTTTCACTCGATTTCAGAAGTAGATCACGTTTGAAAAGAGAAAAGTAAGCCGCTGTGTGGTCAGCGGCCTCAGATATCTTTCCCAATTTGATTAAACAGATTGTCAGACGATCAAGTGCTTCGAGTTCGCCGTTTCTGCCAATCTCATTTGCTTCTTCCCGGAGTAATTGGCCAACAAGACCTTGCTCAAAGTCGAGAAATGCATATACTGATGTTTTCTCAATGGCATTTTTATATTGCTCGGCCGCCAAGCCTGGTTGAGTGCTTTCCAGAGCCTTGGTTTCCTGAATGAGCCTTCGATTGGCGTCGCGCAATGCATGATAATGCCCAAGCAGCTTGAAGTCAGTTTTCCGTCCCATGTTTTGCCAATTCACAAGACGGTCATCATGCTTTGAAATAAGCTCAGCTTCAAGTTCCTCTGCTTCTTCAGTAGTCATGCTATCGGCGATTATCCTGACCTCATACTTGCCGGAGAGGTGCTGATTTACATATCTTTCCCAAAGAGGATGCCTGTCTTTGGACCATGCGCGTTTACCAGTACCCTTTCCCACAAAGAATAGCGAACCATTAAGGTCACAGTGTCCATAAACATAGAAGCCAGAAGGCTTCTTTTGGTCGGGAGTTACACGAACGCTGTCCTTGGTGGGAGTGCCGTTTGACTCAACGCCAATAGAGATTCCAAGGTTATCAATGCCAAATTTCAGTTTCATGGTTGCCCCCGGAAGAATCCGAATGCTTATAAACACTGATAAATTTGTAGTAGCGCCAGTAGAAATTTTTGTTTTCTCGTTCCCAAGTGCAACTTGGGAATGACTGGGAATTAGCCGCGCTCTTCGCCTCGGCTGACGTTACTTGTTATCGACATTTTCTGCAGTCTTACGTATTATCTGCGGAACAAATCGCTCACTAAAGCCAGCTACAAAGGACCAAAACAGAAGCTTAGCAATATCGGTCCCACTGGCAGGAAAAGTCTGCGTTAACCAGGCTGTAAAACTTGTTACTAAATTTTCCCGATCAATAGGTGTGTGAATATATTCTGGAAACATGGCTCCTTTTAATATTCCTGAAAGAAACATTAACATTAACACAATAGCAAAAATTCCACCGTTAATGGGAATCAATAGTATTGATAACCAGGAGT
>JAPLJC010000099.1 GCA_026388765.1 Deltaproteobacteria bacterium
GGGGTTTGGGGGAAGGGGCAGGGGCCGTTGACCCCTGGCCCCTTCCCCCAAGGTTCTTCCGATCAACCACCCGCGGCGGCCTCAGCCCCCGCCGCAACCTGGTAGTCGCACTCAGCTTTTGGGCAGAGGAGCTTCTTGCCTTTTTTCATCAGCCAGGGGAAGGCGCATTGGGGGCAAGGCCCCTCCAGGGGCGGCTGGTTCGAGGTGAAATCGCATTTGGGGTAGTTGCTGCAGCCGTAAAAGAAGCCCCGGCGCGAGCGGCGCTTTAACAGGCCACCGGTGCAGCCTTCCCGGGGGCAGGGATAGGCGGCGATTTCTGCTTCTTTATCCACGGGGACCGGATTGCCCTGGGCATCCCGGGTGAGATTCTGGGTGAATTTGCATTTGGGGTAACCGGAACAGCCCAGGAATTCCCCCATCCGGCCCCGGCGCACCAGCAGTTCCTTCTGGCATTTTGGGCACTTGAGGCCGGTGGCGGTGGTCCGGGGCCGGGCCGCAGCCTCGCCTTCCCCGGCCGGAGATGTGGCGGCCGCGCCTGCTTCACTCTGGAGCACCAGGCGCCCCTGGGAGTCCCGGCTGAAGTCGCCGGTGAAGGCGCACTTGGGATAGGCGGAGCAACCCAGGAATTCCCCGTTTTTGCCCCAGCGCACCAGCAGGTCGGCGCCGCAATCGGGGCATTTGAGCTCGGTGGGGACGCTCTTCACCTTGCGCATCCCGCCTTTGGCCGCATCCAGTTCCCGGGCGAAGGGCTGGTAGAAATTCCGCATGATCTGCTGCCAGGAGACCCGCCCTTCGGCCACCCGGTCCAGGTCCGTCTCCATGGTGGCGGTGAATTTGAGGTCCATGATGCCCGGAAAATTTTCCACCAGGAGGTCGCTCACCACCAGGCCCATTTCCGTGGGCCTAAGGGTGGCCTTTTCTTTGACCGCGTAAAGGCGGTCTTGCAGATTGCTGAGGATGGTGGCGTAGGTGCTGGGCCGGCCGATGCCCTGGACCTCCAACTCCTTGATGAGGGAGGCCTCGGTGAAACGGGCCGGCGGCTTGGTGAAGTGCTGCTGAGGGTCAAAATCCCGCAACTCCAGCACCTCCCCTTCCTTTAAAGGAGGCAGCTTGGCCGCGGCTTCTTCCTCGCCGTTCTCTCGGGATTCCTGATAGACCGCGGTGAAGCCGGGAAACTGCAGCACCGAGGCCGTAGCCCGGAACAGATAATCCCCCGCCTGCAGGTCCACGGTGGTCAGCTGGTAGATGGCCGGGGCCATCTGGGAAGCCACGAAGCGCCGCCAGATGAGGTCGTAGAGGGCCAGTTCATCCTTGCTCAAAAAGGGCTTCAGGTCCTGGGGCCGGCGGTTCACGCCGGCGGGGCGGATGGCTTCATGGGCCTCCTGGGCCCCCTTGGGGCTCTTGTATTTATTGGGAGCCTTGGGGAGATGGTCGGCCCCGTAAGTGTCGCCGATGAACTGCCGCACCGCCTCCAGGGCCTCGCCCGACACCCGGGTGGAGTCGGTCCGCATGTAGGTGATGAGGCCCACCGGGCCTTCGTCCCCCAGCTCCATGCCTTCATAGAGCTTTTGGGCCAGAGACATGGTCCTTTTGGGGGAGAAGCGGAGCTTGCGGTTGGCCTCCATCTGCAGGCTGCTGGTGATAAAGGGCGGGGCCGGGTGGCGTTTTTGGGGCTTGGTGTCGATTTTGGCGACCCGGAACTCCGCGGCCTCCAGGGCATCCAGGATCTTCTCCACCGCCACCACGCTGCCGGGCTTGAGGTTCTTTACTCCTCCGGCACAAAGGCCAGGATAGCCCGCTCGCGGTCGCACACCAGGCGCAGGGCCACGGACTGCACCCGGCCGGCGCTCAGGCCGGTCTTGACTTTTTGCCAGAGGATGGGGCTGATCTGGTAGCCCACCAGGCGGTCCAGGACCCGCCGGGCCTGCTGTGATTCGAAGCGCGGCCGATCCAGGGCCACCGGATGGGCCAGGGCCTACTTGATGGCCTTTTGGGTCAGTTCCAGGAACAGGACGCGGTGAAAGTTATGGTCCTTTTCCCCGAGGGCCTCGGCGATGTGCCAGGCGATGGCCTCGCCTTCCCGGTCCGGGTCGGGTCCCAGGTAGATCTCGGGAATATCCGCCGCGGCCTTCTTCAGCTCCTGGATGACCTTGGCCTTGCCCAGGATGGTGACGTATTTAGGCTGAAAATCGTGCTCCAGGTCCACCCCCAGTTCATGAGGGGGCAGGTCCTTGACATGGCCTTTGCTGGAGAGGACCATATAGTCGCTCCCCAAATATTTCTGCAAGGTCTTGGCCTTGGTGGGTGATTCGACAATAAGCAATGATTTAGGCATATTTTTTTATTATAACCGATTTTTGGATTTGCCAGCCAGGGGCAGGAGTCTAGTTCGGCAGGGATAAAGGTTCGCTTAAATTGGCGGGCCTGTCAAGGGCCTGCCACAAAATTGTCATTGGTGGCGCCGGCGTCTGGACGAGGTAGGAGGGAGTTAAACCCGCCCCCACCAGCAGGCGCCAGCCCGTATCCTCCGGGGCCAGGCGGGGGGCTGTCGGCCCCGGCCCCCTCCTCAGAAAGTTTTTCTGCCCCAGCGATTTACAGCCGCGGTTCCTCGCCCCGGAAAAAGCGCTCCAGGTTGTCCCGGTGGCAGACCAGGATCAGCCCCGAGAGCCCCCCGGCCAGCAGCAGATAGGCCTTGGAGTCGGAAAAGAGGCCCACGGCCACGGGGAGGAGCCAGGCGGCAATAAGGGCGCTGATGGAAAAGATGCGGGTCTGGCTCAGGGCCAAGAGATAGACCAGGACCAGGTTCAAGCCGGCCCAGGGGCAAAGCGCCGTCACCACCCCAAAGGTGGTGGCCACGCCTTTGCCGCCCACAAAGCCGAGGTACACGGGAAAGACGTGCCCCAGGACCGCGGCCGCCCCCACCAGGGCCACCGCGGCGTCTTGCCAGGGTCCCAAGGCGAGCCAGTAGCGGGCCAGGAGCGTGGGCAGGGCCCCCTTGAGGACGTCGCCCAGCAGGGTGAGGCCGCCGCCCTTGAGGCCCAACAGGCGGTAAAGGTTGGCGGCCCCCAGGTTGCCGCTCCCCTGCCTGCTGGGGTCAGGCCCTCCCAGGGCCCGGGCCACCAATAACCCAAAGGGGATGGAGCCCAGCAAGTATGACAGAACTAACAATCCCAGAAAATGGGTCGCCATTTATTCCCATCCAGGCGCAAGCGGCGCTCAATTTTTATCGGCACATGGATTGAATTTCAGCTGGTTCCCAAGTTCAATTTGGGAGCCACGAAATTTAACCCCCTTGATATATCAAGGGGGTTTTTTCAATATTTCAGATCAATCAACCATCATTTCTTCTTACCGCCCCATTTCGGCAGTTTGGTGAACTTAGCGATATGGTTTCCCCAGGTAGAGACATACCATATCTCATTGAGATCGGGGTGAAGACCATCGGGAAAGGCCAACTTGATTGCATGCAGCATCTTATTTCTGGTCAAATTGCCTTCAATCAGAAGGACTGTGGTAAATCCATCCCTCTTATAAGGAAAGAGTTTTTGTATTTTTTCTAGAGAGGTCAAGTGATTGTATATCCTTAATTGGAGCGAATCATTATTTTCAGGCAGCCTACGTATAAAAAAGATACCTGGACTTCCATTGCTTGATTTTTCTATTCTTAGGCGGAAGGGAATCCCCGGGAGGCTGTCGAAATCATATTCGCCATCCTCCAACTGCGGCGCTTCCTGAGTGATCCAGGTCTTGAGCGCATTTAGAATCCCAGCCCAATCCTGCCCTTTTTTCACTGCATCATATTCCGAACAAATGACCAATTCATATGGCGGAGTCGGCAATTCGGACTCAAGCTTTGCCATAGCCTTAGTGAACCAATCGTCCTGAGCTTTTTGGTTTTGGAAGGTCGAAATAAGGGTGTGTTCGATGGCAAATGGTCCCGCAATCGCATCAATGTCTTTAGACTGGCGATTTTCTTTATCTGGTCGCCGATCAATGCGGAGATTAGGATAGCCATTATCCCGAAGATACGTAACGAACGACTCTATAATCTCATCATCTTTCATGATATTCTTAATTATTGTATTAAAGGTAAAATACGCACTCTGGCCCGGACTGGATCAATGGTTATTATAGCACCTTTTTCAAGTTCCTCTTGGAATTGGTCCAGTGAATTAATAACCAGATTACCAATAGCTTCTGGGAGGATATTTTGCGTGCGGACCTGAATAACGCTCGGTCCTTCTTCTTGTGTGGCAGCCAGCAAGGCCGAAAAATCGAGGTCATGGGTAAATACCATATAACCATATTTTCTGGCCCAAGCCATGATCTCCCGGTCGCTGGCGGTGATCGCGCCCACCTGGGACCAGTGCACTGCTTCCCAGCCGGCTTCAGCAAGCACCTGCACCCACCGGGGAGTCAGATTCATGTCAATCAAGATTTTCACGGCAAGGCCAGCGGCACCTCTCTTTCTTCGGCCCGCCATGCTGCATATGTTAGTGCCTCCAATATATCCTCTCGCTCCAGGTATGGATAATCGGCAAGCACTTCATCAACCGTTTTCCCGGAAGCTATCAATCCCACAATAGTCCCCACCGTTACCCGCATTCCGCGGATGCAAGGTTTGCCTCCCATGACCTCGGGATTAAAGGTTATGCGAGTTAGGTTATACATTTCAACCCCCTTGTAAAAGAAATCTATGCCTATTATATATCAACAAAGCCCTCTTGAGGGAACACACTGGAAAGGATAAATATTTCCGTTGAAGACGTCATCAACTCGTGGAGAAATGAGTCCATGAAGGGGGGAACCAGATGATGAAGAGTGCAGCTTGGGAACCAGATGAATGAGGCGCAGGGGCGGTCCTCGAACCGCCCCCACGATTAATAATGGCCGCCGTTATTCCGGCACCACTTCCAGGACCTTATCGCCGGCCTCGTCCCAGATCGTGGTCTTGATCTGGAGGAGCTCAGCCCACCTCTTGAAGGCCCCCACAAAGACGACCACCATGAGCAGCATGATGATAATGGCCATGGTGGCCAACAGGTAGAGCTTTTTAGGGAGAAAGTTCATGACGTTCTCGTAGCCGGCCCACATGGTGATAAAGGCCATGAAGACCCCCGGCACCGCGGTGATCCAGGCGTATTTGGCCTTGTTCATCCGGATAATCATGCAGGTGGTGATGATCAGGCCGCTGGAGGCCAGGAGCTGGTTGCTCATGCCGAACAACGGCCAGATGTTGGTGATATCCCCGGTATAGACCAGATAGCCCCAGGAGAGCACGAAGAGAAAGCTGGTGATGATGATGCCGGGTATCCAACGCCGCTCCAGAAATTTGGGGATGAATTTGCCGATCATTTCCTGGAGGAAGAAGCGGCCGACCCGGGTGCCGGTATCCACTGCGGTGAGGATAAAGACGGCCTCGAACATGATGGCAAAGTGGTACCAGTAAGCCATCAGGTGTTCCATGAAGGGGATGGAGGAGAAGATGTAGGCCATGCCTACCGCCAGGGACACCGCCCCGCCGGGCCGGCCTTGGATGTTTTCCCCCACCGACCTGGCCAGGTCAGGCAGATGGACCGTGCTCATGCCGAGTTTGGCAAAGGCCGCGGGCGCCGCATTGATGGCGTAGTAGTCGGCCGGCATTAGCACGCAGGCGGCGATCAGGGCCATGATGGCCACGAAGCCTTCCACCAGCATGGCGCCGTAGCCGACGAAGAGAACGTCCCGTTCATTGCCGATCATCTTGGGGGTGGTGCCGGTGCCGATGATGGCATGGAAGCCGGATAAGGCCCCGCAGGCAATGATAATAAAGACAAAAGGAAAAACCGCCCCGGGAAAGATCGGGCCGCCGCCATGGACAAACTTGGTGATCGGCTCCATCATGAAGGTGGGCCGGACAAATAAAATTCCCAGGGCCAGGGCGGCGATGGTGCCGATTTTCAGATAAGTGGAGAGATAATCACGGGGGCAGAGGAGCAGCCAGACCGGCAGCACCGAAGCCACAAAGCCGTAGATCGGGATAAAGATGGCAATTTGATTCTTGCTCATGGTGAAAAAGGAGGACAGGGCCGGATGCGCCACGATATAGGGACCGGCCAGGACCGCGGCAAACAGCAGGACGACGCCGATGATGCTGGCGCCCAGGACGTCGCCGGGCCGCCAGACGTGGAGATATACTCCCATCAACAGGGCGATGGGGATGGTGGAAAAGACCGTGAAGGTGCCCCAGGGGCTGGAGAACATGGCGTTGACCACTGCCAAAGAGAGGCCCGCCAGGGTGAGGATGAGAATGAAGAGAATGGCCACCGAGGCCACGCCGCCCACGACCTTGCCGATTTCGCTCTCGGCGATCTTGGCCAGGCTCTGGGCTTTGTGGCGCACTGAGGCGAAGAGCACTACCATATCATGCACCGCGCCGGCGACCACCGCGCCGATGATGATCCACAGGGCGCCGGGCAAATAGCCGTATTGGGCGGCCAGGACCGGTCCCAACAGCGGCCCGGCCGCGGCGATGGCGGCGAAATGATGGCCAAAGAGGACAAATTTATTGGTCTTGACGTAATCGATGCCGTCGGCCATTTTATCCGCCGGCGTCAACCTTTCCACCTTTAGTTCCAGCACCTTGTTGGCGATGAACAGGCCATAAAACCGATAGGCCAGGGCAAAGACGCATAAGGAGACAAAGACCAGGGTTAAAGCATTCATTCTTCCGTCCCTTCCTCTGCTTGGTTAGTACCACGTTGGTCCGGCTGGGCCCGAAAAGGCCGGTTACATGGAAAAATAATCGAGTTCATCTTTATGCTCGGGCGGTTTCGGCCCCAATACCCGAATTAAGAGAACCGGGGCCGGGGAGTGGCTGACGACCCTCTGGGCCACGCTGCCCAGCAGCCAGGCAATCTCGCCGGCGCCATGGGTGGCCATGATGATGAGATCGATTTGGTGGTCAGCGGCATAAGTCATAATCACATGGCCCGGAGTGCCTTGCGCATAGACCCAGGTGGCATTTAAGTTTTTAGCCTGCAAGGCCGCGGCGGTTTGCTGCAGGTACTTCACGCCCGGCAGCCGGGCCACCGCTTCGTCCTTAGCCTTCGGAGAGGACTCGACAACCTCGCCCACCTCCTCGGAGCCCACCGTCAGCAAGACCAGTTGCGCATTAAACGATTTCGCCAAATCCTCGGCCTGGGAAAGAACTTTAGCTGCCAAATCTGAGCCATCCAGCGGAACCAAGATCCTCTTAAACACGCTCTCCCTCCTTCGACTATGATCTGGTTTGGGCTCCGGTCGTGGAGCGTTTTCACAAATGGGGTTAGTCCGGCCCCTCCACCAGGAGGCCCAGACAGGGTAAAAGCCTTCCTTCCCGGTAATTCCTGGGCCCGGCCAAATGTCTTGTACCCTTGTGGTAATATTGATTCAATTCTACCACGATTAAATTCAATTTGGGACTTAAAAAAAATGGCCTGGGAGGGCTGCCGCCGGCGGGGTTCAAGGGCTGGCCAGGCCAGGCCGGACCGGGCGTCAAGACTTGGCGGGCATTTGTTCTTGACAATATTTTTATAGTAGGTAGAATTTGTTCAATAAAAAATCACGTGGGCGGTTTTTGATCCTTTGGGAGCCGACCCCCTATACCTCTCCTTCTCCCAAAGGCCGCCTGGTTCCCGGCGAGCAGTTCGGTTCGCCTTCTTTAACAATACTCAAGCCATGCTAACAGGAGCATAAACCGTCGCTGAGGTCTGCCCTCAGACCCTGGAGGCCAAGACCTTAGATTTTTTTCTCAGCGACAGCCGCGGCAGTCTTCCCGCTCCTGCCCCCCCAGATGAACTGCGAGCCGCATCATCATTAACCCCACAACCAAGGTAGGTTTGGATGGCGAAACGCATAATTGGCGGCACCGTGTTGACTTTGACCCTGATTTTATCATCTCATCAGGCTCAAGCCTTGCGGCCCCAGAGTCCCAGTCGCCTCAGCGAGGCAAACGCAGTGGCAGACCTGGTGGCAGGTTATCTTGAAACTGACGCCAAGGAGAAATCTTTCGGAAGCGCCAATTCCTTAAAAAATCTGACGCTGATAAAGCCGGATTCCCAAGGAGACGGACGGTTGCTGGTTGGCGGACTGAGCCTCCCAAAACTGGCGGTTCTCCAGCCCCGCTTCACCTCGCAATTAAATAACCTGTCACCCCTTGCCACCCGGCTGTATAACCGGTCGGAGCCGGGTAATCTCCGGGACCAGGTCCTGCGACAGGCCTGCGGTTATTTAGGCGCCCCGTACAGGCGAGGCGGTTCCTTACAGCGCGGCCACGCCACCGATTGCTCGGGATTTGTGCAATATATTTACCAAAAATCCAATATTGACCTGCCCCGCTCCAGCCCTGAGCAGGCCCAGGCCGGAAGGCTGGTGGCCCGCACCATGGATTTTTCCAGGCTGATGGCCGGGGACCTCCTCTTTTTCAGGCGCGGGGGGCGGCATATCGGGCATGTCGGCATTTACATGGGTGAGGGAAAGATGATCCACGCCTCCAGCCAGCGCCGCGGCGTAACCATCACCGACTTGCGGCAATCCTATTACCAGGACACCTTCGTGGTGGCCAAACGTCTCGCGGAGCCCCAGCCGTCTCAGCAGGGCGCCTCTGGCGGGAGCCGCTTGCCGAATTAAAGGCGGGGTTGGCCTGGTGGCCTTGGCGCGAACCCCGCCGCCCTCCGCCCATCTCAGAGATAATTGTCCGCCAGCACCTCGTAATAGGACCGGGGATGCTGGCAAGACGGGCAGACCTCCGGGGCATCCTTCCCCTTGACGATAAAACCGCAGTTGCGACAGTGCCAGGTGGTGGTCTCCTCCCGGTGGAACACGGTGTTATGCTTGACATGCTCCAGCAAGGCCCGGTAGCGGGCCTCGTGGAATTTTTCCACCCTGGCGATCTCCCGGAAGGAGGCGGCGATTTCCTTGAAGCCTTCTTTGGCAGCCTCTTCGGCAAAATTCTGGTAGAGGGTGGTCCACTCGTAATTCTCCCCCTCGGCCGCGGCCGCTAGATTGCTCAGGGTGTCCCCCAGGTGGAAGGGAAACCCGGCAAAAATTTCGGCGGTGCCCTCCCCCAGGTGCTGGTAAAAGACCTTGGCGTGCTCCTTTTCGTTGTCCGCGGTTTCCTGGAAGATGGCGGCGATGTATTCGTACCCAGCCTTCCGGGCCTCACCGGCATAAAAGGTGTAGCGGTTCCGGGCCTGGGACTCCCCGGCGAAGGCGATGAGCAGGTTTTTTTGAGTCTGCGAACCTTGTAACTGCATGGCATAATCTCCTCAAAGGGTTTAATAAGGAAGAATTCAAAGTTTATTATACCGAGTCGCCTTGAATCTTTGAGCCGAAATTTAGAACTTGGCTCATTTAGCTAATAATCATTTCGGAGGGTTTTGTCACCGTGATGCAGGATCAACCGAACATCAGGGCGTCGGGGCGGAGGATGAGCAACCCCCCCAGAATCAGCATCAAGACGCCGCCGATCAGATTGGAGACCTGCTTGTACCTGGTTCCCACCCCCAGCAGTTGCAAGGTGCCCATGGCGACGACAAAAATGATCATGTCGTCCAGCATATACATGAAAATATATAAAACCATGTAGAGATAGTATTGCCAAAAGGGCAGCTTATTCAGGCTGAGTATTTGCAAATATATGACCGGGAAGCCGGCCGAACAGATCAATTCCACCAGATTGACCGCGATGGCCAGCAGGATGATGCCGCCCAGGGCCAGCCAAAATTTTCTGGTCTGAATGGCCTCTTTGATTTTTTCCATCCGTCTTCTCCGGGTCGGCCCTTCCGTCAGTTTGCAAACCCCGGCCCGGTTGGTGAAGTATTCCCGCAAATTATAAAAACCGGCCAACAGGGCCACCAGGCCGATGGCGATCCTGACCCAGCTAATAAAGCCCACGAAGATCAAAAAATTGAGCCAGGCGGTCATGAAGAGGAAGTAGATAATCGCCGAGGCGGCGATGAAGCCGCCGCCGAGAATCCACATCTTCCGCCGGTCTTCCATGCCCAAGAGCAGGTTGATGAGAAAGACCAGGACCCACATGGCGCAGGGGTTGAAGCCGTCCAGCAGACCGATGATCAGGGTGATCAAGCCCAGGGACAGGTACTTGATCTCAATCTCCCCGAAAAACGGCAAGGGCAGTTTTTCCGGGATCGCCTTCTGTTCCGGGGAAATCGGCGTCAGGTGAGGGGCCATGAGACTGGCCACCACATCGGGGGCCCGGGTGCGGTGCGTCTCTTGCACCGCCTGGTCAATGGCCGCCCCGGTGGTGGCTTCATTCAGCCAGCCGATGACATACTGCTTGCCCACCACCGTGAAGGGCACGCCGGAGACGTCGGCGCCGAGCGCCTCGCCCACCTTCCTGAACAACTCCAGGTTTTCTCGAGATTCCGTCAACTCCAGGGTAATAATTTTGAGATTCTGATCCCGGCTGGCCAATTGCGCCAGATAGGTTTTTTCCGCGGCGCAATGGGGGCAGCCCCTGGTCCAGAAGAGATAGAGATTGACCGGCTGATCATTGGCGGCCTGAACGCCTATGGCGCAAACGAATATTGCTAAAACCGCGAGGGCAAGCAGGCACGAAGAGATTTTGGCTTTTGTAGACATGATGCAGTAGGGTGCAGACTTAGCGTAAGGGCGATTCTCAAACTGCCCCCTAACAAACTTTCGCCATTCTGCGGGGAAATTCAAGTTTTCTAAATAAATAAAATTATGGGGGTTGGGGGAGGGTTTCAGGTAGGGGTAGGGGCCACTTACAAAAAGCCCCTAGCCCCCTCCCTGAGATCTTAATCTCATTGCTCCCAGAGGATCCGGCCGCAGTCCTTCAGGTCGTAACCCCCCAGGGCCAGAGCCCCTTCCCGGAATTCCGGGGAGCGGATAACCGCCAACAGGACCTGGAAGCGGGGCTCGCCGAAGGTGCTCTCCGGCACTACCAGGTCGTAGCGCTCCGGCAGCAGGGGAAGAAAATCCAGCCCCAGGGCCTTGGCCGCCGCCAGGATGCCCAGGCCCACGTCGGCAGTGCCGGAAAAGACGTTCACCGCCACGGCCATGTGGGTGTACTCCTCCCGGTCGTAACCCTGGATGGCCCTGGCCTCCAGGCCTTCCCCATGGAGAAGAAAATCCAGCAGCAGGCGGGTGCCGGCGCCGCGCTGCCGGTTGATGAAGCGCACCCCGGGACGGATCAGGTCCTTGATGGTGCGGATCTGCTTAGGGTTGCCCGGGGCCAGCATCAGGCCCTGCTGGCGCCAGGTCAGGTTGATGAGCTTCAGGGGCACGCCGGTTAAGTAGCGCTTAATGAAGGGCACGTTATAGGTGTTGGTCTCCGGGTCCAGCAGGTGGCTACCCCCCAGGTGGGCCCGGCCCTGGCTCAGGGCCATCAGGCCCCCCAGGCTGCCCACATGGCCTGAAGAGAGGCGCAGCCGCGGGTCCCGGCGGCGCAGCAGGGTGGCCAGCAGGTCCAGGGTGTTGTCGTGGCTCCCCAGGACCACCAGGGTGCCCTCGATCTCCTCCGGGAGCACCAGCAGCTCGGCGCTCACCGGCCGGTCCTCCTCCAGTCCCTCGCTCAGGGAAGGCACGGTCAGCAGGCCGTCGGCCCGCACCAGCGAGGTGATGGTGCCGGCGCCCCGGGGCAGGGGGGTGGCGATGACCTTAGCGCCCACCCGCCCGAGGGTCACCCGGATGAATTCGGTGAGGCCGGGTTTGGACGGCAGGTTCTGGGCCGGATGGACCGTCAGGGTGGGCCGGGGTTCCAGGCGCTTCCCAGCCAGCCCATTGATGAGGGGCGCGGCGAACTGCTCGAAGGACAGGACCGCGGACACCGGATAGCCCGGGTTGCCGATGACGGGTTTGCCGGCCACGACGCCCAGGAGGGTGGGTTTGCCCGGCATCATGGCCACCCCGTGGACCAGCACCTCGCCCAGGGTCGAGATGGCCTGATAGGTGTAATCCTCGGTGCCGGCGGAGGAGCCGGCATTGATCAGCACCAGGTCGGCGTCGGCCAGGGCCTTCTTTAAGGCGGTAATGAGCAAGGCCGGGTCATCAGGGACGACGGGGAAGACCGTGGCTTCGCCCCCTGCCTCGGCCACCAGGCCCGAGAGGATGACCGAGTTGAACTCCGGCAGGCGGCCGGACTCCGGTTCTTGATCCAGTTCCGCGGCCGGCACCAACTCGCTGCCGGTGGGGATGATGGCCACCTTGGGGATGCGGCGCACCGAGACCCGGGTCACTCCGGCGGCCAGCAAGGCCCCCTGGGCCCAAGGCGAGATCTCGGTTCCTTCGGGCAGGACCATTTCCCCGAGGACAAGATCTTCGCCCACCCGGCGCACGTGCTGCCAGGGGAAGATGGGGGCCTCGATGACGATGGGATCGGCATCCGGGTCCGGGATCTGCTCCACCATAATGACCGCGTCGGCGCCGGGCGGCATCAGGTGGCCGGTGTTGACCGGAAAGGCCTCCCGCCCCAAAGGCAAAAGCTTGGGATTATCCGGGGTAGCCCCGAAGGTGGCCGCGGCAGACACCGCAAAACCGTCCATGGCCGCCTGGTGGGCGGCGGGGGAAGACCTCCGGGCGATAACCGGGGCCGCGGTCACCCGGCCCCGGGCCGCAATCGTGGCCACCTCTTCGGGGGCCGTTAGGGCTTGCGGATCAAACCGGGCCAACCAGAGCTCCCGGGCCTCTTCCAGGGACCTCATGTGTAGATAGATGCGGCGTTTCATCGGTTGTCCTAGGCAGTAAAAGGATGAACCAGCAAGATACTAAGAGCATCAAAAAATACCAAGAAAATCCTGGTGAAGTTTGGTGTCCTTGGGGTCCCGGTGGTGATAGTTCCCGGCCGCCGGCGCACGGTGCAGGACTATCCCCGGCGCTCCGAAGCGCCGCGAGCGAAGAATCTCAGAAAGGCGAGATCCTTCGCTTTGCTCAGGATGACAATATTACTGCTTAATTAATGCTTGCATGGTTATTGGCGTGCCTTAGCTGAAAGCTAATCGCTGAAAGCTGACAGCTATTTTCTATGTCAAGATTGTATCCCCAAAGAGGAGATTTATAAAGGCCTTCTTGTAAAGGGTGAGGATCTTGTCGCGGCGCAGGACCACGGCCAGGTGGTCGGGCTTGAAGTAGCGGGGCAGGGGCAAAAAGGCCAGGTTGCGCCGGGACATTTCGGGCAGTGCCTTTGCCAGGGTGGCGAAGGAGACCCCCAGGCCCATTTCCACGTAAAGGGCGCTCAACTCCACGTTGGCCGATTCCATGACGAGGTTTGGGCTCAGACCCAATTTCCGGAAATGCTCGTCCAGGAGCCGACGCCCGGGGTATTCGGGGCCCCGGGGCGACAGGATCAGGGGGTGACGGGCGATCTGCCGCAGAGTGACCCGCTTTAAGTGCGTCAGGGGATGGTCCCGGGGAACCATGAGGACCGTCTGCACCGGCTGCCACCGCAAGGCCAGGAGGCCGCGGGGGACCTGAGATGCCAGGGCCAGACCGAAATCGATGTCGCCGTTTTTCACCAGGGCCATCACGGCCGACTGGGAGCGGTCCAGCAGGATGAGGTCCACCTTGGGGAACTGCTGCCGATAGACCTGGAGGAATTTAGGCAGCAAGTGGTACAGGGTGGTAAAGGGCGCCGCCAGACGCAGGCCACCCTGGTTTTGGCCCTTGATTTCATTGAGCTCCTCTTTGAGAGTCGCAAATCTGGCCAACAGCGCCTGGGAAAAATCCAGGAGCTTTTCCCCGGCCGGGGTGAGGCGCAATTGCCGCGGGCCCAGACGCTCCAGGAGCCGGCAGTCCAGTTCCGCTTCCAGGGCCTTGACCTGCTGGCTCAGGGCCGATTGGGTCCGGTAGGTGGCGGCGGCGGCCCTGGTGAAGCTGCCCAGCCGGGCTACCTGGTAAAAGCCGAGGAGTTGTTGCCATTCCATAAGAATTATTTATAAAAGATATTAAAATTATGAATTTTATTTATCTTTAAAATTAGCGGAAGATTAAAAAAAATCAAGCCCGAAATTCACCCGGCAAAATGCCATGCTCGTAGCCCGATACCAGACAAGATTTGTGCGGCCGCCTAACCCCTCCGCCCAGCATCTGCGGTGTTTTGCCCAACCTGATGGCGACCTCAGCGAGGTGCTCCCTTATCTCAATACCAGGTTGAAAGGGTATGAATTTTGCCCGGCCCCGCCGTCGCTGACCTTAAAATATCGGGCCAAAATGATAACTTTAACCGCGCATGAGATTGCCATCAATATCGTCAAAGATCAGACCGAGGCGGAGGAGATCCTGGAGTGGCTGCGCCAGGAGATCAATGCCACCTGGGAGGGGCGAGGAGAAATTGTCCCAAGTTTCGAGGTGGCCACCCCACCTCGCATCTTTGAAATCTTTAAACTCTTGCCGCACACCAACTGTCGGGGCTGTGGCCAGCCCACCTGCCTGGTGTTCGCCGTGCAGGTGAGCCAGGGGGCGCAAGGCTTCAACGATTGTCCTCACCTTGATCAGGAAAATCGGCGGAAACTACGAGAATATCTCAGGCAATTTCATCTTCTGGATTAATAATTAGTAGCTGTTTGGAGGTGTCCCATGAAAGATTCCCTGCAACCCGGCCTCACCTTTGAGTTCCGCTTCACGGTGCCGGAGGAGAAGACCGTGCCTTATCTCTATCCCGAGTCCCCGGAGTTCCAGGAGATGCCGAAGGTCTTGGCCACCGGCTATATGGTGGGGCTCTTCGAATGGGCCTGCATCCAGGCCCTCAACCCCCACCTGGACTGGCCCCGGGAGCAAACGGTGGGCATCCACGTGGACCTGAGCCACCTGGCCGCCACCCCGCCTGGCCTGACGGTCACCGTCCGGGGCATGCTGGAGAAGGTGGAGGGGCGCAAACTCACCTTTTCCCTGACCGCGGACGACGGCGTGGATGCCATCTCCCAGGGCCACCACGTCAGGTTCGTCATCGACGCCGTGAAATTCAACGCTAAGGCGATGGCCAAGGCCCAGGCCGGAACGGGGCGGGCTTGAGGGGGAAATCCGGGGGGAAAGCCGTTGGGGGCAGAAGGGCTCTCTGCCCCCGGCGCTCATGCGTTTACTTCTTGACGGCCTTCATTTCCTTACCGCGAGGACACTTACCGGCCTTCTGGCTGATGGTGCCGCAGTCGTGCTTAGGACCGCAGTTGCAGGCGAATTTCGCCTCGGTGCTAAAAACCTTGTCCTTTTCCCAGCCAGCGGCCATCAGCGTCACCTCGCCTTTTACCGTCCCGGTCACCTTGGCCTTGACCATATCCGTGCCGCAGGGGCACTTGCCCGCCTGCTTCGAGATGGTTTGGCAAGGGCAGTCCCCTGGACAGTTGCAGACATAAACCTCGTTGCCTATCTTGAAGGCCGGCTTGGGGTTGGCGGCCAAGGACACGGTCACCAGCGCCAGGATGAGAACAGCCAGGATAATGACAGCTTTCTTCATGAACTCTCCTCCTCAAGAAATTTGACCCATAGGACTAGATTAAAGCCCGGGGGAAGTTTTGGCAACACCTTTTTCCATTGTTGATTTAGGTCTTTTTCAACCGCCTGCCAGATGCTATAGTTAGTTCCCAAAACGATGACCACGGAGAAGAGAACCGCATGAAACCAGTCAAAATCGGCTTTGTGGGGACTGACGGCCGGACCTTGCTGGCCGCCCTGGAGACCAGCCGGGCCACCAGTGAGCTCTATCCCGGCGATTATCGCGGGGTGGTGGTGCGGGGCACCCCGGCCATGCCGGCCTGGGCCGGGAGGATGAACTGGCCCGTGGATTTCCTGGCCACCGCCAACAACTCCGTGCCGGCCTATGCCGAATCCCTGATCCGGGCCTTTCAGGACGGGGCCCTCGACGTGGCCCTGGTCATGCCCGAGGCCCTGATCTTCGACGGGCTGGTGGACCTGGTGAGTGAGGCCGGGCATGGCGGCAAGATCATCGGCCTGAGCCAAAAGGGCGCCTTCGTGGAGGCCGACAAGATTGCCTGCAAACACCTCTGCCGGGAGGCAGGCATCCCGGTGGCCCCGGCCTGGACCGAGGTCGACGCCCGGGACTACCGGGCCGTATTGGGCAGCTGCCTGGAATACCTGCACGAGTATGGCGGGGCGGTCCTGAAGTACCCCTACAGCGCCGGCGGCAAGGGCGCCCGCATCATCCTGAATACCTGGGAAATCCGCGAGGTCTACGATCTGTTGATGAACGACTACAAGGAGCCCTACACCCAGGTCTGCGGCAAAAAATCACCCTGGCCGCTGCTCATCGAGGCCCGCATGGCCGGAGTGGAGATCAGCTTCACCATCCTGGTGGATAAAAACGGCCATCACCAGCTTTTGCCCACGGCCATGGACTACCCGGAGAGGTTCGAAGGCCCGCCGGGCCTCGACAACCCCATTACCGGCGGCATGGGGTCCATCTCCCCGCATCCCCTGGAGTCTCCGGCCTTGATGCAACTGGCCGAAGAGACCATCGCCCGGCCCCTCATCAAGATCATGCGGGAGCGGGGCATTCTGCGCCAGGGCGTCCTTTATCCCGGGTGCTTCGTCTCGTTTGCCGGGGACTTTCAGCCCAAAGCCATCCGGGTCTGTGAAATCAACATCCGCCCCGGAGAGCCGGAGTTCCAGCCCATCGTCAAACGGCTGCGCAATCTGGGGGCCCTGATGCAGGCCATGGTGGCGGGGAATCTCCAGGAAGTGACGCCGGAGGTGCGGCGCGAGCAAATCTCCCTGTGCCTGGCTCTGGTGACCGGCCCCGGCGGCCCCAAACAGCAAAAGGGCTACCCCTGGTCCCTGACCAAGGGCGAGGTCCTGGAGATCGACTTCGATTATTTCGACAAAAAGAGGGTCACCATCATCCCCTCGGCCATGGATCACGCCGAGGGCGTCTTCAAAGCCGACGGCTCCCGGGTGGCCTACCTGGTGGCCAACGCCACGGTCAAGCCGGACCAAAAGCGGGGCCAGGTGGTGGAGACCCTGCGCCAGAGACTGCTCGCGGCCTTCGACAACGGCAAGATCCGGGTCATCCCCCGGGAAAACGACCAGGGCAATCGGTTGGCTTTAAGGCGGGATATTGGCCTACATTACCAGAAGGCGGAGATATTAATTGCAGGGGTAAAAGGGTAAAAGGGGAAAAGGGGAAGAAGAATTGGGGGGAAAAGGCTAAAAGGAGAAAGGGGTAAAAGGGAAAGACTAAAGAGCTGGTTCTTAAACAGGTATTTTTTTAAGCGACTTAATCTGATTTGACAGATAACGGCTTAATTCCAAAATCATTTCCTGCAATTCGTAATATTGTGGCTCCTCAAGATAGCCGATTTCCACGGCTACCCGCAACAAGCTCCTTACTTCCCCGGCGGAACCCTTGGCAATGTTCAAGAAGTTCAAATATTCCTTGCGCGAGGCCCGTTCAAAGCCTTCGGCTATGTTACTGGGAATGGATAATGCCGCACCCCGCAATTGATCTCGCAAATTAAAATCCTTGCTCAACCTACCATCTCTGGTAATGAGATAGACTTGCCTGACAATTTTCATGCCCTTCTGCCAAACAAGAAGGTCTTCGAAGGATTCAATCTTTTTAGTCATTGCCTAATCCCGCAGCTTTAACCCCTTTCCCCTTTTTCCCTTTCCCCTTTTCCCCCCAATTATTTATCCCCTTTTCGCCTTTTCCCCCAATTCTTTATTGTACTTGATCTTCCTGGGGGTCCACCTGGAATTTCAGGGCCGCCGGGCGCTTGGTGTTGTCGATGTAGCGGTTCCAGTAATCCCGCAGGTCCTGGATGGCTTGTTTTACCTCGATGACCACCCCCTGGCTTCGCAGCTGTCCCAGGCAATAATAGAGTTCGTTGAGCAGGCGAATCTGGGTGATGCCCGCCACCTGGTCGGAATCCTCTGGTTTTAGAGACTCGAGGTTCAGCTTTTCCAGTTCCAGCAACTCGTGCAGGATTTCCTCCACGATGCCGGTGAGCAGGTCCTGGTAGTAATCAGGGTCGCTCAGGTCGATCCGGCGCCCCCGGCTCAGCGTGATGGCCTCCGGAGTGGGGGTCATCAGCAGGCCGGCGCCTTGTCCGTCAGGTAGCGGTAAATGGCCCCGTCGTATTCGTGGGTGAGCTTAAAGACCTTTTTGGCCAGGGCGAAGCGGGTGGCCAGGTTCAGGGCCCCTTTGCCCAATTTCATTTCGTGCATGATGTGGGGATAATCTGCCGGGTCAGTCACCACCGCCACGTCTTGATAGTTTTTGGCCGAAGACCGCAGCATGGCGGGGCCGCCGATGTCGATATTTTCGATGGCGTCCTCCAGGGAGCAGCCCGGTTTGGCCACCACCTGTTCAAACTGATAAAGGTTCACCACCACCAGGTCAATGGGTTTGATGCCGTGCCGGGCCATCTGCTCCTGATGGCTGGCGAGATCCCGGCGGCCCAGGATACCGCCGTGAATCTTGGGATGCAGGGTCTTGACCCGGCCGTCCAGCATCTCGGGAAAGCCGGTGAAGTCCGAGACCTCGATCACCTTAACCCCGCCCTCTCGCAAGGCCTTGGCGGTGCCGCCGGTTGAGAGAATCTCCACCTGGTGTTCGGCCAGAAACTTGCCAAACTCGACGATGCCGCTTTTATCGGTGACGCTGATCAGGGCCCGGGTAATGGGTTTCATGCGTTTTCTCCGTTAAGCCTATAATTCGCAGCCTTTATTGTAGGGGCGGCTCGCGAGCCGCCCCTACGGGCTTGTGAACCCCAAACTACTATAGGCGGGATTTTTATGCAAGGCTGGAGGCAGGGACAATTTTTCTTCCCCGCCGGCGCGATTCCGCGGTAAATCAAATTGCCAGTATCAATTTTACTGCCTAAATTTTTACTAAAAACTAAAAACTCGAAACTCGAAACTGCATTATGCGCCACTTGATCATCGGCGCCAGCGCCGCGGGCCTGAAGGCCGCGGAAACCTTGCGGGCTTATGACCCCGGCAGCGCCGGCGAGGCGGAACCGCCGGCGGGCCTCCGCCGTGCCGGGCGCAGCATTCAGGGCTAAATCTCGCGCCAAGACTCCCAACGGGTCCGGCTGTGAGGCAAGGAAAAAGTCGAAGGCAGGATAGGTTGCACCCATCCTGCCTTTGGTTATCTTCTTGGTATTCTTGGGGTACTGGCGGTTAATCTTTTAACTCAAAAATATCCTCAGGGCTTCCTGCTTCAGACGCCGGAATTCTTCTTCGGCCTGGTGCAGTTGTTTCTGGCGGAGGGCGTGCCTGATCTTGCGCACGGTTTCATCCAGGCTCAGGGGTTTGTAGACGATGTCCACCTCCTCATAATAGACCATGTGGCGGACCTGGGCCCGCGGCTGCACCATGATGAGGAAGCGGGTGCCGGGCTGGTGGGACCGGACATGCTCTATGAGCCGCTGGTGGTGGGGCTGTCTGAGGTCGATGATGATGAGATCATAGGAGCAGGCATCCACCGCTTCCAGGGCCTCGTCGATGGAGTTGGCCAGCTTGAATTCCTCGTAGCCGCAGAGTTTGATGACGGAGGTGAGAAATTCCCGGGCCCAATCCTCCTGGTCCACCACCAGGATGCGCGACCGGCAAGCGGTGTCCTCGCCCATCATCGGGGCCTCCTTGATCGAATCATTTAATAATTTACTCATAAATTAACCGGCTAGCAAGGGGCTGGCCGAAAAATAGGGACACTTCCTATTTTTACGACGAAGCTAATCTGATTATGGATGAAAAGTAGTAAAAATAGGAAGTGTCCCTATTTTTCAGGAATCAGGATCTCCTCGGCCGGGTCGATGGGATTCAGGATCAGCCCGGACATCACCTTGGGATAGAAATAGGTGGATTTCCGGGGCATGGTCAGACCGGCGGAGGCCACCTCCTGCACCTGTTCGATGCGGGTGGGGTTCAGCAGAAAGGCCAGACGGGCTTCCCTGCGGGTCACCGCGGCCACGACTTCGCTGATCTGGCTGGAATACTTGAAGGTTTCCTGGTCATCCAGGGCCTTGGCGTCCAGCCCCAGGACCTTTTCAAAGATCAGATAATTCAGGACCGCCACATCCAGTTGGGCCAGGGCCGGGTGCATCTGCCGGGCCAGCGTTTTTTGCCGCACCCCGGGCCGCATCTTCAACAGCCAGGCCTTGCGGCCGAAACCCAGGAGAATAAAGGCGGTCTCCTGGGGCGGCGCCTCCGCCAGGGTTTGCTGCAGGAAGTCCTCGTAAGCCTCGCCGAACTCGTCCGCCGCGGGTAGCGAGACGACTTCGAAGTATTCCTTCAGACGCCCCAAGACCCTGGCCTCATCCAGGTGCTTTACCCGGGGCCCGCCCAGGAGGCGATGGGCCATGAGGATGACGAGGTCCGGGTCGTAGATGTTGGACAGGTACATGAGGGTGTAGTTGAAGGCCGCCTGGGGAGGGGCCTGGGGATACTGCTGCTTCAGGAGCTTCTGATAATTCAGGGAGGTCTCGTAGCGGTGGTGGCCGTCGGCGATGAACAGGGTCAGGCCGGCCATGGCCCGGTGCGCCGCCCGCAAGACCTCGGGCTCCGTGACCCGGTAGAGGCGCTGCTGATATCCCAGGGTGTCTTCAAAGGCCAGCAGGGGGGCCGGTGGCAGGTTGCCCTGCAACAGGCTCAAGACCTGGTTGTCACGATCCGGATAAATGGAGAAGATCGGGGAAAAATGCGCCCGGGCCTGTTTGAACAATTCCAAGCGGTCGGCCTTGGCCGCCGAGAAGGTCTGTTCGTGCGGCTTGACCGCCCCGCCGCTCAAGGGCTCCAGGCCCACCAGGGCCGCCAGTCCGGTTCGGGTCCGCTTCTGTCCTGCCACCTCAAAATCGGTCTCCCAATAGTAAAAGGCCGGTTGGGGATCCCGCACCAACACCTCTTGCTGCCGCCACTGGCGGAAAAGGGCGGCCGCCCGGGTGTAGCGGTTCTGCAGCCGATCGTCCCCGGGCAGGGGCTGGGGCAGGATCAGGTTGACCATGTTATAGGGATTCCGGGCCGCGAAGGCCGCGCGCTCGGCGGGCTTGATCACATCATAGGGCGGCGTGACCACCTCGGTCAGGCTCGGCACCTTGGCAAGATTATAATGCAGCCCCTTGAAAGGGGCGACTAGGGCCACAAGTATCGTCCTCCTATCTTCTTCATGACCGCTTAAATTTATCACCCTGGCGTTTGGCGTCAATAGGCTCTAGGCACAAATCTGGCAATTCCCCCCGGGCAAGCCCTGGGAAGGTCACAAAAAAACCTTGACCGTGCCCGCATCGCGGGTTATATAAACTGAATTAATCTTGATTAAGGGACGGGCGTATGCGCATGACCCCTTCGCAGGTCGGAGGGGTTATAAGGTTACGGGGCAAAAACATATGGGGCGCTAGGCTCCCTTCCTCGTGCTCTCCGAACCATTGCCGGGGCCCAAAACCTTACTCTCCCCGGAAGAGCAGCTATCTTCCGGGGCCGCGCCGCTTTGGCGGCGCAGGTGGTATGCCGGCCGGGCATTCCCCGGTGACGCTTAGCCCTGTGCGAGGAGGACAAACTATTGAAACAGCCGGTGCCTGGCTTCGGACTGCATCTGACTTTGGATGGCTATGGATGCAGTTATGAGCAGCTGACGAACCTGGACCTCATATATCAGTTTTTGGATCATTGCCCTGACCTGATCCACATGACCAAGATCATGCCCCCTTACGTCTTCAAGTATCACGGCAAGGTGCCGGAGGATTGGGGGGTATCGGGCTTCGTGCTCATCGCCGAGTCCCACATCAGCATTCACACCTTCCCCGACCGGGGCTACCTCAGCCTGGACATCTTTTCCTGCAAAGAATTCGACCATGATCAGGCGGTGGCCTATGCCACCGAACTCTTCGGCATCACCCGCCATGAGAAGAATCTCCTGGACCGGGGTCTGGAGTTCCCCCGGGACGCGAGAGCCGTGGAACACCACATGCGTACGGAGCGGGGGCAGTTGCGAGGTTAAGCATGGACGAGGGCGAAAGTCCTTCCCCCGGCTTCTTCACGCGTCTCCGGCAACGGCTAGGCCGCCGGACGGCCATGGAGCAGCCGGCGGACTTCGAACGCGAAATCCAGCACATTATCGTTGAGGGCGAAGAGCGGGGCCTCATCACCCGGCAGGAAGGGGAGCTCATTGAGTCCATCTTTGAGTTCAAAGATACCCTGGTCCGGGAGATTATGGTGCCCCGCCTGGAAATGGTGGGGGTGGAGCGTCAAACCCCCCTCAACCAGATCATCAGCCTCCTGCTCGACAGCGGCCATTCGCGTTTGCCGGTCTTCGACGGCGACATCGACCACATCAAGGGCATCCTCCTGGCCAAGGACCTCCTGGTCTTCTGGCAGACCCCGGAGGACACCTGGGACCTGGCCAAGGTCCTGCGTCCCCTCTACTTTGTCCCGGAAAGCAAAAAGATCAGCGACCTGTTACGAGACCTGGTGGAGCGCAAGACCGGCATCGCCGTGGTCATCGACGAATACGGCGGCACCGCCGGCCTCATCACCCTGGAAGACATCCTGGAGGAGATCGTCGGCGAAATCTACGACGAATACGATAGCCTGGAGCCCCGGCTGGTGCCCCAGGAGGACGGCTCCGTCCTGGTGGACGCCCGCCTGGACGTGGAGCTGCTCCTGGACCACTTCGACCTGCCCCGGCCCGAAGGCAAGTTCGAATCCGTCGGCGGCCTGCTGATTCATGAACTGGGCCGGGTCCCCCAGGTCAACGACCAGGTCCTCATCGGCCCCCTGGAACTCACCGTGGTCGCCGCCGACGAGCGCCGGACCAAACAGGTCCGGGCCCGGACGCTTCCCCCCGAAGCCGAACCCGCCGCGGAATAACCGGGGCATCATTTTGTCTAGTGTTTTCGCTTTTGAAAGCACGGAAAGCCGCGCCCCACCTATACTTCCATTTTTGTCACTAGACAATTTAATTCCTTCTGTCTAGAATTGATAAATAGGAAGAACTCCGCATTGATTTTCTTTTAAAAAAAATTTTTGTGGCCTTGACGTGGGTGATTTTTGTGTATATATTACACATAACCTGCTCCAAAGAGCGTGACGCTCAAGAAGTGATGTTGCGCCTCCGGTGGCGGGAGATATGGACGACTGTCCGGCAACGGACGAAAAGATATGTCCATGGCTAACAAGCTGTAAATCAAACGCATCGGAGATCGGGGTGTGATAGGAACGTGCCTCCTAAAGCACCTCGATAATAGGTAGTCGCAGTATCCGTTAAATTGTATGCGGCTTTTGTGTGGAAAACTGTGATTTTTAACGTTCATTCCTCTGGTTCGATGTCTGTGTGGCGCGGCTGACAAGGAGCCTAGTGGAGTTCATCGGGAGGAGAAGACGGTGAAACATCGTCTGCTTTCTCGGGTGCTCTCGCTAGCTGGCTCCTCCCACAACGGGAGGGCTAGCGATGAAGAGCAGCCGGGGTACGGGAAGAAAAAAGGGGATTGTAGTTGATCCATCTACTTTTGAACTTGAGGCGGAATGGGGGCCAGTAAGCCGCTGGACGCAAGTTTTTGCTTGGGTTCTGATACGGTCGCGCCATCAACCGGCGCTGGTCGGTTCCTTAGCAATTCTCATTGCCCTAAAACTTGCGGGCGTGGGCGCTGCTGATACCCTGATTCTGTCGATCGCCATTATCTCCATAGCAACAATCGCGATAGTGGCGACCATTTTAGAATGGATAGGTAGTAAAAGACATGGACAATCAGGAGAAAGAGAGGCTGCACCTCAGTATGCCGCCCAAGACTAAAGGTTTGCTCGACGACCTTCAGGCCCGGATGGGTGCCGGAACTATGTCGGAAGTAATTCGGCGCGCCCTTGCACTTCTTGACATTGTTTCGAAAGAACAAGAGTCGGGCGGGCAGTTTTTCATTCAAAAAAAGGATGGTAGTCAAACCCGCATAGAGATTTTCTAATTATAAGACATTCTTGTATAAATAATTTTTTAAGATTAAGGATAATTTATGGGATTAGCAAAACGAAAGTTAGAAGAAATTCAAGAAAAGCAGTTTGTAGGGCTTTTTATTCTCATCAAAGCGAGCGTGCTTGAACCATGTGAGTTTCATGAAGATGTCTTTCTTAGCGGTGATGCTGATATTGAGGATGCCTACAGACTCGGCAACGCCAAATGGAGTAAGGGCGAATTGAGAGAAGTATTTCTAAATCGCCGATTTATTTAGAGAAGGAAATAGATACCTTTATAAAAGCTCACAAAAAACAACCAAATGTCGCAAAATATCAAGATCTTAACCAACGTCTTTTTGAACTTTGCGAAGCCATGGGTAAAATAACCCCTATGCTTAGCGCAGAAGCTGGCCCGGAATGGTGCGGGAAACAGAGAAGTAAATTGATTAATTGGCTTTCTGAAGAAACAAGTTCATTGCCACCCAGAGAGGCCTTCGTTATAGAGTTTGATGATATGGAAGTGATCGAAGACATGGACGGCGTTGGGCAAATGGGTAAGCACGGCACTGATATAGGCCGGCGACAGATCGGTGGCCACCGCCTCGATGTGCACCTTTTGGCGT
>JAPLJC010000250.1 GCA_026388765.1 Deltaproteobacteria bacterium
ACCATGCAGCTTAACGGTCGCCTCCTGTCCCTGGGCGGTCCTGACCGCGACCTGATCCTGTTGGCCATCGAAGACATCACCGAGCGCCGGCAGGCGGAACAGGCCCTGAGGGAGTCGGAGACCGGCCTCCGGGACCTGGCCCGGCAGTTGCTGGCCCTCCAGGAAAAGGAACGCCAGCAACTTTCCTGGGATTTGCAGGAGGACCTGGCCCAGGATATCACCGCCCTGAAGCTGGAGTTACGGACCTTCGAGCCGAAGCTGCCCGCAGCTGATGAGCAACTGCGGCAAGATTACCGCCGGGCCTTGGAAAAGATCGACGGCATCATAGATAACCTGCGGCGCCGAGCCATGGATCTGAGCCCGCAAATGCTGAAAGACCTGGGGCTAACCGTGGGTTTGCAGAGCCTGTGCGAGGATTTCGGCCGGACCCACAACCTGGAATGCGACATACATTTGGACGAACTGGGCGAGTTCTTCAGCGCGGCGGACCAGGTCAGCATCTATCGGATATTTCAGGAAGCCTTGGACAATATCTCCCGGCACGCCGCGGCCACTAAGGTGACCTTAGCTGGCAAAGGTAAGGTCGATGATGTGGAGTTCCTGGTGGAGGACAACGGCCGGGGATTCGATCCGGCCACCGCGGAGGCCCCCCAGGGCGTCGGCTTGGCTGCCATGGCCGAGCGGGTCGGGGCCCTGGGCGGGACCTTCAAACTCGAAAGTCAAATAGCCGTGGGAACCAGAATCTTCTTCACCATCCCCAAGAGCAGGCAGTGAAAAGGAAGTTCAAGGTTCAAAGTTCAAAGCTAAAAGCCCTGCGAAAGCCCCTTCAACTGCCATTCTGATGGAGTGAAGCGACCGAAAAATCTCGGTTTGGTGGCACAGCCTTTCCAGGCTTTGCCTATTCCAGCACAGGATAGAAAGCCTGTGCCACCAAAACCTAAGATCCTTCGCTTCGCTCAGGATGACAAATTGGCTTTTCGCAGAGGTCTCAAGTTAAAAGCCCTGAGACGAAAATCGACTCAGGGCTGGTTTATCCGAAAACTAAAAACTCGAAACTATCATTTTTGCGGCCATCTCTCCTGTAAGATCCGGCCCAGGTCCTGGGCCACCATCTCATCGCCGGCAGCTTTCAAGTGCACCCCGTCGGGCTCATAGACCGGTTGGCTTCTGGGGCACAGGACATTCCGGAAGTTGATAAAGTAGGGCTTATCCTTCAGACTCTCCGCCATGGCCTCGTAAACTACGGTGAAATTGTGGCGCACCGACAGGAAGCGCTCGCCCTGAATAGAGTATTTCTGCTCCTGCTCCCGGATTTGGGGGGCCACCGCGCCGGTCTCCACCCAGAGGATGGGCTGCCAGATGAGCAGAAAGGCGGCCCCGTAGCAGCCCGCCAGTTTGCGCACGTGCTCATAGCGCTTGGCGGTCACGGCCGCCAGGGTCCGGAGCTCGGGGGCGTCGGGTTCCAGGGGGACCGCCACCTGCATCATTTTATCATACAACTCCTTGGTGAAGGAGGAATAGAGGGCGGCGTTCAGAGGCTTGAGCAGGCCGAAAAAACTGTGGCGGTAATTCTCGATGGCGGCCCGCAGGCGCCGATAGCCATAGTGGCCGTAGGGGGTGCGGTGCTGGGCGAAATAGGTGCAGTCGTTGGCCCCGTCGTAGAAGATGACCAGGTCGGGCGGGGCCGGCTCCTCGACCAAGAGCTTTTGCAGGTACTTGGTCTCCATCAGGGCGTTGAAGGAGTTCTCGCCGAAGTTCACTACGGTGCAAGGATAGGGGCTCCCCGGGCGGTTGAGGATGGCGGCCAGATAGCTGGGGATGGTGGCGTCGACGCGACCGCTGTCGCTCCGCATGGTGGAGCCGCCGAACATCCAGATGGTGCGGTGCGCGGGGCCGGGGTGCGCCGGGTTGTGGGCCGTGGGCCGGGGGCCGTCATCGTTGAGAAACAGGGCGTAGGGATCGTAACGCACCCGGCTGCCTTCCCAGTAGTGGCCGTAGATCAGGTAGTTGCTGGCGGTGACGATCAGAAAGCAGAAGACTTCCACGGCCACCGCGGCCAGGACCAGCCATTTTAGCGCAGTAAACAGGAAGCGTAGAGATTTCTTCACCAAGTTACCTCAAGAGAAGAATGCAATGAAGATGTAGCATGAAGCCCACGGGGTTGCAAGCGGAGGAAAAATAGGGACACTTCCCATTTTTCTGGACAAAACTTGTAATTTCGGAAAAGCTATAGATAGGAAAAATGGGAAGTGTCCCTATTTTTCGCCTAAAAATTACCGGCAATCAGGACATGGTCATGAAAGTCACCCTGGCCCAGCTCAACCCCACCGTGGGGGATGTCAGCGGCAATCTGCAGAAGGTCCTGGACGTCCTGGAACAGCACGGCGGCGAAACCGACCTCATCGTCTTCTCGGAGTTGTTTCTGGCGGGCTACCCGCCCCGGGACCTGGTGGAGAAGCCCTCCCTGATCCACCGGGTCCAGCAAGCCCTGGCCCGGTTGTTGGAGGCCTCGGCCCGCGGCCCCGGCGCCGCGGTGCTGCTGGGGGCGCCGCTGCCCACCGGCCGGGACACCGGTAAGGGGCTGAGCGACGCCGCGGTGTTGATCGGCCGGGGCAAGCTGCTGTTTCAGCAAAACAAGTCGCTGCTCCCCACCTACGACGTCTTCGATGAGACCCGGCACTTCGAGCCCGCCTCCGAGGTGCGGCCTTATGCCCTGGGGTCCGACTCCCTGGGGATCTCGGTGTGCGAAGACGCCTGGTACGAACCGGAGTTGTGGGACCGCTGCCTCTATCCCCTGGATCCCATCAAGGTTCTGGCGGAACAGGGCGCCTCGGTGCTGATCAACATCTCGGGGTCGCCCTTCCAGGTGGGCAAGCAGTGCGTGCGGCACCGGCTGATCCGGAATCACGCCCGGCGCTATGGCCTGCCCTTCGTCTACGTCAACCAGGTGGGAGGCAACGACGAGCTCATCTTCGACGGCGGCAGCCTGGCCCTGGATGCCAAGGGCGAGGCCATCGCGGTGCTGCCCGGCTTTCGGGAGGCGGTGGTCACGGTGGATTTGGCCAAACCGGGGACCCCGGGCCTATACGTCCCCCAGGAGCCCATCGCCTCGGTGCACGAGGCCCTGGTCCTGGGCCTCCGGGACTACCTGAGGAAGTGCGGCTTCGGCCAGGCGGTGGTAGGGATTTCCGGCGGGGTGGACTCGGCGGTCACCTGCGCCCTGGCGGCGCAGGCCCTCGGGCCGGAAAACGTCCTGGGGGTCATGATGCCCTCACCCTACACCTCCCGGGAAAGCATCGTGGATTCCCAGGCCCTGGCGGCCAACCTAAGGGTGGCGACCAAACTCATCCCCATCTGCCCCATCTACCAGTGCTACCGGGAATCCCTGCAAGAACCCCTGCAATTGGGCGAAATTGACGTTACCCTGGAAAATATCCAGGCCCGCATCCGGGGCAACATCCTCATGGCCATCTCCAACAAGTTCGGCCACATGGTGCTGTCCACCGGCAACAAGAGCGAGCTGGCGGTGGGCTACTGCACCCTGTACGGCGACATGAGCGGCGGCCTGAGCGTCCTGGCCGACGTCCCCAAGACCATGGTCTACGAACTGGCCCACTATCTCAACCGGGAGCGGGAGCTGGTCCCCCCGGCCATCATCCGCCGGGCCCCGTCGGCGGAGCTGCGCCCCGACCAGAAAGACCAGGATACCCTGCCGCCTTACGAAATTTTGGACCAGATTATGAATTTTTACCTGGAGGATCGGCTGTCTTACCAGGACATCGTGGGGCGAGGCTTCGAGCCTGACACGGTCCGCTGGGTGCTCAAGGCCATCGACCGCAGCGAGTACAAGCGGCGGCAGGCGGCCCCGGGCTTGAAGGTGACCTCCAAGGCCTTCGGCATGGGCCGCAGGATTCCAATTGCCGCGAGGTTTGAGATTTAGAGGGGAGTGAGCAGTGAGCAGTAAGCAGTGGGGAGGCATGGCCCACGAAACCGGAGGGGCGACCCGGTGGGTCGCCCCTCTTTAAGGTTGGCCACTAGGAACTGGCAATTGTCTTACGGCGTGCCCGAGTTGTTGCCCGTGATGACTACGCCGGTGGTTCCGGAATTAATAGTATAATTGGTGCCCAGGCTGAAAGAGCTGTTGCGGTCCACCAGGATGCTGGTGGCAACCCCGTGACCGAGACGGAAATTATACTGCGAATTATTACAGGCCGTATTCCCCAGGACGCTGCCGGGTCCATAAATGTAAATGCCATAACCGCCGGTATTATTATTGGCCACACAATCAGTAATCAGGCCGGAACCGACGAACAGGCCATTCCCTATATTATCGGAGGCCGAGCAATTTTTAATCAGGTGGTTTTGGCCAGACAACAAGATGCCATAAAGGTTGCTAGTGCTGCGGACATTGATGACGCGATGTTTGTTGCCACTTGAATTATCCTCATAGACACCACCGCCACCAAAGCCACGCACTGTGCCGTTTCTGATCTCCACATTGCTGCGCCCGGACATGTAGATGCCATTCACGCTGACCAAAGGTGAGACGCCGGTCAGTCTGAAGCCCATGAGGTCGAGGGTGACGTCATCGGCGCTGATGGTAATAGCGTTGGTGGTAGTGCCGCTGTAAGTCAAGTTCCCGGCCAGGAAATAGAAACCGGGGTTATTAATTATGTAGGGCACGCTGGTGATCTTGGTGCCCGTCGGCGGCCCGCCGCCGGCGACCACGTAAAAATCATCCGCCCGGGCGGTGCTCCCCATCAATAGCACCGCCGCCACAAGTAACCCCAACGACCAGATTTTCCTCTGCATGGACCAACCCTCCTAAGTATTAATTGGTTTTGTAAGGGATGGCGAGCCCATACCCATGAAGGCACCGCTCGCACGCTTAACCTCTGCAACAGGGAAGAACCGGAAAGACCTCCAGGGAAAGCAATGGCTTCCAGGAATATTTTCGTGACTTAGAAAATTTTATAGCAATTATATACAAGCAGTTTTAAGGAAGAAAGTCAAGTAATTCCAGGTCGCGCCGGGTGGCGGGGAGCAAGGATCGGCGCAATGCTGCCCTTCCAGAGCTCCTTTTGTTATTCTGAGCAAAGTACCTAAAAAGGCACAGGTTGAAAACCTGTGCCACCAATTCTCTCAGGGGGGTTCGAGAACTACCCCTAACCCTCACCTGACCTTGGGGGCCTCTGAAGGCGGCGGCAGGCGGCCCCGGGCTTGAAGGTGACTTCCAAGGCCTTTGGCATGGGGCGGCGGATTCCCATCGCCGCGAGGTTTGAGATCTGAAGGCAGGATGCGGCCAGGAGCCGGGCGTGGCCGCTAATGGGCTTGGTCAGGGACTGAGAAAGATTGACCCTCATTCAGCGTCTTGGCTTGAAAAAGCGCCAGGCTCAAAATGGCCAGCATGGTATTATTACGGTTGGAGGGAGGCTTCCCAGTAACTGCCGCCATCATTACTTCTGGCGGTAACACGGCCGCCGGTTCGGCCCTCGCGGTCAGAGCGGCCTTGGGGAGTCTAAGTTGCCTGAGGTTGCCGCCGGCCAAGGAAAACAGCCCGTGCCGGCTACTACGATGTCCCTGGCGCCATAAGAATTTATAACCGCGGTTAACTTCAATTTTCTCCTGCAATGGCAGCCACTCCATGGTCTCGGCCCAAAGGCAAGCCTCCGGCCCGGAGGTCACCTGGATATTGCCTTCAAGGGAAAGGGCGGTCTGCGGAGGTTCAAAGGTGGCCAGGTCGGCTTTGAGGGTGACAACCCGCCCCTGAGGATAGCTTAGGCGGCAAGAGAAGTTTCGGGCCTCGATTTTCGGCGGCAGGGGGACCAGGGTCGCACCCTGGCCCCTCTGAGTCATTCCGCCCTGTCGAGGTTCATTAAGCTCTGGGTTAGCCAGGCCGCTCTGCCCAAGATGGAACAGGGTTTTGCCGATTTCCTGGAAGGACGAAGCCAAGTCGGCGGCTTCGATCTGTAGCTGACATTCCTCAATGACAATGTCCCTGGAATCGGCCCATTGGAAAGGCCCCCAGCATTTTGGGACGAAGTTCAGACGCTTCATTTGTAAAGAGGAAAGACAGCGGGTCCCCTCCCATAAGCTTATGGCTCCTCCAGTGATGACTAATCCTGCATCCTGGGAGAGTCCGTCACTGAGAGCCCCCCGGTTTTCCTGACAACTATCCCAATTCTTGAAAACTGCAAATATCACCGCAGACAACAGGGTTATGGAAATGATGGTATATAAGGCTATTTTATTGCGGGTATAGCTCATAACCCAGCTCTAAGCCTAGCGCGAATAACTCTAACATATAGTTATTTGACCTTGACACCGGCCATGCCAGCCCCGATGATCGAATCTTTATCATAGGAATTTTGTGCCAGGACCACGGTTACCGGCACTATAGCTCCTGAAGAATAGTGAATAGTAAAATTAACATTAAAAGTAATTGTACCATGAGCAGGCACATTGTGTTGGCTAGTATCCACTTCGTAAGGACCTTTAATTTTAAGGTCTTGCAGCAGATATCCCGCTGCAACTTTACTAAAGGTAATTTGAGAAGCGGTCTTATTCGTTACGGTAATTGACATTAAAAATGGCACGCCAATGTCAACCGTGCTCGGGACTCCCACGCTCACATTTAAGGGAGATTGCGCATTAGCTACATTAATCGAAAAGAGTAGCCCCAACACAACTGTGAGAATCATTGCGGCGATAACTTTGGTATTGCCCGATTTCATCTCCCACCTCCAAATTTATTTACCTCCCACGAATAGCACAAAATAAACTTTTGTGTCAAGATTCTCTTCAAGGCAAATTTACTCTGGAGGTAAGAGCAATGCTGCTAACTCCCGGTTATCCCCTCACATGACCTTGGGGGACTGGCCGGGCTCGGAGGGGGCTGGCGGCTCCCCGGATTTTTCGGGGGCGGGTACCGGCGCGGCCGGGGTGGCTGCTTCCGGGCTAGGGGCAGGCGGCGCCGGCGATACACCCTCGGCTGGCCCGGGCGGCGTCCCTAGCCCCGGTGGAGTCGGGGCTGGAGGCTTCGGCGCCGGCCCCCCGGCCGCCCCGGTTCCGGCCGTTTTGAATAAAGACGGGTCGATTTCCGAGAACCAGGCCGGAATCTTGGTCACCGACTTCCAGGGACCTTTGGGCTTGCTGCCCCGATAGAGATACCCTTGCCAGTAAAAATAGTATTTGCCCCCGCGGCGGAAGACGTCGGTGGGGAGATTGGGGGCATAAAAGACCCCGGAGGCGTTGGGGACCGGAGTCCATTGGGGTTTGACATGGGGCGGTATCGGCTCGATACGGATGTCCTGGGCAGCCACCGGCGCCCCGGACAGGGCCAGCCCCAGGGCGGCAGCGATCAAAAGCTGAAGAAGTCCAGGCATCGGCTGGCCCTCCTAATAGGATATGGAAAGCGGGGGTGAGGGGGTCGTAAACCCTCACCCTGTCTTGCCAACCCCGGGAGCAACCGAAGTGATCACCAGGGCGGCGGAGTTTTGAAATAGGTGCGGTTCACCCGGTAAAGGGCCGGGTGCGGTTTGCGCACCGGGTGCCAGGGCCCCAGCAGGTGTTTGCTCTGGTACCAGGCGCCACCGTAATAATAATAATGCCTTTTGTTAAAGAGGAAAAGGTCCCCGGGGACATTTGGCGCATAAAATACCTTCGGGGAAGTGGGCACCACGGTCCAGGCCGGGGTGACCCCCGGCGGCACCGGCGGCGGCAGGGCCACCCCCGGGGGCGGCGGCGGCGGGACCGGCTGGGACCAGGCCGGGGCCAGCAAGGCCGTAAGCAAGGCCAATGCCAGCAGTAACTTCAGCGGTCGTGATAGTAGGGACATATTAGTCCTCCTCCTCAGGCCGGGATGTTGCGCTGCCTCCCCACCGCCAGGTCGTGCAAAGGGATGATGATGTCTGCCAGCTCCCGCACCTTTTTGGCGCTCTCGTAGGCGTCGATCACATTGATATGCACCCCGGAGGGCACCACCGGGCCCTTGGCGGGGAAGTTCTGCTCGTTGCAGCAAAACCCGGTGATCACCGCCTTGCCCTGGCGGGTGTTCACCACCACGGACTGGCCCCCCACGGTGTGCCCCGGGGTGAGGAGCACCTGGATGCCCTCGACGATGTCGGCGTCGCCGTCCACCTGGACCACCTCCACGTCATCCAAGAGGTCCGGGAAGTAGCGGTGGTCGATGGGGTGGGGGTTCTGAAAGAACTCATACTCCTTTTTCTGGACGTAGACTTTGGCGTTGGTGCACTTGTAGTCGTTTTCGCAGTGGTCGTTGTGCAGGTGGGTGTGGATAATGATGTCGATGTCCTCGGGCTTGAGACCAAAGCCGTCCAGGGCGTCTTCGAATTCCTGGACCTTGAAGCCGCACTGCTCCTCGACGCCCGGCGGCACCATGAACTGCTCGAGACCGGTGTCCACCAGGATCTTCTCCGGACCGCCTTCCAGGTAAAAGACGTAGATGGGCAGATAGATCCTCTTGCCGTAGCCTTTCAGGTAAGTCATGATGCCCTGGTCCGTTTCGTTGATCCCGACCACCATGGGATGGATGACATATTGGCGCATGGTCCTCTCCTCTGGTTTGATTGCTGGGAAGACGATTTATTATATGCTCAAATGAATTTTTTTGAGAAGTACCAAGATGCAATATTTCGAAATAATGCATTTTCCCGCTGGGTCGCCCTCATCAGCACCGGCGAGACGCCGATGCCACCAAAAGATAAGGGCGAACCCCTTGTCCGCCCTACTGAAAACTAAAAACTAAAAACTGAAAACCGTCTTTTAACAGAGCCAGCAGCCCTGCTCCCGGACCTCCTCGTACCATCTGGCCCGGAGCCGGTTAATCTCCTTTTTATCCACCAGCAGGAATTTACGCACTCCGGCCATGGTGATGAAGCCGCCGAAATAGGCGAATTTCACCAGGCCCTCCAGGTTTGCCGGGGAAAAGTCCCGGGCCCGCTCCGGCACCCGGTCCCACATTTCTTCAGCCTGGATGATCTCCTGGACCCGGGCGAAATGAATCCGTAGTTTTTCCTGTGTTTCCAGCCCCTGGCCGTTTATTTCATCCATTTGGCGATGATTTGCCGGGCCGTATTGATGGGGATGGCAAAGCCGATCCCATGGGCCTGGGCGGCAATCATGGAATTGATGCCGATTACCCGGCCGTCGATGTCCAGCAAGGGGCCGCCGCTGTTGCCGGGGTTGATGGAGGCATCCGTCTGGATGAAGTCGCCATAATTGCCTTTGCCCAGGCCCTTACGGCCGGTGGCGCTGATGATCCCCGAGGTCATGGTCTGCTCCAGCCCGTAGGGGCTGCCGATGGCGATGGCCACCTGACCCACCTGCAGCCGGCTGGAGTCCCCCAGGGATGCGGCTTTCAGGCCTTGAGCCTGGATTTGGACCAGGGCCACGTCAAAGCGGGGGTCGGTGCCGACCACCCGGCCCCGCACTTCCCGGCCGTCATAAAGGTGCACCAGAATCTCCTGGGACCCGGCCACCACGTGGTTGTTGGTCAGGATATAGCCCCGGGGGTCGACGATGACCCCGGAGCCCTGCCCTACCTGACGGCGCTGGACCGGTTGGCCCTGCTGCCGGAAGGTGCCTTCAAAGGGGGTGCCCCGCCAGAAATCCTCCGACCCTCCCCGGGGGGCCGTGGTGACTACCCGGACGGCCTTCAGGCTCACCACCGCGGGCATCACCTGCTGGGCTACCCGGATGAAATCGGCCTGCAACCCCGTCGCCGAGGAGGCGTAAGCGGGGGTGTGGGCGGGCTGCCAAATTCCCGTGGCGACGGCCAGGGCCAGCCCCAGGGAGAGGAATATCAAGGGCAAACGCGTGCGCATGTTGGTCTCCAAAAACAGTGGTCAGTGGTCAGTTTTCAGTAAAAACGCCTAGCAAATTTCCAGGGGAATGGCGGATTCGAAAAAAATTCCGTTCAAAGCCGCGACTTCGTTTCCGGAAATTAAATCAGGGCTGCCATGCCGGACTCTCATAAGGTTAGAGAGGGGCTGGCCTCATTTTATTAAATGTATCATTTTTCTCAGAAGTCCAGGAAGGGGGGTTGGCCGTGAAGAATGATTGATGGTTTTGTCGGGGCGGCTGGCGGGCCGTCCCGACAGAGGCGCCGGGCTCAGCGGCAATCCAACAAGACCTTCAGCACCCCGGGGCGCCGGGCCCAGTCCAGGGCTGCGGTTCCCTGGGCCAGAGGGAAGGTGCGGGCGATGAGGGGCCGGGGGTCCACCCAGCCCTGGCGCAACAGGCGCAGGGCTCCGGGAAAGGGGCCGCAGCGGCTGCCCACCAGGCGCACCTCCGGCACCACCACCGCGGCCGGGTCCAGGGGGAAGCGGCCGGCATAGGTGCTTTTCAGGACCACCGTCCCTTGGGGCCGGACCCGGCTCAGGGCCAGTTCCAAGCCGCCGGGAGAACCGCTGGCCTCCACCACGACGTGATAATCCCCGGCGGGCAGATCCGGTTCCAGATAGGCCGCCACCCCATAGGGCCGGGCTAAGACAAGATGTTCCGGATGGTGCCCGGCGAGGCTGATCTGAGCCCCGTTCAGGGCCAGGACCCAGGAGATCTGCAGGCCCAGGGGGCCGTCTCCCACCACCAGAATGCGGTGCTCCGGGGAAATTTGGACGGTCTCCGCGACCCGCAGGGCCGCGGCCAGTGGTTCGGTAAAGACTGCGGCCTCATCCGGGACTTCCGGAGGCGCCAGGTGGAGGTTGGCCGCGGGCAGGGTGAGGTACTGGGCGAAGGCCCCGTCATGGTCCTTGATCCCCAAAACCCGACGGGCCCGGCAATGGCGGGAGAGCCCCTGCCGGCAGAGGTCGCAAGCCCCGCAGCCGAGGTTGATCTCCCCCACCACCCGCTGGCCCAGCCAGGGGGAGTCGTAGGGGCCGGCCACCACCCCCACGAACTCGTGGCCCATGATGCCGCGGAAGCCGTGGTAGCCTTTGAGGATTTGCAGGTCGGTGCCGCAGACCCCGGCCAGCGACACCCGGACCAGGACCTCGCCGGCGCCGGGTTTGGGAGTGGGCAGTTCTTTCAGTTCCGGGGTGCCGTCAAAATAGAGGGCCAGCAAATTTTCCTCCGAGTTGTCTGCCGTTTTTGTCGTAGGGGCGGGGTCTCCCCGCCCAAAAATTAGGGTGATCAATCAAGGGCGGGGAGACCCCGCCCCTACGGCTGCGGCTTCCTCCAGCACCTTTAGAGTTTGGGCCACGGTGGCCTCCCAACTCAGGTGGGCCACGGCGGCCACGGCGGCCCGGCGCACCTCCGGGGCCTCGCCCCGGGCCAGATATTCATCCAGGGCGTGGGTGAGGCCGCTCAGGTCATCCGGTCGCGCCAGGATCGCGCCGTTAGTCCCGGGGGCGAGGAACTCGGCGGCGCCGTTGGCGGCGGTGGTGATCACCGGGACGCCGCAGCTCAGGGCCTCCAGGACCACGTTGCTGCAGGGATCGTAGATGGTGGGCAGGGCCAGCACCGTGGCCGCCTGGTAGAAGGGCGCCAGGTCGGCCTGAGGCCCCCAGAATTTGATCCGTCCCTCCAGCCCCAGGCGCCGGGCCTGCCGCTGATAGGGAGCCAGGCGCCCTTGGCCCACCACCCAGAGAACGCTTTCCTGGTTCTTGATACTGCTGAAGGCGTCAAGCAGGTAGGTCAAACCCTTGCGCCTGAAGCCTGAGCCGGCGAATAAAATGATCGGGACGGCGGCTGCGCCCAGCCGGGCCTTCAGGGCGGTGCGCTCCGGCTCTGCCAGCGGCCGGAATTTTTGCCGGTCCAGACCATTGTAAATCACCACCAGGCGGGCCGGGTCCACCTGGTAATGCCGGATGATCTCGGCTTTCACCTGGCGGGAATTGGCGATGACCCGGTGGAGGTGGGGGTCGCTAAAGAGACGCCGCTCCAGGGCCAGGAGCACCCGGTGAAACAGGCTGAGGCCCTGGACCACCCGGGCCGCCGGGGAGAGATAGGGAGTCCGCAGTCTGAGCCATTGGCGGTGGCAGCCGTCGCCGGCCCGGTAAACCTGGGGGGACAGGGTGCGTTCCAGGCTGAAAACTACGCAGGGACCGGCCAGCCGCAGCAGCCGGCGGGTGTTGAGGGCAAAGGTGAGGAGGCGGGCGGTCTTGCCGCCCCAGACCGGCACCGGCACATAGGCGATCCCCGGCCCCAGGACCTGGCGGGCCGCGTCTGCGGCCTGGCTGCCGTAAACCGTCACCACCTGGCCGGCCGCGGCCAGGCCCCGGGCCAGGTGCTGCAAGGTGGTCTCGGCCCCGCCCGGGCCTCCGACCCGCTGTCGCAAGAGGGCGATTTTCATGGCTGATATCATTTTTTCAGGGAGGGGGCTAGGGGCCGAGGGCCCCTACCCCCTCCCTGAAACCCACCCCCAACCCCAATAAAGGGGGCTGGGAGGGGAGTTTGAGGGGAGGGCGGGGGACTCGCGTCCCCCGGTCCTC
>JAPLJC010000037.1 GCA_026388765.1 Deltaproteobacteria bacterium
GGCAGAGTCAGCAGATGTATTTCATCCTGGGATAAGGCGAAGGGGAGAACTGGGATAACTGAGTGTTGACCTCATCCCTGGTCCTCCCCTACCTGGTCTCCCAGATTAGCTGCCGGCGTTTAACGCGGTGTTAACTTCGCCAAACTTGGTACTCAGGGTGGTGCCGATGGCATAGACGGCAGTCATGACCGCCACCGCGATGCCCGCGACGAGCAGGCCATATTCCACCGCGCTGGCGCCGTCCTCTTCATTGACAAAAGCCTTAATTTTGCTGATCAAGGTGTTCATTTTATGTCTCCCTCCATCATAAGATGGGTTCAAGTCCATCAGATTACTCACGACATCCTTCATCCAGCCCACCTCGAAAATTTCTTAAATTGAAAAGTTTGATGGCCACCTCCTTCTTTAGTTTTGGCAAGGAACCCATCAAACCCATAGAAGGGATTGGCCGGCAGCAGGAGGAAACTTACTGCCAAAACCATTTCGGCAACCCCGCTGCCATGACCTGAAGGTTTTAGACTGGAGGTTTTGCGTCCTCCCCTTTCGGGGGAGTTTGCCTTTTCGATGGTTCCTGAACTCAATCTACTTATCGGCATAACCCTGGTTGACATTAATCTTTTTATGACTTGCTCGAAGCGGCAGTGCCCGCGCTTGCAGACGGGAGCCACCGGCTCCGGCCGCGGGCGGCCAGCAAGCAGTCAGGTGGCTGAAATTAGGGGGAATAAGGTCAATCACTTGGAAAAAATAACTTTCCTATTGCCATGGTTATTGCGGAGAACCCCGTCAGGGCTGGCCAATTATGGTTTTTGGATTGGCATTATGCGGGCCTTGCAGCATATAATGTCCCCAATAATTCTTCCCCGGATGGGCGGAAGAACAGAAAACAGAAAACAGGCACTTATGCTATGAGCGTTTCGTCTCGCATCAAAGCGGCCATGGAGGGGTCCTCCTGGATCCGGCGGATGTTCGAAGAGGGCCGGGCACTGAAGGCGAAGTTGGGGGCGGATAAGGTCTTTGATTTCACCCTGGGCAATCCCGATCTGGAGCCGCCGCCTCAATTTAAAGCAGCGCTACTGGCCGCGGCCCGGGACTCCCGCCCCGGCCTGCACGGCTACATGGCCAACGCCGGCTTGCCGGAGCCCCGCCAGGCCCTGGCGGAGCACCTGGCCCGGGTCCATCAACTACCCTTCACGGCCGACGACCTGGTCCTCACCGTCGGCGCCGCCGGGGCCCTCAATATTATCTTCAAAGCCATCCTGGACCCGGGCGACGAAGTGGTGGTGCTGGCCCCTTATTTCGTGGAATACCTGACCTATGTGGACAACCACGGCGGCGTGGCGAAGGTGGCCGAGACCGACGAAAATTTTCAGATCGACCTGAACAAATTGGCCGCGGCTCTTGGCCCCAAGACCCGGGCGGTGATCATTAATTCGCCCAACAATCCCACCGGCCAGGTCTATGCGGCCGAGATCCTGATGGCGCTGGGGCGGCTGCTGGCGGAGCACTCGGCCCGCCACGGCCGGCCGGTCTACCTGGTGGCGGATGAGCCCTACCGCCGCATCGTCTATGACAATTTTGAGGTCCCCAGCATCTTCGCGGCCTACCCGGACACCTTGCTGGCGACCTCGTTTTCCAAGGACCTCTCCATTCCCGGGGAGCGTCTGGGCTATGCCGCGGTGAGCCCCCGGGCCGCCGGCCGCCGGGAGGTGGCGGGCGGCCTGGTCCTGGCCAACCGCATCCTGGGTTTCGTCAACGCCCCGGCCTTGATGCAGCGGGTGGTGGCCGGGTTGACCGAGGTCAGCGTCGATATCGCCCCCTACGCCCGGCGCCGGGACCTTTTTTGTCAGGTTCTCTCGGCAGCCGGTTATGAGTTTTTCCGGCCCCAAGGCGCCTTTTATCTCTTCCCCAAGGCGCCGGGGGGCGACGACCTGGCCTTCGTGGCCCTTCTCAAAGAGGAGAACATCCTGGCAGTGCCGGGCCGGGGTTTCGGCCGTGCAGGCCATTTCCGCCTGGCCTTTTGCGTCCCGGAGGCGGTGATCGAACGCGCCGCCCCCGGCTTTAAAAAGGCGCTTAAAAGCTTGGGGTAAAAGGGGAAAAGGTTAAAAGGGGAAAAGGGAAAAGCTCAATAAGAAAGAGAGGCATCTTCTCCTTTTCCCCGTTTCCCCTCTTCCCCTTTTCACCCTTGAGAAATTAGTTCGCAATCTCTACAAACTACTAGTGCTCAGCGGTTCGAAAATGGCAAAACGCCCTTCATTACCCCGGCCGGTGGCCGTCAAAGACGTGTTACAAGACCTGCTCAACCCGGGAGACCGGGAGGCCCTGGAATTGCGCCAGCGTATCCGCCGGGTGTGGGAGGGGACGGTGCCCGCCGCCATGCGGGAACACGCCCGCCTGGTGGACCTGAAGCGCCAGGAGCTCTGGGTGGAGGTGAGCGACAGCATTTGGGGGGGGGAATTGCAGTTTCTCAAGCCCCGGATCCTGGCGGAATTGGAGCGGGCCTTGGGGCCGGGGAAAGTGCGGGATTTGCGCCTCCGGGTGGCCGAGTTTTAGGGGCCAGGGGCCCAGGTTCGCCCCTACTGCGAAAGTCCGGGGAGGGGGAAAGCCCCCTCCCTGTTATTTTGACGGTCCCGGCCAGCGAACCCTCGCCGGTTTGGACCCCTCCTCGGCATCAATCCATCAAGAGGAGCAAGCTTAGGGCCCCCTCATTGTTGCTTCTGAGGACATTTTGCTGCATATACTGCTCCATGTACATCAAGATGCCGTCGTTACCGTGGCCGGTGATGTCCCTGGTGGTGTTTTTGAAGGTGTAATAGGCATTAAGCCCCGCTTCGCTGCCGGTCCTGGCCCGGTACATGTTGGCGGCCAACTCGCCTTGGCTTAACACCCGGTTCCACAACTGCAACTCCGCCACGTCCCAGATACCGTAATACCCGGTGAAGAAGAGGCCGTCGCCGGTGGCCAGGTTGCCAGTGGCGGTGGTGGTGGCAATGAGCTGGCCGTTCAGATAGAGCTTGAAGTTGTTGGCGCCCCCGGCGGCGTCATAGGTGAAGGCCAGATGGCTCCAGGTATTATCCGGGACCAGGGTGCTGGAGTTCAACCAGAAAATCCCGTTGGTGGTGGTGAGCTCCGCCGCCGCCTTGCGCTGACCGCCTCCGTATGTGCCCCAGGTCTCCAGGGCGTATGCGAAATGGTAGCTGGCCTCCAGCTTGTGGAAGATGGGCTGTATCCCACTGGTGGTGCCGGTGGTATTGCCGCCGGGGGAGGGCCGGACCCAGACCTCGCCGGTCATCTGCGTAGTAAAATTCAGATAGCTGCTGGCCGGGACCTGCATGTTGTCATAGCGGGCGTCGTCTCTATTGGAGAACAGGTGCAAGCCGTTGTTGGCGCCGGACGGGCCCGGCGCTGGACCGAAGCCGCGGTAGAAGATGTCAAAATCCCCGTAACCGCCAAAAGAATTGGCATTGTAGCGGGCTTCCACCACCAGGTGCACCTTGCCATCAGGCCCGATAGTCATGTAAGGCCGATTGGCGCCACTGGTCAGGCTGCCGCCATAGGAAAAGTACGGGGTGACCAGGTCCGGTTTGGTGAAGGTGGCGCCGCCGTTCCGGGAACAACAGTAAGCGGGCCAATCCCAGAGGACGTGCACCGTGGCCCCGCTGGCGTCGGTGGGGTCGGTGGCCATCACCGGCCACCAGCCCCCGGCGATGTAAGGGGTGCTGGCGGCGGCGGTTAATTCCTGCAAGCCCTGGAAGCCGGCCCCGCTGTCCAGAGAGCGCCGGAAATAGACATTACTGGCGGTGGACAGGAAGAGGCTGTAAACGTAACTCCCCTGGGCCGCCAGGGTTTCCTGGCCCTGCTCTATAGCCTTTCCCGCGGGAATTACGCCGTTGGAGAGGTTTTGGGCGTTACCGAAGGCGCTGCCGCTGTTGGTGGACTGTCGATAAAAGACCGAGAGCACGTCGTTGGCGTCCAGGCCGGACCAGATGACCGAGACGTTGTTGCCCACCCCGGCGATCTTGGGCACATAGTGGTTGTCTTGCAGGGTGCCGGTCTTGTGATTGCCGTTACTGGACGGCACCGAGATCAGGGTGGAGGTAAAGTTGACCCCGGCATTAGCGGAGGCGGCAAGATAGAGGTTGCTATACTGCAAGCCGTAAAAAAAGTAAGAGTCGGTGTAGAGGACATAGATATTATCGCCCACCCGCTGCAGATCGGACACCAACCAGCCGCTGCCGGTGGTGGTGCTGTACGCGGTGCGCTGGGTGAAGGTGTCTCCGCCGTCATCGCTATTCAGGATGTAATATTGATTGTCCGCGACCCCGTTGGCTTGGTTGCGAAAGCCGATGGTGACCTTCCCGTTGCTGGCGGCCACCCGGACGTCATAGACATGCCAGGCAATGGAGGCGGTAAAGAGGTTCCTGATCGCTTCAAATGAGGCGCCGTTGTTGGTGGAGCGCAAGTAACCCAGCACCCCATACCAGCTGCCGCCTTCGCCGCCATAGTAATCCAACGCGATATGGACGGTGTTGCCCGTCACCACCATCCGTTTGTAGGTAACGTCGGTTACCAGGTCATCATTGGTGAACAACAGTTGTTTGGCTTCCCAGGTCTGGCCGTTGTCGGTGGAACGCCGGTAGAAGATTTTATAGCGGGCCCAGACGTCTTTATCATGGGTGAACCACATGACATGGACGGTGGAGCCCACCACCGCGATTTCCTGGTTAAAGTCCGCTTCTCCCAGTTCAGTGGGCGCGGCGCTTTCGGAAAGATTTAGGGTCCAGTAAGAGAGATCGGGATTTCGTCCTTCGGCGCTACCGGCCGTCAGGAACAGACACGCCACGAGTAGGGGGAGAAGCACCCAACTGCCATATGTCCGGCTGTGTTGCAACATGACAATCTCCTTTTGCCGCGCTTACATGCACCTAAAAGACATCACAAAGTAACAATGGGAATTTACGATTAAATTTTTACATATCACCAATTTAACATTAGACATTAAAAGCCTATTTGTAAAGAAAATTTATTATCTTTTTTAAAATTGACCGGCTCATTTGCAAGTCATTTGCAAGCCGCTGCCAACCCTCAAATTACTTTTAACAGGTCAATTTCCTTGAACCGAATGACCTATTATTTTTAAGTAGCTGGATTTTGCGGGGCGCTCAGGAGACAAAAGGCGGGCTTGATAACCTGAAAAGTACAAAACTATTTAATAAAATTGCCGAAGGTGCCGATAAGGAAAAGGATTACCACCATTCCTTCCTGATCCTCGAATCCGGAGGTGAGCCTTGGCGCAGAAATTACTGCCGCAAACCATTCTTTTAGTGGATGATGATTCCCAGATCCGCCGATTGGGCCGGGAATTGTTGGAGCATCTGGGATTTCGGGTGGCCACCGCGGCCGACGGGCCCCAGGCCCTCGAGGTCTTCCATAGGCTGGGGAAGGTGGACCTGGTGATCCTCGACTACCATCTGCCCGGGATGAGTGGCCACCTACTTTTACAGAAACTCAAAGGCCTGGATGCCGGGGTGCGGGTCTTGATGGCTTCTGGATTTCTTTCTATCCGGGAAGCGACCCGCCTGCGAGAAAGTGGAGCTCAGGGGATTATCTGCAAGCCTTTTCGCCTGATGGAGCTCAAGCCGCTGCTCCAGGACGTCATGGGGAATGTGTGCGGCGATTAGCGGCCACGGAGGCCCCGGACCCCTGGAAGCAAAAGAGCACCGCCCCCTCGGCCTGGTAACAGGCGGTCTCCTGCCAGGCGGGGCCCAGCAGTTTGCCGGCAAACTCCCGCATGTCCTCCACGGGCGGAATATGGGAGGCGATGAGCCAGAGGCGCTCCGGCGCGGCTCCGCTTTCATTCGGCTGCAGCCCCGTCTCCACGCAGGATTTGCCGATACAGAGGCGCTTCTCTGGCCCGCGGTAATAATATTCAAAGGGCCATTGGGCGAAGTAGTAGACATAGACCCAATCCCGGGGCTGCAGTTCCTGTTCCAGGCGGGCGATCAGGGGACTGATCTCCTCCCGGTTCATGATGGAGCGGAGGTTTTCTCCGGGCAGGGCCAAGGGGTTCAGAGAGATGAGAAGGGCCCCGGCCAACACAGCCGCCACCCACCGGTAACGCTGCTGCCATAGCCAGGAAAAAATCAGGTAGGCCCCGGCAGTCACCATCAGGTAGAACATGGGGGCGCTGAAGAGCATCAGACGGTTGCCGCCGTAATGCGCCATAAAAGGGTAGCGGTGCAGCGCCGCGGCGCCAAAGGCCAGGAGGATGGGGAGCCCCCAATAGACCAGGGCCCGGGCCTGGGCGCTACGCCACAGGGCGTAAGCTCCGGCCAGCAAAAAGGGCGGACCCCAGAACGGCCCCCACTCGCCAAAGAAATACCAGAAATAACGGTATAGAGCGCCCCCCAGCCAGATAAAAAACGGTCCCAGGCCCGAGAAATCCGGATAGTCCTGGCCCCAATAGGCGACCAACTCCGGGTCCATAGTGTGGCGGAAAAACAGGAAGTAATAAGCCCCGAAGGCCAGGAGCCAGAAGCCGCCCAGGAGGGCCAGGCGGCCCCGGGCCGCGGGCAGGCTGAGCCACAGGATGAGCCCCGCCGCGGGCAGGCAGAAGACCAGGGTATGGGAAAAGCCCAACCCGATGAGGCCGGTCAGGGCCAGGGCCGTCCAGCCGCGGCGGCCGTCGCTGGCCCGCAAGCGTTCCACCAGGTAAAACGCCAGGACCGCAAAAAAGGCGTCCCCGCTATACTGCTTCAATTCCTTGGAGTAATAGACCATTATCGGGGAGCAGGCCACCACGGCCAGGGCCAGGAGGGAGACGCGCCGTGAGGTCAGAGTGCGGGCCAGAAGCCAGCTGACCACCAGGGTGCCGACTCCGAAGGCGAAAGACAGGGACCGGAGGACCCATTCCTGGCCGCCTAAAATCTTGGCCGCGGCCCAGACGGTGAGGAGATAAAAGGGTGGGGTTGATTGCCCCGCGGTCAGGGCCGCGCCGGGGGAGGCTTTCAAGGCCGCCAGGGCCACCCAGGCCTCGTCGGTCCACAGGTCCCGGGCCGCCAGGTCGCTGAGGCGGAAGATTAGGCCCAGGGCGCAGATCAGCGCCAGGGCCAGGGGCGCCAGCACTGAAGGCGTCCAGAGACGCTGGCGCAGATTTTGAAAGGCAGCGGCAATCATATCAACCCGTTAGGATTCTGTTATTATAACAAAAATTTTGCCAAGGCAGTAATGCGGAATTAGCTGCCAAGCAAAACCAATTAAAGTTGATCTTGCTTAGTGCTAGGGCAACAGTGACGGGCACGATGAAGCCGTGCCCGCCATCGTTTTAAGCCGCTAATCCGAGAGTAATAGCATCATCGCGGCATCCGACTGCGGTAGTTGATAGGAGAAAAACACGCCGCCGACGCCGGGGCCGCCTCCTTCATAGGTCCAGCCATAGAGCCTGCCCCCCGAGAGGGTGACGTCACCGAGAGGGCTACCCCCATCGCCTTGAGAACCGAAGAAGCCGTGCAGGATGTGAAACCCGGTCCCGTCGGGGTTTACCTGGAAAATCACGCCACTGGAGCCGCCTGTGCCTCCCGTGGAGGTCATGCCGTAGAGCCTGGACCCCGAGAGGGTCAGGGAGCCGTAAGGGGCAGATGGGCTACCAGCCTTATTGAAGCCTAAAAGAACCTGGTACTCGTTTGTGTCCGGGTTTAGCGAGAAAAGCACGCCGCCGCCGGGGTCACCCCCACCGGAGGTCATCCCATAGAGCTTGGACCCCACGAGGGTGAGGGAGCCGGTCGGATAAGACCCATCGCCTGGACCCCCGGCGAAATTGTGCAGGACCTGGTACTCGCCGCCGCCCGTGTTTAGCGAGAAAATTACGCCGTAGCCGCCGTAGGAGATTCCTCCAGAGCCTCCATAACGGGTCATGCCATAGAGCCTGGACCCCACGAGGGTCAGGGCGCCATAAGGATGAGCCCCATCGTTCGGTACGCTACCGAATTCGTGCAGGACCTGGAACTCGCCTCCGTCCGTGTTCAGCGCGAAAATCTCGCCGTTGGTGCCTAAGTCGCCGCTATTGGTCATGCCGTAGAGCTTGGACCCCGAGACGATAGGGGTGCCGAAAGGATGAGCCTGATTGTTAGTATCCGCGCTAAAGCGGTGCAGGACCTCGTACCCGCCTCCGCCCGTGTTTATTTTGAAAACCGAGCCCCCGGTGGCGTAAGCGTAGGGTCCGCCGCCATGAGCGGTAAACCCATAGAGGGTGGACCCGGAGAGGGCGAGGCCGCTGCGAGGATCAGTCCCATCCGTGTTGGTGTCACCGAAGTCGTGGAGGATCTGGTATCCGGTCCCGTCCGTGTTGATCTTGTAAAGTGCGCCCGCATAATGGTAGGGGGGAGGACCGGCACCCTGGGGTCCATCGTTGGTCATCCCGTAAAGGGTGGACCCCGAGAGGACGGGGCCGCCGTAGTAGGGTGCATTCCCATCGAATGGACCACCAGTGAATCTGTGTAGGATGGTGTACCCCGGCTGGGAATAAGCGGGGTTCGCCAGCAAACCCGTCAGGCAGATGCACATGGCGAGGCCGATAACCAACCCCTGCCCAAATCGCTTTCCGGTCCTCATGTCGTCTCCTCCATGCTGTAGAGAGCAGCCCCAACATTTGTGTCAGAGGGGCCATTCGGGAAATGACCACGGCTGGTAGTTGCCCTAAAGCCACTGAGGGGCCGGTCATCTATACCAGAATAATCCGAGATTATGCGGCAGTTTGGGCCACCGCGGTCAAAAATCGGTTTTGGGGACCTCTCTCACCGAGGTTAACCCCGGCAAGTTTCCTCTTTGTAGCCGAATTATCTGAACAAAAATTATATCATAAATTTCCACGTTTTTATCAACGACCCCGCCGGATGGTAGTGTATCAGTTTGAAAAGGGGTCAGGAAAATGAATTTTGATAGAAGCAATCTTGACAAAAAAGCCTGTTCATGGAAACGTGGAATTTGTGAAAGATTGGACTCCTTTGAGCTGGATCGCCTACGGGTCTTTAGGCACGACTGCTATTCTAACGGCAATTAACGCCGCCGCCAAGGAGAATTCAGCCGTGTCTAATTGGCTTTCGCCCTTCTTAAAAATATATTTATTGGGATATGGACCAGCTATATTTTTAATGATAGCTACACTCTTTTTCATAATTGATAGGGTAAAAAGTAGAAAAGTAACAGAAATAGGTAAAACTACCACAGCACTTCCTATGCCCACTCCAGTTTTATCAATTACACCTGTGTTAGCCAAACCAAAAAAGTTCTACTCGGAACGCAATAAAAGCGATCTTGCAAACGCTCTTACTGATTTATCCGAAATGCTTAATAATGATGGTCTTATTATTATACAAAAGGCGCAAGAGATTGTGACGACATGGAATGACGAGAGTAGATCACAAAAATTACCTAATTTTGCTGTTTTGATTGATCAATTGAATGAAGTTGGCAATTTAGCCAATACTTTATATCAAAATCTTTATCATTATAATGGTTTTTTGAAAAAACATGCAGTATATAGCGATGAATTATGCCCTATTCTACAAACCCGTATGATACCGTCAAAAACTCCAAATATCCCAAATAATTCAATACCAACATTTCAGGGAAGTATAAATGGATTTCGAAACGTATTATCTTCGATATTGCCTGCCGCAGAGAAATACAATGACCGAAATTTAATATTTTCTATGCTGGCAATTTCAAGGCAATCTTTCGATGATTACATAAAGGGAATTAGAATATTCAAGGAATGGTTTGATGAAACGCAAAAACGTATTGCTGCTTTTCGTAATTCTCAATTAAACTAACCCTGCGATTTCCTCCAAACTCCAAACATGATCTGAAACTCCCGCTTCCATCGCCGGGGTCACTCTCAGGGTCTTGTGGATTCTCCCGAAATTGTAATACATGAAATACAGAGATACTGAGTGAGCCAGATTATCAACCTTTTTGGAAAAGCCATTAGTCAGTCTGGTAAACCGGCGCATGGACATTCTCATGGTTAAATTCTGGCGCTCGGCATAGCTGGTGGAAATGTATTTGCGATCAGGATTGCCAGTTATGACCTCTTTTCTACTCCCGGTAAACTTGGCTGGGCTATACCGCTTCTCAACTTTTTGCTCCGTACTCTCTCCATAAATCTTAACCAGCATAGCGTAATCAATATCCGCCCCAAAAGCGCCCTCAATCGCCTCTAAATAAGCCCTGTTGCCGTCTGTGGTAAGCTGAACCCTGTGGCTAAATCTTGAAGCTAAGTCCTCCATGAAGACAGAGGCGGTTTCTGTGGTCCTATCACCTATCAGCCAAGCCGGGACAAGTTTAGAATCGGCACAGATGGCCGTCCAGGTCCAAACATCGCCGTAGCCAAATTGACCTTTTTTGTCGGCGGGTACGTTTTTCTCTTTGGAATAGCAGAATGACCAGATTTCATCGCATTGAAGGCGGGTACACTTGAGGTTCCGCAAGGCTTGGTTTTGATATTCGGCACAAGCCTTGCCGACATCTACCAGGAGCTTAACGACCGTGTTGATAGCTGTATCGGTAATGCGGGCTGTAGCCCTGAGGGAATTACCCTCTACTAGACAACCAATGATCTGCGCCCGTTTTTGTATGCTCAATCTGTTCATAATGACTATTATGCGTACTCGTGTGCGCATTGTCAAGAAGAAAATGATTGACAATCAAAAAAAGTTTCAATAACCTGAGAACAAGGTGGGGCCGAGGGGATTTGAACCCCTTACAAGCGGATTAGTAGTCCGCCGTTCTGTCCGATGAACTACGGCCCCAAATGGCTTGTCGCTCTGGCCCCTAACCTCGGCGGCAGGCCATTTTTTTGGAATATAATAAATTTGTTATATTTAGTCAACAGATTCCCTCTTGAAATTATAATAAATATATTATACATATGATTATACGAACTGATTTGATAGCCGAATGGCTTTCTGGACTGCCTAAGAGAGAACGGCTTAGAATTGGGACAATTTTGGTTTATTTGGCAGGCCAGCGGAGTTGGAGGAATATCCCATATGTTAAAAAGCTTACAGACTGTGATGATATCTACGAAATAATTATTACTATTAACAATATCCAATATAGACCATTAGGATGCTACGGACCAGGAAGGGACGAATTTACTCTGATAGTTGGAGCGACGAAGAAGGGGAAAATTTGGGTTCCCCAAGATGCCAAATCGACTGCAAAAAGAATGGCTAAATTGATTCGGCAAGGACAGGAGTAACATAGATGAATACGATAAGAAGTAGGGATGAATTAACAAAGGAATTGCAAGATAGAGAAATCAGGGATTTCTATGTTTCAGATCATATTAATATAGGAATACCATTACAAGTTCGGGCATTACGCAAACAAAGAGGGTGGACTCAAAATAAATTAGCCCAACTCACTGGAATGAAACAAGAAAGAATATCAGCTATCGAAAATCCTAACTATAAACATAAATTTACATTGTCAATATTGATGAAGTTAGCATCCGCCTTTGATGTCGCTTTGATAGTTAGGTTCGCGCCAATAAGCGAATTGGTAAAATGGGAGCTTGCTCTTTCTCCCGAAAGGTTAGAAGCAGTAAGCTTTGATGAAGACCCTTATTTCAAACCTCCTGTTGTAAACGTTTCCTGTCAAGTGGGATTAGTGCTTGGAGCTTCCATGGCAGTACAATCGCAAGAGACTATCAAGGAATCTCCAGAAACTAAGAAAAAGGGTAAATTATATATTGTAGATGCGGGACAAAAAACTACTAAGAATAAGATGGATGCATATCAAGAAGAAAAAAATATGCTATCCTATGAAGATAATTTAATGAGGGCTAACCAATGAAATTGCTATCTGTTACTCTTGCAAGGTCACTCTGGTTTGGTCGAACGCAGGATTTTAATCCTAGAGGAGTTAATTTATATCCAATTATTACTCCTTTATTAGTTGAATCTTATAAATTTGTAACGGTTCCATCGGCACAAGAGGCTTTGGATGATTCAAAGGGAACAACATACGCAAGCGGTGAATTTATAAATAAGGATGGAGTCCCGGTTGTCGTAAGTTTGACCATTTTCCCTGATGCATTAGTTGCTGATACACGTTCTTCTACTAAAGATTCAGATGATTTCCTAGAAGAAATATTAACAAGGTTTTCAGCAGAACTTAAATTACCACATTATAAAGATATTATAACTCGTAAAAGCTACGTTAGTGGGCTTCACGTCAAGACTAATAAATCTTTACAATCACTTAATCCTGCATTGAATGAGATTGCTAAATACTTAACACACAATGTATCAGATGAAGGAACGATTTATTTTGAGGTTGGGGGAATACATTTTTGGCCTGAACAATCTACTGTACCAAAACCAGCTTCATTCATCTTCGAAAGAATACTAAATGTTCCATTTTCAGAAGAGAGTTATTATTCAGGTGCTCCCCTACAAACAGACAACCACCTTGAATTGTTAGACAAGTTAGAAAGGATTCTGTCGAAATAGTTAGGTTGCCTTCTTCTCCCACCTGGCATTAGCCGCCTTCCTGGCAGCTTCTTTCCGTTCTTCGGCAGATAATTTTTTAGCTCTGGCGAGACCGCCCTTCCTGCCACCTAATTTACCCAAGGCGACAGCATGAGGGTTCTTCTCGGAGGGAACTTCGGCGGGTTCGCCCTCAGTGGCTATATCGACTATCATTTTAGCTAAAAGAGCCAAATCACGAGGGCGTTTCGGTTTGCGTGGTTGCTCAGGCATACTCAGATTATGCCAATAACCTCTTTAAAAATCAACCCCCTCAAATTTCAAACTGATACACTACCCGCCGGATCTAATATTTTTTCAGTAATATTGGCATGCCTGTCCTCAGGACCAGACACCTCAAGGCGATGGAGCTTAAGGACCCCAGGTCAGCACCGGAGGCGGAAATGGGCGAATACGCCAAAGGGCTGGCAGTTTTTCGCCCGATTGCCGAAAAATATGGTAAGAAAAAGTTATGGAGTCCAGCTACAAAGGTGGGGGAGGGGAGGGGACCGGCTGCTTCGGCTGCGATGAGGACTCTCTCCTGCCTGCTCCGTCCCCCTACGCCTACCGCTGGCCCCCGCCGGTCCAGCCCGGGGAGACCATCGCCCTGGCGGCCCCGGCCAGTTGCGTAGCCCGGGAGGCCTGGGAGGGCGGCATTAAGGTCTTGAAGGATTGGGGCTTTCGGGTGCAGTGCGGCCCGGAGGTCTTTGCCAGCCGCGGCCTGGGGCAGGATACCGACCGGCTTCTGGCCCGGCGTTTCGAAGAAATCTGGTGTGACCCGGAAGTCAAGGCCGTCATGGCGGTGCGGGGTGGCTATGGCTCCCTGAAGCTCTTGCCCCACCTGGATCTGGCGTCTTTGAAGGCTAGACCCAAAAGACTGGTGGGTTTCAGCGATCTCACCAACCTCTTGTGGCACCTGCACCATTCCCTGGGTCTGGTGACCTTCCACGGCCCCACCGTGGCTCAACTGGCAGAACTGACGGACGGAGCCCGGCACAGCCTGTTTGACTGGCTAACGGCCCCGGGGCCCCGGACGGTGGCCTTCGAAGCTCTCACCAGCCTCCATCCCGGCCGGGCCGAAGGCCCGCTGGCGGGAGGTAATCTCACCACCCTGTGTCACCTGGTGGGGACCCCTTTTGCCCCTCGTCTGGGAGGTTATCTACTGTTCCTGGAAGATCATAACGAGGCCCGCTACCGTCTGGACCGCATGATCCATCAGCTGCTGTTGGCCGGGGTGCTGGCCGGGGTCAAGGGGGTGGTCCTGGGGGCCTTTACCGGCTGTGGCACCACTGAGGGGCTGCTGGAGGTCTTCAAGTCCGCCCTGGAACCCCTGGGGGTGCCGGTGCTGGCCGGCTTGCCGGTGGGCCACCAGCCGGACAACCACACCCTGCCCTTGGGGGCCTGGGCCCGCCTCGATGCTGGCGAGGCCAGTCTGACCTTGCTGGGAAAGTGAGATCGACCTGTAGGGGCGGCTCGCGAGCCGCCCCTACGATTCCCCATAATTCTTTCAGCCCCCCTCATTGACAAGCCCTTTTTACAACTTATTTTTTGCCTAAACAATCATTGCTCATCGGGAGGCACATATGGCTAAGAAAGTTTATACGTGTAAGACCTGCGGCGCCCTGGCTGAGGAACCCGGCCACCTCTGTAACGCCAACATGGACCCCATGACCTGCGCTTTTTGCGGCGAGAAGGCGCCCCACACCAAGCACTATTGCAAAGGCAAGCTGGAAGACATCAAGTATGTCTGCAGCAAATGCGGCCGCTTGGCCACCTCCGAGGAACTGCTGTGCGAACCCTCCAAGGTGCCGGCGAAATAAGAACCGTGTTTTAAAAAAAAAAATTCTGGGACTGGCCCCTTGCCGGATGGCAGGGGCTGGCGCCACCAATTAACAAGGGCGACCCATCAGGTCGCCCTTGTTTTTTTGGCGCCGATCAGGTTCTTCAGGTCAGGTCTGGTAAGCGTGCAGGCTGGGAAGGTAGTTGACCCCGAGATAGGTAAAGATCACCGCCAGGAACCCTAGAAGCGCCAACCAGGCAATCCGCCGGCCCTGCCAGCCCTTCAGCAGGCGGGCGTGGAGCATGGAGGCGTAAATGAGCCAGGTGATCAGGGACCAGGTCTCCTTGGGGTCCCAACTCCAGTACTTACCCCAGGCGGTTTCGGCCCAGACCGCGCCCGTCAGGATGCCGAAGGTGAGCAAAAGAAAGCCCAGCATGATGGCCCGGTACATGAGGCGGTCCAAAAGGGGCGGGGCCGGCAGCCGCGCCTGGGGACGCTTATCCTTGACCAGGTAAAGGAGGGCGGCGCCGAAGGCCACCGCAAAGGCGGCGTAGCCCAGAAAAGCGGTCATCACGTGGATCAGGAGCCAGTTGCTCTTCAAGGCCGGCATCAAGGGCTGGATATCGGCGCTCGCCCCGAAGGAGGCGTAAGCCAGGAGCAGACAAGCCAGCATGGCGACCACCGCACCCAACCAGCCCTGCAAATTCTTGCGGAAGGCGATCAGACCCACGGCCGGCAGGCACCAGGAGAAAAAGACCAGGGATTCATACCGGTTGGATAAGGGCGCTTGCATGATTACCAGGCTCAGCTTGTCCAGCCAGACCACCGGCGGGGTATGGCCTACGGCCAGCTGGTAGGAGGAAATCCAGCGTCCAATGAGGGTCCCGGTCTCCAGGGTCAGGCCGGCCCAGAGCAGCGCCCGCCCCACCTGCTGCAGCCGCGGGGAAAACCATAACTCGGCCATGACCAAGACGATGGCTACCCCTAAATAGATCAACATCACCACGCCCAGAATTTGACTCATGATGGCGTACCCTTCTTAAATTCCTCCAGCAGTTGGGCCCGTCGGAGATCGAAGTCTTCCCGGGCTCGGGGGCTCGCCCCCAAAAGACGTCCCTGCCAGCCGCCCTTGGGGGTTGGTTGCAGGACCAGGGCCCAACGCTGCGTGGGCCGGAAGAAGGCCAGGTAAAATCCGGGGAGGAACAGAAGAAAACCGGCATAAACCCACCAGACCCCGGGATCGTGCTTCACCTGGAACACGGAATAGAACTGGAAGGGAGCTGACTCCAGGCTCAGACGATAGGGACCGACGGGCTTGTTCATCTCGGGGTGATCCTGGAAGACCATAAAGAAATCGTGGCCTCCCATGCCCCGGCCGGTCATGAAGATTCCTTCGACTGCCGGACCGAGACCCTCTAAGTTGCCTTCAACCTTGCTGATCATAATTCTGCCCTCGCCGCCGGGCAGTTCCACCATCTGGCGGGGCGAGGCCTCAATGGTCTCCTGGCGCTCCTTATAGCTGACCTGCAGGCGCACCGGGCCGCTCGGCTGGGAGCCGTAAGATGCCTGGTAAAAGGTGAGACCGCCGAAGCTCACCGGGTCGTTCACCCGGCAGACGGCCTTCATCTCTTCCTTGCCGTCCTTGAGGAAGGTGAGGTCGGAGCGGAACAAAATTTAGGGGTGTTAAGCTGTGGCCGGTCTGGAAGGCCTCGGCCGTTTCTCCTTGCACCACGGGCAGAGTTCCTTCGATCCCCCAGAACTTGCCGATCAGGCCGCCGATGAGAATGCACAGCAGGGCGATGTGCACCAGATAGGGCCCGAGGGGCCGGAAGCGCCCCTTTTCATGAAAATAGACGTCCTGGTCGGGCAAGGCCTGGTGCCGGGTGCGGCCCAGTTGCCGGCGCAAGATGCCGGCCACCAATCCCCGGGGGTCCGAGCCCTTGGGCCATTTAAGTTTATCTCGTTCCGGCAGACTGAGGGCCGCCTCAAAGGTGAGGGGCCGAAGAGACCGGCGCAGGGCCTGGGGCAGGCCGTGGACGAGACAGGCCAGGATATTCAGGGCCAGGAGGCTGATGGGGGCCAGGAACCAGACGCTGTAGTAGATGGTGGCCAGGCCACCCCGAGAGAAAATGGCCCCCCAGGTTTCGCCAAAGCGGCTGAAATAATACCCGGGGGGCTGGTCCTGGGGCAGCACCGTACCGATGACCGCCACCGCGGCCAGGATCAGGAGCAGAAAGACGGTGAGGCGGATAGAAGTTAACCACCCCCACAGCGTCGATTTGGGCTTGGCTGGCAATTTCTTGGAAGTTGGCATGAACCTGCTGAAAGTCTCAGCCCCCCCGACACTGAGGCCGGGATCGTGAGCTTATTTGGAGTACGTTAGATCAGTGTATCAGAAGTTGCAAGAGCTTGCTATACTTACTCTTCTTCCAGGTCTTCTTCTTCGCTCAAGTAGTCTGCGTATTCCTCTTCGGTTAAGAGTTCGTCAAACTCAAGGCTGGAAGTCAGCTCAACCTTGACCAGCCAACCTTCCGACAAGGGGTCTTCATTGATGATCTCCGGCACTTCCACGGCTTCGTCATTGACTTCGATTACCTCTCCGGAGATCGGCGCCTTCAGGTCTCGGCGGCCGTTTTTAGCCTCTACGACGGCAAAGGATTCATCTTTGATGAAATCCTCCCCTTCTTCGGGCAACCGGATGCTGTAGATCTCGCCCAACTTCTCCTGGAGATAATCCGTCAGACCGAGGGTGGCCTGAATATCGTCATCCATTCGGACCCACACATGATCCCGACCGAAACGCATTTCGCCGATGGCCCTCACCCCAATTCCTGATGAAGTCAGTCCTCCCCCGACAGGGTGGACGCTGGGGAAATATAATAACCTAAAATCTGTTTGGCAAGGGTTTTTTGCAGGGATTTTTATCTTGCCGTGGAGGCTGGGGTTTTCGCCTTGCCTTGATCCCATTATCACCCGACGGCAGGTTTTTGACTTGACAATACCGGGGTCATTTATTAGTTTACACTATATTTCACAATCACAAAGGAAACCCAAAGGAAATTGACCAAAGGGAGTCTAACTGATGAAGCAAATTAAGAAAATCCTGTTTCCCATTGACTTTGCCGAGAACTTCGACACCCTGCTGCCCTGGGTCTCCACCTTCGTGGAGAAGTTCGGCGCCACCCTTTATGTCGTGTTCGTCACCTCGGACCTGTCGAGCTACTCCACTTTTTACGTACCCCACGGCAATATCCAGAGTTTCCAGGAAGAGGCCGTGGCCGCGGCCAAAAAGCGGATGGCCGCCGTGGTGGCCGAGAACTTCAAGGGTTTCTCCAAGCTGGAGTCTCATGTCCTGATGGGCTCGCCGGCGGAAAAGATCCTGGAGTTTGCTAAAAAGGAAAACATCGATCTCATCGTCATGGGCGCCCACGGCCGCAAGGGCCTGGAGCGGGTTCTCTTCGGCAGCGTGGCCGACAAGGTGGCTACCAGCGCCCTCTGTCCGGTGATGACGATTCATCCGTAGTTTCGAGTTTTTAGTTTTTAGTTTCGAGTTTAAGGCCGGGTTCATCTGATCTCTGAACGGAGACGGATGCCGGCAAGGTGTCTTTTCAGGGGCGGGTTTTAAACCCGCCCTTACTGTTTGGCTCCCAGTAAATCAAGGCTTCCCCAGACCAATGAAGATAAATGCTTCGGCCTGATTTTTTCTCAAAACTCAAAACTCGAAACTCATCTTTTCATCCAGGGAACCAGCAAGATGGGGCAGGGTGTGACCCGGGAGACGTTGTGGGCCACGCTGCCCAGAAAGAGCTCCTCAATAAAGCCGCGGCCCTGGGTGCCCATGACGATCAGGGAAATATCCAGGCTCTTGACGGCCGCCAGGATCACCGCCACGGGGTGGCCCGGGCTCACCCGGCTCTGGACCTCGGGGACCCCGGCGGCCTCCAGGCGGGCCTGTAAGATCTCCAGGGAATTGTACTCCGGCGCTTCGGCCGCAACTTGCAGGTGGTCCCCGTAGATCTCGCTCATATGGATTTCCAGGGCGTGCAGCAGGGTGACCCGGGCCACGCCCCGGGGAGCCAGGAGTTCCAGGATCACCAGGGCCTCGGCGGCAATTTCGGAGAAATCGGTGGGAAACAAGAGATGGCGCAGTAGTTCCCGGCAGCGCCAGAGACAGTGGGGCGCCTCCCGGTCGGCCGGAATCCGCACCGGCAGCAGCAGGATGGGATAGCTGGCCTTATGCAGGGCCGCACTGGAAAAGGAACCCAGGACCCCCTCCCGCCACAGGGACTTGCCATGGGTGCCCAAGACCAGGAGGGAGGCGTCGTGCTCTTGGGCCACCCGGTTCAGGGACTGGCCCGGCAAACCGGTGGGGGTTTCCAGGACCACTTCCAACCCCTGGGCCTCCAGTTGCCGCACCTGCATTCTCAGATAGGGCTCGGCCTCGGCCTGGGCGTCCGCCTCCGGCCCGGCGAACCGGCCCGGGGTCAGGACATGGGTCAGGATCACCCGGGAGGCTCCGAGGGCACGAAATTCCTTACCGCAGGAGATAATCTCATTCCAGGCGGGCGACAGGTCGGTGGCCAGGACTATGGTCTCAAAAATGGCGCGGTCCTCTTTATGATGTCAGCTCTCGGCTGCCAGCAGTCGGGCCGCGAGCTTCGACCGATTTTAGCAGAAGTTAAGTCGGGAAACTGGAAAAATCAAATATCATCGGCCAGCTGGAGAATTTTTGCTGAATAATTATAAAGATATTGGTATCTTTGCGGCATTATGAGCGACTTTTCCCACGAGTGGCTGTGCCGGCGGCTGGTGGACGATAGCCGGGACGCCGTCATCTTTGCCGACCGGGCCGGGATTATCCGCCTCTGGAACCGCGGGGCCGCCGAGATGTTTGGCTACGGGCCGGCCGCAGCCCTGGGTCAACCTTTGGACCTGATCATCCCCGAGAACCTGCGGGCCCGGCACAACGAGGGCTACCAGCGGGTCATGGCCGAAGGCGTCAGCAAATATGCCAAAGACCTCTTGGCGGTGCCGGGCCTGACCAAGGATGGCCGGCGACTCTCATTGGAATTTACCATCACCCTGGTTCGTGACGAGCAGGGCCAAATACTGGGCGCCGCGGCCATCCTCCGGGACGTCACGGCCCGCTGGCAGCGGGACCAGGAGCTGAAAAAACGCCTGGCGGCCCTGGAGCGCAAGTGAACAAGTAGCGCGGGCGTCCCCGCCCGCCACCTGCTCCGGAACGGTAGGGGCGGCTCGCGAGCCGCCCCTACAACCCTTGTCCTGGCCCTGCTTATGTATTATTTTGTGCAAAATTCATCGCCGAAAGTGGTCCCCTATGCCCAAGACATTCAGGAAAAGATCCCAAAAGGCCGGCTTGCCGCCCGGCTCGCTGATTTACACCGGCGATAAAATCGAAGACAAGACTCGCATAACCATCGTCGAGTACGACGAACAGCAGGTCCAGACCCAAGTAATCACCTCCTGGGCCGAATGCCCGGTTGTGGCAAATAAATCCAGGGTCACCTGGATCGACGTCAGCGGCATTGCCGATGTGGGCCACCTGGAAAAGCTGGGGGAGTGCTTCAAGCTCCACCCCCTGGTCCTGGAAGACATCCTGAACGTCGACCAGCGCCCCAAAATCGAGGACTACGAGGATTATCTCTATATCGTTATCAAAACGATCAGCAGCCAACCGGGGGTCGACGAGATTGTGGCGGAGCAGATCAGCCTGATTCTGGGAGCCAACTACGTCCTGTCCTTCCATGAGGGCAATGGTGACCTCTTCAAGCCCATCCGGGACCGGATCATCACGGCCAAGGGCCGCATCCGCAAGGCCGGAGCCGATTACCTGGCCTATAGCCTCATGGACCTCATCGTGGATAATTATTTTGTCACCCTGGAACAGTTCGGCGACCAGGTGGAATTCATGGAGGATGAGGTGGTGCGCCGGCCGGTGCCCGCCACCCTGCAGACGGTGCACCACCTGAAGAACCACATGATCATCCTGCGCCGCTCCCTGTGGCCCCTGCGGGAGGTGGTCGCCCGGCTGGAACGCCGGGAGTCGCCCTTGATTCAGGATGCCACCGCCGTCTATTTTAAAGACGTTTATGACCACACCATCATTGCCATCGACACGGTGGAGACTTATCGTGATATAGTATCGGGCCTGCTGGACATCTATCTTTCCAGCGTCAGCAACCGCTTGAACGAGGTCATGAAGGTCCTCACCATCATCGCCACCATCTTCATGCCCCTCACCTTCCTGGCGGGGGTCTACGGCATGAATTTCAAGTACATGCCGGAGTTGGAGTGGCATTATGGCTACTTTGCCGTGTTGACCTTCATGGCCCTGGTGGTCGGTTGCATGGTCCTCTACTTCAAAAAGAGAAAGTGGATTTAACCATTTTCGCCGCAAAGGAGGGTTCACCATGACCGTACGGGTTGGCAAGCCGGCTCCTGAATTCCAAACCAGGGCCTATGCCCAGGGGGAAATCAAAAGCGTGGCGCTGGCGGATTATAAAGGCAAGTGGGTCTTGCTCTATTTCTACCCCGGCGACTTTACCTTTGTTTGACCCACGGAACTGACGGCAGTTGCCGCCAAATATGAGGAGATCAAGTCCCTGGGCGCCGAGATGCTGGCCATCAGCGTCGACAGCCCCTTTACCCACAAGGTCTGGCAGGAGGGCGAACTGTCCAAGATGATCGCCGGGGGCCTGCCCTATCCCATGCTCTCGGACCCCGGGGGGCGCATCGGCGAGGCCTACGGGGTTTATGACGAGGACAACGGCGTGGATATCCGGGGCCGCTTCCTCATCGACCCCGACGGCGTCCTCCAGGCCATGGAGGTGCTGGCCCCGGCGGTGGGCCGCAACGTGGCGGAGATGATCCGCCAGATCCGGGCCTGCCAGTACGTCCGGGAAAATAAGGGCGAAGCCACCCCCGCCGGCTGGGAGCCGGGCAAAAAGACCCTGAAACCCGGGGATGAACTGGTGGGCAAGGTCTGCGAGATCTGGGCCCCGGAAATGGCGTTTTAGGACCGGGGACCGAAGACCGGAGACGGAGGCTGCTCCCGTCCCCGGTCCCCGTCCTCCCTTGCCTATCGCCCGGACCGTGCCTATATTGAAATTATTTAAAGGCTGCGGTCGCTTATGCAGCTCCCCGGAGGCGTCCATGAAGGCCATCTGGAAAGGTTACCTGAAGTGCAGCCTGGTGACCATCTCCGTCAAGGCCCCGGCCTTCGAGAGGCTGCTGACGTGAAGAAACTTTATGATCAGCGGGAAATCTCCAGGCTCCTGGGCATCTCCGAAGGCCGGGTCCGCTACTGGGATCGGCAAGGCCTGATTCCTCACCAGGAAAAGTCCCGGGGCGCCCTGTGGTTCGATTTTCAGGCCCTGGTGGCCTTCCGCACCGTGCGGGAACTGCGGCGCCAGGGCATCTCCCTGGGCCAGATCAGGAAATGCGTCGAGAAACTGCGGCAACTAATGCCCGAACTGAAACAGCCGCTAGCGGAGGTGCGCCTCTCCATCCAGCGGGACCGGATCATCCTGGGCAAGAACCGGGTGAGGTTCACCCCCGAGGGGCAACTGTGCCTCGATTTCGGCGGACCGGAAAACCGGCCGGTTCCTCTGGCGGTGGAGAACTATGAAGAGCTGTTCTTTTTGGCCCTGGAGGATGAGGAGGAAGGCAGGCTGGATGAGGCCCAGGGGAAATACGAGACTATCCTGGCGGCGGTGCCTGATCACGTGGATGCCATGGTAAACCTGGGAAACCTCCTTTATCTCTCCGGCTCCGATAAGGCCGCGGCAACCTGCTACCTCAAGGCCTTGAGCCTTAACCCCGAGCACGTGGAGGGGAATTACAACCTGGCCAGCCTCCTGGAGGGCCGGGGGGAATTGGCCAGCGCCGCCGTCTTTTACCAGAAAGCCATTCAAGGAGACCCCGATTTCGCCGACGCCCATTTCAACCTGGCCATGGTTCTGGAGGGGATCGGGGATTTGCCCGGGGCCAGGAGCCACTGGCAGCGATACCTGGAGTTGAACCCCGCCAGCGAATGGACCGACTACATTAAGAGACGATTGGAAGAGGGGTAGGGGCCCACCCAGGTGTGCGCCTCATCAGGGGCGGAATCCCAGGTCCGCCCCCCACGGTCAGGGAGGTGATCCATGATCAAGGTTAAAAGATCCTACCAGCCAGCCACGGCTGATGACGATTTTCGGGTTCTGGTGGAGCGTCTCTGGCCCCGGGGGATGAGCAGAGCGGAGGTGGCCCTAAATCTCTGGCTCAAGGAGGTGGCTCCCAGCCCAGCCTTGCGCAAATGGTTCGGCCACGATCCCCTAAAGTGGGAGGAGTTTTGCCGGCGCTATTGGACCGAGTTGGCTGACCAGGGCGAGGCCATCAGGCTGCTTCGGGAAAAAGGACGAAACGGCAACCTCACCCTGGTTTATAGTTCCCGGGACGAGACCCACAACGCCGCGGCGGCCCTGAAACTATATCTGGAGGGGAAGACCGCTTCATAAAGGCCGACAGGCAGTGACTTCGACCCGCGTAGGGGCGGCTCGCGAGCCGCCCCTACAA
>JAPLJC010000119.1 GCA_026388765.1 Deltaproteobacteria bacterium
GCAGCAGGTCACCATCCTGATGCTCACCCCCCAGGTCCTCCAGCACTTCTATCAGGGGATGGAGGGACAGTTGCGGCTAATTCCCTGGCCGCTGCGCCCCCTGCTGCTGGCCTATCTCCACTTTGCCTGGCGGGTGTCCCAATCTCTCGGGATAAATCCCGCCCGGCCCCTGCTGCGGAAAGTCCACCGGGCCTTGGGCGAGCAGTTTCGTTTCTTTGTCAGCGGCGGGGCCAAATTGCCTGAGGACCTGGCGCAGAACCTGGCGCGGCTGGGATTTACGGTGCTGGAGGGCTACGGCCTCACCGAGACCGCGCCGGTGGTCACCTTCAACCCGCCGGAGGCCCCGCGCCTCGGGTCGGCGGGACGGCCGCTGGCCGGGGTGGAAGTTCGCCTTCTCCAGCCCGACACGGCTGGCATCGGCGAGGTGCTGGTCCGGGGCGACAACGTTATGGCCGGCTATTTTCAAAATGAGGCCGCCACCCGGGAGGTCATAAAAGACGGCTGGTTTCACACCGGCGATTTGGGTCAACTCGACCGCGATGGCTATCTCTTCCTCAAGGGACGGATCAAGGAGATCATCGTCCTCGCCTCGGGCAAAAAGGTCTCCGCCGAGGAAGTGGCGCAGTATTACCTCCAGGCTCCTTCCGTCAAAGAGATCTTTGTGACCGCCGACGCCCGGGCCGAGAAGCTGGCCGCGCTGGTGGTGCCGGACCTGGACTTTTTCCGAAAAAATCGGGAAAAGGACATTTACGACAAGGTGAAGTGGGACCTGGAGATGCTCTCCCAGGGGCTGGAGCCCTACAAGCGGGTACGGGATTTGGTCGTGATCAACGAAGAGCTGCCCAAGACCAGGTTGGGCAAAGTCAGGATTCACGAAGCCCAGCGCCTCTACCAGGAGCGGGCCGGCAGGCAGTACGTCGCTAAAAGGCTGGCCACGGAGGAAGGGTTGTCCCCGGCGGGCGAGACCGTGGTGAGTGTCCTGGCCCGACAGATTGGCGACCCCCGCATCTCTCTGGACGACCATTTGGAATTGGACCTGGGCCTGGACTCCCTGGGTCTGGTGGACCTGCTGGCCGCCCTGGAACGCCGCTTCCACCTCAAGATCAAAGACCGGGAATTTACCGGGATCTTCACGGTACGAGAGCTTATCGGCTTTATCGAAGCGAAGCATCCTGAAGCAGCCAAGGAACCTGAGGAAGAGACGGCGGCCTGGGGCAACCTTTTGAGGACCGATCCGCCGCCGGCCCTGCTGCGGCATCTGGGCCTGGAAGGAGGGTTCGCGGCCCGGTTGTTCACCCAGGGACTGGCGGCGGTGATGGGTCCGTTGTTTAAATGGTGGTTCGACCTCAAGGTGTACGGCCGGGAGCGGTTAGCGGGCCAGGGATACATTCTCTGTCCCAATCACACCAGCTTTATGGATGGCTTCCTCCTGGTCTATGCCGTCCCTCGCCCCCTGCGCCACCGTCTGTTTTCCCAAGGGTACAGGGCATATTTCGACGCCCCGGTGGTGCGGCATCTCCTCAAGCTGATTCGGGTTATTCCGGTGGATTCGGCCGGGAATGTGTTGGCAGCCTTGCAGGTGTCGTCCTATATCCTCAGGCATGGCCAGGTCTTGTCCGTGTTTCCCGAAGGCTCCCGGAGCCCCACCGGCGAGGTGGGCCGATTCAAGAAGGGAGTGGCCATCCTGGCCAGGGAATTGGGGGTGCCGTTGGTCCCAGTGTATATTCAGGGCTCCTATGAAGCCTGGCCTCCAGGAGTGATCCTGCCCCGGCCGCGTCCCATCCGGGTGATCTTCGGTGGGCAGCATTCCTGGCAGGAGCTTAAGGCGCGAGGCCTGGAGATCGACCCCAACGCTTCGGACTACGACGCCATTGGGTTGGGCCTGCGGCAGGAAGTCTTGCGGCTGAAAGAAGTAGTCAGTAGTCAGTAGTCAGTAGCCAGTAGCCAGAAAAAACAACTGACAACTGGCTACTGGTTACTGAAAAAAATTTCCAGTTTAAGGAATAAGTTATGGCCAAAACCATCGTGGAACAAATCATGGCGGCGCATCTGGTCTCCGGGGAGTTGGCCCCTGGCGCCGAGGTGGCGCTGAGGATCGATCATACCCTGACGCAGGATGCCACCGGGACCCTGGCCTATCTGGAGTTTGAGGCCATGGGGGTGGACCGGGCCCGGCCCGAAGTGGCGGTGAGTTACGTGGATCACAATCTGTTGCAGACCGATTTCAGGAACGCCGACGACCACCGGTTTTTGCGGACCATCGCCGCCAAATACGGCCTCTATTTCTCGCCGCCGGGCAACGGCATCTCCCATCAAGTGCATCTGGAGCGTTTCAGCGTGCCGGGCAAGACCATGTTGGGTTCCGACAGCCACACCCCCACGGCCGGGGGGGCCGGCATGCTGTCCTTCGGGGCCGGCGGGCTGGACGTGGCCCTGGCCCTGGCGGGGCAGCCCTTTTACCTGGTGATGCCCGAGATCCTGGGGGTGCGCCTTAACGGACGCTTCCCGGCCTGGGTGTCGGCCAAGGACGTCATTCTGGAACTGCTGCGGCGCTTGACGGTCAAGGGCGGCCGCGGTAAGATCCTGGAGTTTTTCGGCCCGGCCTTGAGATATCTCAGTGTGCCCGAGCGCGCCGCCATCACCAACATGGGAGCGGAACTGGGGGCCACCACTTCGATCTTTCCGGCGGACGGGCAGACTCGCCGGTTCATGGCCCTGCAAGGCCGCGCCGCGGATTTCCGTCCCTGGCAGGCCCAGGGCCGGCCCAACTATGCCGAAATCCAGGAAATAGACCTGACCGGCCTCGAGCCTCTCATCGCCCAGCCCAGCTCGCCCGATAAGGTCGTGCCGGTCAAGCGGGTGGAGGGCATCCCGGTGGAGCAGGTGCTCATCGGCTCCTGCGGCAACTCCTCGTTCCGTGACCTGATGGTGGTGGCCCAGGCCTTGAAAGGCCGCCGGGTGCACCCCCGGGTGAGTCTGGAGATCAATCCAGGCTCCCGCCAGGTCTTGGAAAACCTGGCCCTGGCCGGCGGGCTCCTACCTTTGCTTACGGCCGGCGCCCGGGTGATGCCGCCGGGCTGCTGGGGCTGCATCGGCATGGGCCAGGCCCCGCCCACCCAGGCCGTGTCTGTGCGCACCTTCCCCCGGAACTTCCCCGGACGCAGCGGCACCAAGGACGACCAGGTCTATCTGGCCAGCCCTGAAACTGCGGTGGCCGCGGCCATTTACGGCGAACTGCGGGATCCCCGCAGCCTGGGGGAGGCCCCCCGGGTCGCCGCGCCCCGTCATTACCTGGCGGACGGCCGTGACCTGGTGGCCCCACCTCCGGCCGGCACCCCGGTGGAGGTGGTGCGGGGCCCCAACATCGTGCCCTTTCCCCAACTATCGCCCCTGCCCGATACCTGGCGCGGCGAGGTCTGGCTGAAAACCGGGGACAACGTCACCACTGACGACATCCTGCCCGCGGGCAGCCAGGTCCTACCTTTGCGCAGCAACCTGCCGGCCATCAGCCAGTTTGCCTTCACCCGCCTGGACCCCGGTTTCCCGCGGCGGGTCCAGGGCCGCGGCGAAGGGGCCATCATCGGCGGTGAAAATTACGGCCAGGGCTCATCCCGGGAGCACGCCGCCCTGGCGCCCCGGTATCTGGGGGTGCGGGTCAAGCTGGTGAAGAGCTTTGCCCACATCCATCTGGCCAACCTCATCAACTTCGGCATCCTGCCTCTGACCTTTGAAAACCCCGGCGATTATGATCTGTTGGCGCAGGACCAAACCCTGGAGTTACCCGGCGTCGGCCGGCTGTTGCTGGCAGGGGCCGAACGGCTGCCCCTCAAGGTGGGCTCCGGGGAAATCTGGGTCCGGGTGGACCTCTCGGTCCGGCAGCGCCGCCTGGTGGTGGGGGGCGGGGCCCTTAACCTGGCCCGTGAGGGCTAGGCGAGAGAGAGCAAAGGGAGGGGTTCGAGGGCGACCCGCGGGTCGCCCAAACCTGTGAATCTCTGGAAACTGGCAACATCGGGTCCGCCCCTGCCCGGTAAGATCCTCCTATCCCTGTGGCCAAAAATCTTAGGCCATAACAAAAATTGCCTGTTGCCTAATTTTGGGTATATAATCGGGTGGGTATAGTGATAGAATCACATGGGCACAACTGGTTGGTTTATCGTCAACTATTAATGTGCTTTTGGATGTCGGCGCCTGACGGGAGGAGTATAAGATGGGCCTGTTTAGTAAGATATTCGGAGGGGGGGGCGCCGAGAAACCTCAGTTTGAGGTGGTGGAAAATAAATTATGTACCGACCTGACCCGATACCAGGTCCGGGTAAGAAAACATGGCCAGGAAATGTATGCCGAAGAACTGTTTCAAACCGCGGCAAAACCCAAGGATCTCCAGTTCGGCCGATTTTACCTGTTGAACGAAAACCCTCCCAAGCTCCATTTCGCCCCTTCTCTGGACCAGGCGCTTAGTTGGTTCAGAGGCCGGGACCTGCCCAAAGACGGTTATTACAACATTTTCTGGGGGGAAGGAATCACTTTTCAATGCGGCGTCTGTCAAAAAGAAGCCAGGGAGCCTCTAACTATCAGCAAAGTGGAACGGTTGTCGGTTTACGCCGACATCCCGATCCACATGGAAATCGTGGGTTGGCGGGTGATTGAAGTGGCTGCCGACCTGATGGGGACGGGGGTTCCCAGCAAGATCCTGGACGTATTCAAGACCAAGCCGATCATTATCTGGGACTGCGGCAAGAGCAAGTATATCTGTAAAGATTGTGCCCAGCGCCTGAGGGAGATGGGCCGGGAAGCAGAACTGGAAGAGTACGCGATTTTTTAGTAAGAACAATCTTGTTCTGACTTTGAGGGGAGGGCCGGGATTTTTGTCAGGGTCTCGCGCCCTCTTTTTTTTAACTTGAAGGTCCGGCTTTGGTGCCGGGGCCAGAGACTTCCGTAAGGGGGCGTCATTCCTCTATTGGCACTCCCTGGCGCAGCGTCTGCCGGCGGGGGGGGCGGGTCTGGGCTGAGGGCAAGTCCAGCGAAGGGGCGAATTTTATTTCACTTTGCCAGCAAAATAGATGGAGAGGTTGACTGGCCGTAGGCGTTCCAGCTTCCTTCCCATACCGGCGGCCCCCCAAAAAAAAACGGGACCCTCGGGCCGAAGCCCGGTGGTCCCGAATTATTTTACTTAAAAAGTCGCTTGACTTACTTGGGGAAATTTTCCCCTGGCACTTGAGAATAGATTTCCTTCAGCATCGGTGGCTTGAATTGCAAGGTCTTAAATAGCAGGACCGGCACGGTGGCGTGGGTGGCCACCCGGTCGGCGACCCCGCCCATGTACCAGGCCACTTCGCCGGCGCCGTGGGTTCCCAGGACAATGAGGTCATAGCCCTTGTCCTGGGCGAAGGCCACGATTTCCCGGGCCGGCACGCCGTCCACACAGGCCCAATCGGCGTCCAGACCCTGGTCCTTAAGTTCCTTGCCGGCCTTGGCCAGGAAGGTGGAACAGAATTTCTGCTCCTGGGCCTCTGCCTTCTTGATTACGCCTGGGGATGCTTCGCCCACGAAGGCGCCGACGCCGCTGTAACAGACGTGTAAAAGGGTTACCTTGGCCTTGCAGAGCTTGGCCGCTTCCACCACCTTGGGGAGAACCTTCGCCGCAATTTCCGAGCCATCTAAAGGAACCAAAACCTTCTTGAACATAATGCCCTCCGGTTAACTTTCGCTGGGCCCAGTCGAAGATGCCGCCTCGCGCGACCCTGCCTGGATTTTAATTAATACACTAGGTACGATCTACAAAGTTGTCAATCCAGGCCATGAAAACCTGTGGCTATTTTTCTGAATTTTTCTCCGGAGCGGTTTTCCCGCCTTTGTACAGGCCCCGCTGCAAGACCCGGTGATAACTGGTAAAGTCGCTGTCCCCCGAGTGGCTTTGCAGGTGGGTGGACATCATCTTGAGCTTGGCGTCCAGGTCGTCGAGACAATAGACCAGCAGGGCTTCCCGGGTCTTGGGCTGGACGGGGGAACCGAATTCCAGCGCGCCGTGATGGGCCAGGATAATGTGTTCTAGTTGAATGAGGAGATTGGCGTCGGGAAATTCCATGGCCCGGGCTTCCTCCCGCACCATCTCCCAGCCCAGGACGATGTGGCCCAGGAGTTGGCCGGGGACGGTGAGCTCAGGGGCCGTGGGGTTGGCGATCTCTTTGACTTTGCCCAAATCGTGGAGAAGGGCGCCGGCCAGGGCCAGGCTCGGGTTGAGGTCGGGATAGACGGCCAGGGAGGCCTGGGCATGGCGGGCCACAAACCAGGTGTGTTCCAGCAGGCCGCCCAGGTAGGGGTGATGGTAGAGGCGGGCCGCGGGGCACACCAGGAGCAGTTCCTGATAGCGGTCCAGCAATCTTAGCACCAACTGTGACAGGGGCGGCTGGATGTGGGCCTCGGCCAACTGCCGCAAGTCCTGCCAGAGCTGTTGGCGGTCAAAGGGCGTGGCCAGATGCAGGAGTTCCGGGTCGAAGTCCTTGAGGTCCTTACCCAGGGCCTCCAGGGCTTGCACCGTATTAATGTAATTCACCGTGAGCTGGAGCTCACCCTTGTAGGCGTCCACCTGGCCCTGGACCCCCACGTAGTCCCCCGGGGCGAAGGGACCGGGGCATTTGACCAGGGTTTTGTTCCAGACCCGGGCCACGATGGTGCTGCTCTTATCGCCCAGCACCAGGGACAGGTAGGGTTTGCCGGTTTTATCGGTGCGGTCCTCCACCTGGCGCAGCAGAAAGAACTGGTGCACCAGGGCGCCTTCTTGCAGTTGGTCGATGTTTTGATGGGCCACGGCGGTCCTCGTCATTGGGAGTAGGGCCATCATAGCGCCAGAGAGAAGGCGGGTCAAGAAATGGTTATATGGAAAAAATTATGTGCAGAGAAGGACCGATAATCCACTTGACAACCTATTTAGGGTAACTATCTTATAATTCATTGAAGAAATTACCGATATACTCCTTATTGAAGCCGCCGGGAGAAAAAAGGTTAACTTTTTTTCTTGACTGGAATCAATAAAGGGATATACTAACCTTTTTATATTTAACGGACGGTGGGTAACCACAGGAATACCATACATGGAAAAAGAATATCTGAAGAAATTCCTCGACCTGGGGGGCGGCAACGAGCAGCTAGTCGCCTATGATCAGTATAACCTCCTGGTGCCGGCAGAAGAGGGGGAAGCTCTGGATTTCCGGAGCCCCTACGAAACCCCGGCTGACGAAGAACTGGAAGTGACCGACCAGTTGGACGCGGCGGGCTACGTTGGTCTAGTGGATGAGGCCCTGGAGGAGGAACTGGAGGACGTCGAGGTCGAGGAAATCCCGGAGCATGAGGGCCTGGTAGCCGCTTATTTCCGGGAGATGTTACGCTATTCCATTCTCTCTCCGGAAGAGGAGCGCCATCTGGGGCGCATCATCAAAGAAGGGCAGGAGTCCATCTTCGAGCTGGTTTCCCGGGCGGTATCCGGACTGGCAGAGATGCTCAAACTCCAAAAAAAGATCCAGGATTGGTTCAATACCCCGGAGAAGAGTGCCCAAGGCAAAGAGAAACTCTTCAAGGTCATTCATCAACAGCTTTTCCAGATTCGGAAGGTCCATCCCGAGGCCGCCGAGGTCGAAGAACTGGCCAACTGCATCCAGTTCACCGAAACCGAGGTCAACGAGGCCCGGGATCAGATGATCAAGGCCAATCTGCGCCTGGTGGTGAGCATCGCCAAGAAATACCTCCATCGGGGGTTGACCTTTTCCGACCTGATTCAGGAAGGCAATCTGGGGCTGATGAAAGCGGTGACCCGCTATGACTACACCACCGGTTACCGCCTCAGCACCTTCGCCTCCTGGTGGATCCGGCAGACCATCACCCGGGCCATTTACGACAAGACCAGGACCATCAGGATTCCGGTGCACCTGCAGGAGATCCGCAACCGCTGCTACCGGGCCTTCTACGATCTGTTGAAGGAATTGGGCCGGGAGCCCATCCTGCGGGAGATTTCCGAGCGCTCCGGGGTGCCCGAGGATAAGATCCTCCTGGTCACCAACCTGGCCGATGAGCTCATCTCCCTGGAGACCCCGGTGGGAGACGAAGGCGGCCGGTTGGGCGAGTTCATCCGCTACGACAAGGCGGTCTCCCCTTACGAGGCCATCCTCGAGTCACAGTTGGGTGAGAAGACTGATACCATTCTCACCACCCTCACCGCCAGAGAAGAGAAGATCATGAAGATGCGGTTTGGGATCGGGGACGAAGTGGAACACACCCTGGAAGAAATCGGCCGGGCGTTCAAGGTCTCCCGGGAGCGCATCCGCCAAATCGAGAAAAAGGCCCTGAAACGTCTCAAGCACCCCACCCGCAAAGCGGCGCTGGAGGATTTTCTTGAGTAACCCTTTGGGGTCGGCCCCGGTCCGGCGGCCCCGCCCAATCCTGTGGAGGGAGCAAGTATGGCAGGACTGAGCCCTGAGAGACTGGCGGAAGTAAAAGACCGCCTGCTGTCACGCAAAAGGAATCTGTGGCTGGAAGTCAAAGACCAGCTTAAAACCAGCATCGGCGACGGCTACCAGGAGATGCTGGCCACCGCCCGGGATGAAGAAGACCAGGCCACGGTCAGCCTGATGGCCGAAACCAGCCTCACCCTGCTGGGGCCCAAGCGCCAGGAACTGGAGGCCATTGAAGAGGCCCTGCAGCGCCTGGAAACCGGCTCTTACGGCCTCTGCGAAGTCTGCGGCCAACCCATTCAGCCCAAGCGCCTGGAGATCATGCCGGAGGCGTCTCTGTGCCGTGACTGCGCCTCCCAGCGGGAGAAGCTGGCCAAGGCCACAGGCCGCTAAGCCTTTAATTTAACCAACTAAAAATTTCGCCAGGGTGGGAGGAGTGATCCTCCCACCTTTTTTTATTTGCGTTTCGGGCCGAGATTTTCCCCGCAACTAATTGATATCTAGCAGAGATGATCAGCCTTAAAGTCTGAGGAATTTCTCATTCTTAAAAATTTTTTATTACCAATACCGAGGAGTCCTTGACGCTAAATTGGCCGACGCGCCCCCTTAGAGCTGCAGAGTTAGGACGTCTGGAAACTTGTATCCCTTTGACCCTTATCTCCGGCTCCTCTATTCGGGCAAATTGCTGCTGGTCTAAATCAGTGACCCCGATGCCATGGCATAACTGGACCAGAAAACCATAGGGGTTAAGGAGTTCATCTCTACATAAGCGGTGGTCGGCATAAACCTGAAGGTGCAGGTGCGCAGCCGACGTCGTCATGCCGGTGCGGCCCACATAGCCGAGGAGTTCTCCCGTCTGCACCACCGTACCCTCTACCAGGCCCGGAGCGTAGCCTTGCAAGTGCATGTAGCCATAGCCTTTGCCGTCTTGACCTTGCAAGAACAGGGTAATGCCAGCTTCCGGAAGAGTGGCTAAGGAAGCGATGACCCCGGTGGTTATGGCATAGACCTCCGACCCCTCCGGGGCAAAGATATCGACCGCCTGATGAATCCTCCGCCCCCCACTGCGGCTGTCGCCCCAGGTGTTTCGGAACGAAAAGGGGCCAGCCACCGGGAATCTATAACTGAATGAGCCGACTTGGCTCAGTTCGGCAGGCTGTTGCTGAGCATACTCAAGTAAATTTTTCCACCCCTCCGGAGCAACTAGCTGGGGCGCTTGGTCGGCAGGAACAGCCGCATGACGGCCCAGCCGCTGGATACCGGCAGCAGCTGCGGGCAAAGCTAAAGGGTAGCGGCAACCTAATTTCGTCAATAATCTCAGCAGACTGTCTGTGCCTGCCAAAATCATGCTTTTGGCATCATAGGGATTGACGACTTGCAAATCCTCAGCCGTTTCCGGCCTTAATGGCAGCAGAGCTGGGTCGCTTAAGGAAGAAACGGCGTTCGGTTTGACCTTAGAGGCCACCCGGAGTGGAGCTTTGACCGGCGAAGGGCAGAGATTATGGCGCGGTGACGGTACTTGGACCCAGGCCTCTCCGCGCAGTTTGGGGGGATTCTTACCCGCCTGCCTGGGTTGGGTGGGTTCTCGGCTATTAAAGTAGTAGTAGACAACCCCATCTTTGCAGACCCTGAGGTATGGCTCAGCCAGGGCAGGAGTATGACCCAGCAGGAAAACCCCGGCGATTATGAACCAGACTCCCTTGAGAAACATCGGTCCTCTCTCTTGGCGCCAATTCTGCAAAACAGGGAATTTATCGAAAACAGGCAAAAAATACGAGGGTTCTTGTTACCCTTATCAAATATGTCCTCTCGGGTCAAGCCAAATGTGGCTCAAGGTCTTGGGTGCCGGGCTCGGTGCCACCTATCTTGCCAGGAACGCCAGTTATCACTGGAACGGAAAAAATCCAGATATGACAGTCATATTGAACCGGGAAGATCTTGTCAGAAATTTTGAAGAAATGTCAGAACGAGCCTGGTGCTGGCGTTATTAGGGTTGTCTTGGTCCCAAAAGGTTAGCAGCCCGCTTCCTGACCGCTTTAATGATTTGGGGCATGGTTGTACAAGTGCCTTGCGTGACCAGGAACTTTGGGATGGAGCCGCCTGGATCGGTACAAAGCCTATAGGTAGCCTTCGTTTTAGCCGCGCCAAATGGTTCCAAAATCCATTCGCCCGAATTTTCTCGGAGATTACCGGTTACGAGCGTCCAGGAGCTATGATAGTAATGTTGGGCAGCCCGGGTCTCATCCTTTAACCCCTTTAGGATGTACCATCTGTTATTACAAGGCCACGGTAAATCAAGATCGCTATAGAAATACTCGGGATATATCCCCCCGGGAAGGCGATAGCTGGCCGGGTCTGCTGGGATAGGGCCGAGTAATTGCTCAACCTCTTCAGCTCGGGTCGGTTTCTTTGCCAATATCACGGGGATTTGCTCCGGAGCAACAGCCATACTATTACGAGTCCGCGGCATGAAATTCTTAAAATTATTAACATCAGTGATCACCTGCCAAACGATCTCCGGAGGGGCATCAACAACCCCCATCATCTCAGCGCATTTGAGAGATTTTCCGGGAACTTCTTTAGTAGAGACAATGATCTCCCCTGTGGCTAATTTGTGGTCCAGATCAACCTGAGTGTCGCCAAGTGCAAAGCCTGGGGAAAAAAATATTCCCAGATAGCACAGAAAAACCCCTACCTCAAAATATGGTTTCATTGAGGCTCTCATCCCGAATCTCATGGCCAGCCCAGCCTTTCGCGTGTGGAACTTTAAAGCGGTTAACCTTAATATAAAGCACCGGGAAGGTCCTGCCAAGAGTCCGGCCCTGGCGTTACGGACTGCCAGCCTTGCCCCCTGCGACTGCGGTGGGGCTAAAGGCTTGAGGATCGTCATAATCTTTGGCGAAGCAGCATGGCCGGGGCTGTAGCAAGAATTTCCTCTCCCCCCACTGTCGGGGGGAGAGGGTTGAGGTGAGGGGAGGGTCTGGGTAAGGAACTTTTAAAATTATGAAATTATGCGGGTAGGGCTGAGGCGCCGCCCCTGCCGGTTCAAATCTCCGGGGTGGGCACATCCTTCCAGGCCGTGCCTTTGTCCACCGGGCGGATATGAACGATCTTCCCGGTGGCGACCTCCAGGTCGATGTAGCCCACCGGGGTCCTGACCACGCCGCCGGCCAGCAGGCTCCTCCCGGAAATATGCCCCGGCCGGCCGGGATCAATCTCCACCAGGATGACCCGCCGGTAGGGACAGGTGTCGCAGGCCAGGTCGGGCCGGTCGATCTCCAGCGGGCAGTGATGCCGCCGGGCCACCGCCGGGTCCACGCCGCGCGCTGCCGCCATCTGCGCCATCGGGGAACTGCGGAGATGGGCGAAGGGGTGCAGCACCCAATCGGTGATCAAGGCCACGGTATGATGGTGCTTAAACAGGTGGGAATGGCCGCCGGTATCGGCGATCATCCCCTGCATGACGTAGTCCGCGGGCATCAGATAGCCCAGATAATCATGGTCGCCTTTAAGGAAAGGAACCATCCCGGCCCTGGCGGCAGTTAAGATGCCGCCGATGGCCTGGCCGCTCAGGGGGCTGTCTTCCGGGAGAATGGGCACCATCGTGAGGTTACTTTCGCTGGTCAGCGACAGAGAGTGCACGGTGATGGCCCTCAGGAGGAAGCCGCTGCCCAACACCAGGATGACCATTAGCACCGGGATGAGCGCGTGTCTCAGGGGGACCTGAGGGACCAGCCGATTTATCATGGCCGCCAGGGGCCGCTCCAGGCTCCGGGGCAGGAACATGCCGGTGCGGTCCAGATAATCCCGGTAAGAATCGCCATACTGGTTCAGCATCCGCCGTTCCTCGTCCTGGGCCAGGAAATAATAGAGGACGAACATCAGCGACAGGCTGGCCAAAACGATGAAGCGCGGCCAGAGGATGGCCATGCCGATCCCCCAGAGCCCCAGCAACAGGTATTGCGGATGCCGGATGATTCGATAAATGCCCCTGGAGGCGATGCCCCATTGGAAGATCTTTCCTAGATAGACCTGCAGGGCGCAGATGATGAAGCCGAGAAAGCCCACGACAAAGAAAACAGAGCCGGCGATACGCACGGTCTTCAAAAAGGCGGTCGGCGGCAGGATCATATGGGGCAGGAAGAACATGGTGGCCCAACGGGTGGCGGCGTGCTGGCCCAAAAAGTTGAACACCGGGCTGAAGACCGAATAGAAGAAGAAGGCGAAGGGACTGATCATGATCATGACTTCCAGGGCCATGATGCAGAAAAACAGGATGCCGCCAAACGCGGCAATCCTTTTGGTCAACGATGGTTTCATCTCCATGCAGTCCTCCACTGAGCCTGAATTTTGAAGGGGGGAACAAACCGACTTATCTTTAAGAACCCTGAACACCGCCCCATCCGGCGCGAAAAAAACCATTACTCAAAGTGAGATGTCAGTCTGAGCGAAGCAAATCTCGTTTTTTGGTGGCACAGTTTTTCCAGGCTGTGCCGAAAACCCCGCACAGGCTAGAAAGCCTGTGCCACCAAAACCTGAGAGCCTGCGCGGCGCTCAGGGTGAGAGTATCATTGATCCAGCCCACCGACTCCATCCCCCAAATAGGCGTCCTGCAGTTGTGGGTGTGCCAGGAGTTCCACCCCGGTGCCGGTCAGGACCACCCGCCCGGTCTCCAGGACATAGCCGTAACCGGCGATTTTAAGGGCCGCGGCGGCGTTCTGCTCCACCAGGAGGATGGTGACGCCCCTTTTGTTGAGCCGGGCGACGATGTTGAAGACCTCCTTGACCAAGAGCGGCGCCAGACCCAGGGAGGGTTCATCCAGCAGCAGCAGCCGCGGCCGAGACATCAGGGCCCGGCCCAGGGCCAGCATCTGCTGCTCGCCGCCGCTCAGGGTGCCGGCCATTTGTCCCCGGCGCTCCGCCAGGCGTGGAAAGGTGTCATAAATCTCGTCCAGGTCCCGGGCCAGGGATTCCTGATCCCGGCGCCCGTAGCCCCCCAACAGGAGATTCTCGTGCACCGACAGGTTGATGAAGATCCGGCGGCCTTCCGGCACCACCGCCACGCCCAGGCGCACCAGCTCGTGGGGCGGTAGTCCGTTGAGGGAGCGCCCGTCAAAGAGGATGCGGCCTGCCTGGGGCGCCGCCAGGCCGGTGATGGCCCGGATGGTGGTGGTCTTGCCGGAGCCGTTGGCTCCCAGCAGGGCCACGATGGCGCCTTGAGGAACGCTCAAAGTGACGCCGTCCAGGGCCTTGACGGCGCCGTAAGAGACTTTTAAATCTAAGATTTCCAGCAACTTATAGATTCCTTTGCTGAAGCCTTTAGCAGTTAGCAATTAGCAGTTAGCAAAGTCAAAACTCATTTAGATTGAGAATTTCCAACAACTTGAAGGTATCCTCGATTTGTAGCAGTTAGCAATTAGCAATTAGCAGTTAGTAGGATCAAGGCCATTTTTTTTTTGCTAACTGCTAACTGCTAACAGCTAACTGCCCAGATAAGCCCGGATCACTTCCGGGTGCCGGCGCACCTCTGCCGGCGAACCTTTGGCGATGGTGAGGCCGTAGTCCAAGACCGTCAGGTGCTGGCACAGACCCATGACCAGGCGCAGGTTGTGTTCGATGACCAGCATGGTCAGTCGGTAACGCTGCTGGATCCTTTGCAGGAATTCTATCAGGTCCAAGGTTTCCTGGGGATTGAGGCCGGCCGCGGGTTCATCCAGCAACAAGAAATGGGGTCCGGTGGCCAGGGCCCGGGCGATCTCCAGGCGGCGCTGGTGGCCGTAAGGGAGCTTGCCGGCCGGTTGGGCTGCGGCTGTTTCCAGGCCCACCTCCGCCAGGAGTTCCAGGGCCCGGGCGCAGCGCTCCCTCTCCTCAGTGCGGTAGCGGGGCAGGCGCAGGACCGCCTCGCCCCAAGAGGCCCGGCTGCGGCAGTGAAACCCCACCAGGACGTTGTCCAGGACGCTGAGTTCCTGAAACAGGCGGATATTCTGGAAGGTGCGGGCGATCCCGAGGGTGGTGATGCGGTGCGGCGGCAGCGAGGTGATGTCGGCGCCGTCAAGAGAGATGCGGCCGCTGGTGGGCTGCAAGAAGCCGCTGACGAGGTTGAAGGCCGTGGTCTTGCCGGCGCCGTTGGGGCCGATGAGCCCGTAGATGGCGCCTTCCGGAACTTCCAGACACAAATCCTCCAGGGCCAGCAGACCCCCGAAACGCATGCCCAGGTTCTGGATCTGCAGCATTTTCATGGACTGAGCCACCGTTTCCAGGGGCGGCCCAGGAGGTCCCAGGAAAACTCCCGGCGTCCCAACAGGCCCCGGCGGAAAAAGAGAATCGCCAGCAGCAGGGCCAAGGAGAGCAGCACCATGCGCATGCCGGGAATGCCGGGAAGGTTGAGGCCCCAGAGGTGCGCCGGCTCCTCCACCACCCGCAGCCACTCCCCGGCCAGGGTGAAGAAGACTGCGGCCACCACCGCCCCGGTGGTGGAGCCCAGGCCCCCCACCACGATGATGATAAGCAGGTTGAAGGTGAGGAAAAAGGTGAAGAGCGAGGGTGAGATGGTGGTGATAAGGTGGGCCAGCAGCCCGCCCCCCACCCCGAAGAAGAAGGCGCTCAGGACATAGGCCAGCATCAGGTGGCGGAAGGAATCGATGCCCATGGCCCGGGCCGCGGTCTCATCCTCCCGAATGGCCAGCATGGCCCGGCCATAACTGGAATTAACCAGAGCCGTCACCACCGCCACCGTCGCCACCGCCACCCCCCAGGACCACCAGAGATCGGTA
>JAPLJC010000088.1 GCA_026388765.1 Deltaproteobacteria bacterium
GCAAGGATTGCGGTCTAAGGCTTGATTATGACCATGGAGTCGGTAGGCCTACCCCACGCGAAGCGTTTAGTTCATGATCCGGATAATATGTATGATAATAGCAACCTTTAAAGGGACGTTCATTTACTCAAGTCTTGACCATTAAAATTTTAATCGAGTAAATAATTCTCGCCCAACCTCCAGGGGGTCAGTTTATGATGCCCCCGGAGGGCCTGATCAGTCATCCTTCTCTTTCTTTACGGCGCAATGCTTCCTCTGCCTCCTTAAAATCGGTGATGTCCTGAATCATGGCCATCTTGGACATGGTGCCGTCGGGGTGGTGTATGGGAGTGTTTACCACCCGATACCAGCGGTGGTCTTTGGGGCTGAGCACCTCCCAGGTCACCTTTTCTCCCCGGAAGACCCGGTCGTTGACGCACCAGGGACAGACGTCATCCAGATCATGTAGGGTCTTGTAACATTTCTGCCCGAGGGGGTAATAGCCGGTCCGGTCGATGAAGCGCTGGTTCATAAACTCCACTTCATAGTTCTCAGAGCAGATATAGATCAGCCCATCAAAGGCCTCAATCATGGCCTCATATTGGGCCCACAAATCCCGCCAGGCTTCTACCACCCGCTGATTTCTGTCCTTTTCCTCTTCCAGTTCAGCAATCTTTCGGCGCAACCCGGTTAATTCTTCGATAAGTTGCTCTTTGGTTTTTGCTTCATCTTTCATGTTGGACCTCAAGAAAAACAGGGACACCTCCTATTTTTCAAGGCAAGACTTTAATCTGTCAGGAAAAAAATAAGAAAAATAGGAGGTGTCCCTATTTTTCCACCAGCCGGTAAACCTCCAGCAGTGGCAGGCCCGTTTCCTCGGCCATTTGGCGGCAGGCCTCGTACTCCGGCATCAGCCTCCGTTTGCCGCCGTACTCCATGACCTTGACCGTCAGCGGCCCGTAAGGGGTGTCGAGGCTCTCCTGCCAGCGCCGGGCCGCCACCCGCTCCACTTCCGCCAGCCGCACCCCGAGGGTGGTGGACTCGGTGAACAGGCGCTCCAGCAGGCCCTCCCGGGCCGCCGGCGGCGCCACCACCGTGAGGGCCACCCCGGGGCGGTTCTTCTTCATCTGGATGGGGGTGAGAGCCACATCCAGGGCTCCGGCGGCAAAGAGCCCGGCCATCAGGGGCTCGTAAAGCTCCGGATTCATGTCATCGATGTGGGTTTCCAGGACCAGCACCCGCTCCCGTCGGCCCGGGGCCGCAGTCAGGGGCTCGCCCAGGTAAATGCGCAAGAGATTGGGGTGCCCCGGCAGGTCCCGGGAGCCGGCGCCGTAGCCTACCCGTTCCAGACGCAGGGGCGGACAGGGCTCGTAGATGGCTCCCAGCCCTTTAAGGATCACTGCCCCGGTGGGAGTCACCAACTCCCCGGGAAGATCGGTGCCGTAAACCGGGAGCCCCTTAAGTAACTCCAGGGTGGCGGGGGCCGGGTTGGGCAGCCGGCCGTGGCCCGCGCTGATCATGCCATAGCCCATGGGCAGGGAGCTGCAAAAGACCCGGGTGATACCCAGTTTCTCCACCCCGTAGGCCACCCCGACGATATCCAGGATGGTATCCAGGGCCCCCAGTTCGTGGAAGTGCACCTCCTCCAGGGGCTGGCCGTGGATCCGGGCCTCCACCTCCCCCAGGAGGCGAAACATGGCCAGGCTGCGCGCCTTCACCCCGTCGGTCAGGGGGGCGCCGGCAATCAAGGCGTGGATTTCCCGATAGCTCCGGGTAGGCTGGGGGTGGCGAAAGCGGAAATCCACCTGGAGGTGCACCCCGGTGAGGTGGTCTTTGGTAATCCGCGGGGCCGTGAGGTGCATCTCGGCCAGACCCAGGAGCTTCAGGAGTTCCTCCAAGGCCGAGACCGGCAGGCCCAGGTCGATGAGGGCCCCGAGGGTCATGTCGCCGCTGATGCCGGCGAAGCAGTCAAAGAAGGCCCAGCGTTCACTGGCCGGTGCGGTCGACATGGAGTTCCACCTCCTTGATAGTGCGGGCCTCGGTGGAGCGCACGGTAAACGCCAGGTTATGGTACTGCACCCGTTCCCCCCCCCGGGGCAGGTCGCCCAGTTGGGCGATGAGAAATCCCGCCAGGGTTTCGTAATCACCGGAAGGCAGATTCAGCTTCAGGGATTCGTTCAAGGTCTTGATCTCGGTGCGGGCGTTGATGAGGAAATGGCCCTCTCCCAACTTGCGGAAGGGGATCACCTCCTGGTCGAACTCATCGGCTATTTCGCCGACGATCTCTTCCAGCAGGTCTTCGATGGCGACGATGCCCACCGCGCCGCCGTATTCGTCCACCACCACCGCCAGGTGGCTGCCGTCCCGCTGCATCTCGGCCAGCAGGCGGTCAATCTTCTTGAGTTCCGGCACGTACTTCACCGACCGGACGGAGGACTTGATGGGCTGATCCCGGTGTTCTTCCCCCAGGAGATCGAAGCTGTGGAGCACGCCGGTGAGGTTGTCGATGCGGCGATGATATACCGGCAGGCGGGAGAACCGGGTGTTGCGGAACTCCTCCTGGGCCTGGGCAATGCTCAAGGTGTCCGGAATGGCCGTCACCCGGATGAGAGGGACCATCACCTCTTTGACGGTGCGCAGGCTGAATTGGAGAATGCGGTGGATGAAGAGGCGCTCTTTGCCTTCCAGGTCCACTTCCGGACCGCTTTTGCTCACCACCAGACTCAGGTCTTCCCGGGTGATGAAGGGTAGCTGGCCGGTCTTTCGAACTCCGGCGGCCAGCAGGACCAAGCGGCTGAGGGTGGCGAAGACCCAGGTTATCGGATACATGACCCGGGAGACAATCCGCAGGGCCGGAGCCAAACGCTCCGCCAGCAAAGTGGCCTGCTGGCGGCCGATGGATTTGGGAATGATCTCGCCTAAGATCAGGATCAGGGGCGGCAGCGCCAAGATCACCGGAATCTCGGCGGCATCCCCAAACAGTCCCAGGAAGAAGGCGGTCACCAGGATGGTGTTCACCGCTGCGGCCATGGCCGCCCCCAGCAGGGTGGTGGCCAGGAAATACTCCGGCCGGGCCAGGAGCTGCAAGGCCAGGCGGGCATTCCGGTGCCCTTCCTCGGCCCGGTGGTGCAGACGGCGGCGGTTGGCGGAGACCAGGGCGATCTCCGACATCGCGAAGAAGCCTTCCAGGAGCAGGAGCGGGATGAAGATGAACAGGATGCCGTAGGTCATGACTGGGCCCTTCGCACCTCCACCTCCAGGATGCGGGTGCCCTTCATGCGGGTCACTCGAAAGCGGAGATGATCTAAAGACACGGTCCGGCCTTCTCGCGGCAGGGCCCCGAAGAGATTCAGGACCAGGCCGCCGATGGTGTCGAACTCCGCGGTCGGCAGTTCCAGACCCAGGGCCTCGTTGAAGTCCGCCAGTGACAGGGTGGCCTTGGCCCGCCAGACCCCCGGTCCGATTTCCTCCAGGGGCTTCACTTCTTCTTTGAACTCCTGGGGAATCTCACCGCAAAGCTCCTCCAGCAGGTCCTCCACGCTCACCAGACCCACCAGGGAACCGTATTCGTCCACCACCAGGGCCAGACGCAGGTGCTGGGCCTGCAACTCCGTCAGCAGGTCGAAGGCCTTTTTGTTTTCCGGCACATAATAGGCCGGCCGCAAGAGATTCTCGATTGCCCCATCATCACACAAGCCTTTGGGGCCAACCTCCAGAATATCCTTGGCATGCAGGATCCCCAGCACGTCATCAGGGTTGTCCCGATAAATGGGGACCCGGGAAAAACGGAAGCGCTTGATGGCCTGGAGCATTTCAGGGCAAGGCATATCCAGGGGCAGGGTGAAGAGGTCGGGGCGGGGCACCATGATCTGCCCCACCCGAAGCTCGCCGAAGCTCAGGAGATTCTGGATAAAATCCCGTTCCATTTCGGCGATCAAGCCACGCAGGTGGCTCTCTTCCACCATGCGGACAAAATCCTCCTGGTGCAACGCGGGCACCTGAAGCTCCGGGCGAAATCCGAGGGTGGCCAAAAGTCCCCGGCTGATCTGCATCAGCACCACCCGGAAGGGGCTGAACACCAGGATGGCCGGCTTCACCAGAAAGGCCAGCAATGGGGCCAGGCGACTGGCGTAGATCAGGGCCAGGGATTTGGGGATGAGTTCCCCCACGAAGAGGAAGGCCGGGGCGATGAGGCCGATGGCCAGCCATTTCCCGTTAGGCCCCCAGAGGCTCAGGGCCAGTGAGGTAGCCAGGATGGAGGCCAGGATGTTGACCGTCTCCACCCCCATGAGCACCGTCACCAGGAGGCGCCGGGGCCGGGCCAAGACAGCTTCCACCCGGTCGCCCCGGACCCGGTTTTTCTCCCGGAGGCGCAGGCGGTCCAGAGGGCTTAAAACGAAGAGGGAGGTTTCGGTGGCGGCAAAAAAGGCGCACAGGACCGCTAGCACCCCCAGGGTGAGATAGCGAGACAGATTAGGGTCTGACCAGATGGAGTCCAATTTCCGATAGAGCTTTCAGTGTCGTAGTTTAGCCGTCAGCAAAGAAAAAATAGCGCCTTGGGCGGAAAAATCAGGCGTTTTCAGCCCCGAAAGGGGGCGTGGCGCCTTCCGGCAAGGGCACGTCGAAGGCGAAGATCACCCCGGCGATCATCTGATAGAAGCCCACCAGCACCACTAATTCGATCACCCCCGGCAGGCCGATCCTGACAGTCAGGACATCCTGGACCTCCGGGGGAATGGAGCGCCGCTCCAGGACGCACCGGGCCACGGTTAAGACCTCCGGCTGAAGTTGATCATGGCTCTGCAACTCTTTCCCGGTGCGAATGGCCTCAATAATCGCCTCCGATACTCCCGCTTGCCGGGCCGGCTCCAGGTGTTTGACCCACTCATACGCCGCCCCCAGCCGCCGAGCCACCCAGAGGATGGCCAGTTCCCTCAAGGCCGCGGGTAATACGCCGCCAAAACGCAAAAAAGTCCCCAACTCACTGACCTGGCGGGTGAGTTCCGGATAATTAAGCAGGCTACGGTACATGCCGTCGATGCGGCCGCGCCGGGCCGCCAGCTGGTCGTAAAGCTCTTGAGCTTCGGGAGTAAGCGCTGCCGTAGGGTCGGGTAACCGGGCCATGAGCCCTAATCCTCGTCCATCCATTCTTTCTTGGCCTGGCTGAAAGGGCTCACCGGGGTGGAACAGGACCGGTCGCAATGCACATCCACCAGGTAGGGGACCCCAGCCGCCAGGGCTGCCTGGAAAGCCGGCCCCAGTTCGGCGGGGGTAGTCACGGTGGCCGCCTGCAAGCCCAGAGACCGGGCGAATCCAGCCCAATCATGCACCGGCAGTTCCGTCAGGGCCGCCGCCCCTGGGCCTTCTTTGACGGCCCGCAGCCAAACGTTGCCCAGGGCGCCGTTATTGATGACCACAAAGATGACCGGAATCTGATAACGAGCCGCCGTCTGGATCTCCATGCCATGCATCAGCATACAGCCGTCGCCGGTGACCACCGCCAGGGGCAACTCCGGCCGGGCCGCCTTGGCGCCGATCCCCGCGGGGATGGCCCAGCCCATGGGACCCAGGTTGGTGGCCGAAATGTAGCTCCGCGGTGCATAAGACTCCCAATAGTGGCCACAAAAGGCCCGGTGCGCCCCGGAGTCCACCACCAGGACCGTCTCCCGGGGCATGACCCGGCGCAGTTCGGTGATTACCCGGGCCGGGTGCAGCGGCGTTGCCTCGCTAGCGGTGTTTTCCCCATCATAGTGGCGCGGCCCGATGCCCCTGATTTGTTCCAGCCAGGCGCGGCGCAGTCCATTGCTGCCTGCCAGGGCCTGAACTATCTGGTATTCATAAGACATAACGACTTGCAGCACCCGGCCACAGTCGCCCACCATCGGCACCTGGGTGGGCCAGGTGCGCCCGATGACCTGGGGATCGATGTCCACTTGCACCAGGGCCCGACTGGGCAGCATCCTCCGGTCCCAAAACAGGGTATCCCGCTGGCTGAGGCCGGAGCCCAACACCAGGAGAATCTCCACCTCATCGGAGAGAATGGCTTCGATGGCATGGCGGTGGCCGGCGTAGCCGAAAACCCCCAGGGAGAGACGGTGATCTTCCGGAAAAACGCCTTTGGCCCGCAGGGTGGTGGCTACGGGAATCTCAAAGCGCTCGGCAAAGGCCCGCAAGTCCTCGGTAGCCCCGGACTTCTCCACCCCGGCACCCGCCAGGGCCAGAATACGCACCGGCGCGGCCGCCGTCTCCTGGGGAACCAGGAGACGCCAGAGCCGGTCGATGCCATGCCGATCCAGAAACCGGGGGGCATAGAGGGATTCATCCATGCCTTGCCAGGGCGCCTGGATGTCGCTCTTCTGGATATCCAGGGGTAGGCTGAGATGCACCGGTCCCTGGGAGCCTGCCAGCATTCTGGTCAGCGAAGTCCGCAGGTGGTGGTGGATCAGGTGGATATTTTCCACCGCCAGGGAAGATCTGGTGATGGGCTGCAAGACCGCCACGTCGTTTAAGGCCGCGGGGCTGGAATCCTGGAAACCGCCCCGCCCCTCCCAGTTGGTGGGCACCTGGCCGGAAACGACGACTACGGGGGAAGAATCGGTGCTGGCCGCGGCCACGGCGGTGACCATATTGGTGATGCCCGGGCCGCCAATGGCGAAACAGACGCCAAAACGACCGCCAGCCCGGGCATAGCCGTCGGCCATGCAGGCCGCCCCGGCCTCATGGGCCGCCACCACCGGGGTAATGCCGGCGGTGTCAGCGAGGGCCGGCAAGAACGGGTCGATCAGGCCTCCGGGCACCAGAAAAACGTGGCCCACTCCTTCGCCCCGAAATGCCTCAAGAAGGTAGCTGGTGGTCAACATGATCAGTAGCCAGTAGTTAGTAGTCAGTAGTCAGTCAGTGGCCAGTAATCAGTAATCAGGGGAAACTTCTCTTTCCTCAGCCTTATATGATTGTCTCCTGCACCGGAGCCAGACCAGGACATCCCCCAGAAACCAACACTGGCAACTGGCAACTGACTACTGGCTACTGCCTCACACCACCGGCAGCCGGGTCGCCGGTGCCATCCGTCCTTTGCCGGACCTGGGCTTCTTGCCCTCCCGGAAAGGCGAGCGGATCAAGGCCTCGTTCAGCACCTGATCCACGTCGGTCACCGGCACGAACTTGAGGCGCCGCTTGATGTTGGCGGGAATCTCCACCAGGTCTTTTTTGTTGGCCTCCGGGATGATGACCTTCTTGACCCGGGCCCTGAGCGCCGCGATCGCCTTTTCCTTCAAGCCGCCGATGGGCAGGACCTTGCCCCGCAGGGTGATCTCCCCGGTCATGGCCACATCCCGGCGCACCGGAATTTTGGTCAGGGCGGAGATCAGGGCGGTGGCCATGGTGACCCCGGCGGAGGGACCGTCCTTGGGGGTGGCCCCGGCCGGCACATGGATATGGATGTCCAGCTTCTCATAAAAATCCTCGGGCAGATTGAGCAGCTCCGCCCGGGAGCGGGCATAGCTCAAGGCCGCCTGGCCCGACTCTTTCATGACGTCCCCCAACTGCCCGGTGAGGAGCAGTTGGCCTTTGCCCTTCATCAAGGTGGCCTCGATCGCCAGGGTCTCGCCCCCCACCTGGGTCCAGGCCAGACCGGTGGCCACCCCCACTTCGTCTTTCTCCACCTCTCCTTCGGGGAGATACCGGGGCGGTCCCAGGTAGCGGTGCAGGTTGCCCCGGGTGACGGCAAAGGGGCCCGTTTCCCCTTCGGCCAGGCGCCGGGCCACCTTGCGGCACAGGGAGCCGATCTCCCGCTCCAGGTTCCGCAAGCCCGCCTCCTGGGTGTAGTAGAGGATAATTTTTTTCAAGACCTCCGATGAGATCTTCAGGTCTTCGGGATGCAGACCGTTTTCCGTGAGTTGCCGCGGCATCAGGTGGCGCTTGACAATCTCCAGCTTCTCGTCCTCGGTGTAACCCGGCAAACGGATGGTTTCCATGCGGTCCCGCAGGGCCGACGGAATGGGGTCGATCAGGTTGGCGGTGGTGATGAACATCACCTTGGACAGATCAAAGGGCACGTTGAGATAGTGGTCGCTGAAGGAATGGTTCTGCTCCGGGTCCAAAGCCTCCAGGAGGGCGGCGGAGGGGTCGCCCCGGAAGTCCATGCCGATCTTGTCCACTTCATCCAGGAGAAAGACGGGGTTGTTGGAGCCGGCGTTCTTGACCCCCTGGATGACGCGCCCCGGCAGGGCGCCGATATAGGTGCGGCGGTGACCCCGGAGCTCGGCCTCATCCCGCATCCCCCCCAGGGAAACCCGGGTGAATTTGCGCCCCAGGGCCCGGGCAATGGACTGGCCCAGGGAGGTCTTGCCCACCCCGGGCGGGCCCACGAAGCAGAGGATGGGACCTTTCATTTTTTTATTGAGCTTGCGCACGCTCAGGTATTCCAGGATGCGGTCCTTCACCTTCTCCAGGTCGTAGTGGTCTTCATCCAGAATGGCCTTGGCTTCCTTGACCTCCAGCTTGTCCCGGGTGCTTTTGCTCCAGGGCAGCTCCACCAGCCAGTCCAGGTAGGTGCGGACGATGGAGGCCTCGGCCGCGTCGGGGTGCATCTGCTCCAGGCGGGAGAGCTGTTTGAGGGCCTCCTCTTCGGCCTGCTTGGTCATGCGGGCCCGGGCGATCTTGAGACGGTAGTCCTCCATCTCCTTGCTGGTCTCGTCGATGTCGCCCAGTTCTTTCTTGATGGCCCGCAACTGCTCCCGGAGGAAATATTCCCGCTGGCTGCGGTCCATCTCCTCCCGAGCCTGGGACTGAATCTTGGCCTGGATGGCGGAGACCTCCAACTCTTTGCGCAGGAAGTCGTTGACCTTGATGAGGCTGCGGATGGGGTCCGTCTCTTCCAGGACCGCCTGGGACTCGTCGATCTTGAGCCTAAGGTTGGCTGCCACCAGGTCCGCCAGGTGGCCGGGGTCCTCGATGGACTCCAGGATGGCCAGCAGGTCCGGGGACATGATGCCCTTCAGGGTGAGAATCTTTTCCGACATCTCCCGGGCGTTGCGCATCAGGGCCTCGGCCTCGGGGGAAATTTCGGTGATGGTTGATTCGGGGATGAGCTCCTGTCCCACCTGAAAATAGGGGCGCTCCTGGAGATATTCCTTAATCAGCGCCTTGGCCTTGCCCTGGACCAGAATCTTCAGGCGCCCGTCCGGGAGCTTCAACATTCTCAGGATGAGGCTCACCGTGCCCACGGAGTAGATATCCTCCGGCTCGGGATTCTCAACGGCCTGGTCCTTTTGGGTAGCCAGAAATAAGAGGCGATCCTGGGCCAGGGCCGCTTCAATGGCCAGGACCGAGGTCTCCCGGCCCACGAACAGGGGGAGCACCATGTTGGGAAACACCACGACATCCCGCACCGCCAACAGGGGCAGGGTGGCAGGGATGATAATTTGCTGTTGATCTTCGTCTTCTTCTCTGGTGGCCATGTTTATCTCCTGGGAGATTAGCTATCTAGGTTTGAATGCCAGAAACGAGTTAGTTCCGGCGAATTCATAATCTGGGCGAATTTAACCTTTATATGATAATGCCTTTGAAGCCAGATAGCAATTGTCTGGGGCACCTAGATTTTTCTCTCGGGACGACCGCTGGGGCGTTGCCCACCACCTGGCCCGTTAATGCCAATTAATTTTAAGGGCTTCGCCCATCACCACCACGAATGCCAGTCGCCATAGAGAGTCAAAACCGCGCGGCGATATTGCCGGGCAAATTCTTCATCCCGGGCATAAACCTGGAGGCCCCGAATGGCGGCATGTTGGACGTGCGCATTTTCTTCCTCCAACAACAGCAGGTGCAAGCGCACCGGAGTGAATAGGGGTGCCAACTCTTCCTGCAAACGCCGGCGCAGCTTTTCGCCTTCCCGGTAGTCCCACGGGTGCTCCAGAAGAACCACCCCCAGGTCCAGGTCGCTCTCCGGGTCGCCGGCCACCAGTTCCCCGTCCAGAAGCTGGGGGCCCAATTTCTTTTGCGAGCCGAGGAAATAGGCCAGGCCAACCCCAAAAGCCTGCAAGATATTGAGAAAACTATTAAACTTGGTCTCCGGCCCTTGATTACTCAACAATTAATCCCTACATTAAACTCGCAAAATACTTTGGCCCTATTTGGGGCTATGGTATAGTATGCGGATTCAGAAGACAATGCGGTGGGGGGGACAAAGTTTTGGGGGGGGAATCCATAGCAGCCCGCAGTGAAGCGGCGAACGAAGCGCTGCCGAAGATCTTTTTAAGTCGGATTGAGCGCGCCGTGCGCCGGGCTCAGGCCGCCATGCTGGGGATGCAGCATCCCGACGGCTATTGGTGGGCCGAGTTGGAGTCCAACGTCACCATCACCGCCGAATATATCATGCTCCACCGCTTTTTAGGACTGGATGAGAGCCGGGTTCCCCGGATGGCGGCAGACATTCTGCACCGGCAACTGCCCAACGGCGGCTGGTCCGTCTGGTCTGGCGACGGCGGCGAGATCAGCACCACCGTGGAAGCCTATCTGGCTCTGAAAATCGCCGGATTCTCCCCCGACGACCCCCGGATGTTAAAGGCTCGGAAGTTTATCCTGGCCCGGGGCGGGGCCTTGAAAACCCGGGTCTTCACCCGCATTTTTCTGGCCCTCTTCGGCCAGCTCAGCTGGGACGGCATCCCCCTCCTGCCGGTGGAGTTCATGCTCCTGCCCCCCTGGTCCGGCTTCAGCATCTATGAATTCTCCAGTTGGAGCCGGTTAACCATTGTCCCGCTGATGATCATCATGGCCAAACGGCCGGTGCGCCCCCTGCCCCAGGACCAATGGGTGACTGAGCTGTTTCTGGACCCCAGCGAACCTTTCCTAAAGCACCGGGTGGCCTGGAAGCCCAGGGCCCATTTAGAGAACTTCTTCGTCCTGGTCGACCGCTTCCAGAAGCTTTATTACCGCCTGCCCATCCCCTGGCTGAGGAACCTGGCCATCAAGCAGGCGGTGAACTGGGTGCTGGAGCACCAGGAAGAGAGCGGCGATTGGGGCGGTATCCAACCCCCCATGGTCAATTCCCTGCTGGCCCTGTCCATCCTGGGGTATCCTGCGGACCATGAGGTGATGCGCCGTGGTCTCAAGGCCCTGGAGTTTTTTGAACTCCATGAAGATGACCGCACCTGGCTCCAGTCCTGCATCTCTCCGGTCTGGGACACGGCCCTGGCGATGCGGGCCCTGGCCGCGGCCGGCCTGCCGCCGCAGGACCCCGCCATGACCAAGGCCAGCCATTGGCTGCTCGCCAAACAAATTTTCAAGCCGGGAGATTGGCGCCACAAATGCCGCAATCTGCCCCCGGGGGGCTGGGCCTTCGAGTTCGTCAACAACTGGTACCCGGACGTGGACGATAGTTCCATGGTCCTGATGGCCTTAAAAGAAGGCCTGGCCGACCCCGCCAAACATCAGGCCGCCCTGCAGCGGGGCATCAACTGGTGCCTGGGCATGCAGTGCCAAAACGGCGGTTTCGGCTCCTTCGATAAGGACAACACCAAGGAATGGCTCAACGCCATCCCTTTTGCCGACCTGAAGGCCCTGGTGGACCCACCCACCGAGGATATCACCGGCCGCGTCCTCGAGATGATGGGAGCCTTCGGCTACGGCCTGGACCATCCCGCCGCGGTCCGGGCCCTGGACTTCGTGAAGCGCACGCAGCACCCCGACGGCGCCTGGTGGGGCCGCTGGGGGGTGAATTACATCTACGGCACCTGGTCGGTGTTGGCGGGTCTGGCCGGCATCGGCGAAGACCTGCGCCAGCCTTATGTGCGCCGGGCGGTGGCCTGGCTCAAAGAGCACCAACTCCCCAACGGCGGCTGGGGCGAATGCTGTGAATCCTACCCCAACGCTGAAATGATGGGCCAGGGGGTGGGCAGCGCCTCCCAAACCGCCTGGGCCTTGCTGGGGCTCATCAGTGCGGGCGAGGCCCAGGCTCCCGAAGTGAAGGCCGGGGTGGAATACCTCTTGCGTACCCAAAACTCCCAGGGCCGCTGGAACGAGGAGCATTACACCGGCACCGGCTTCCCCGGCCACTTCATGATCCGCTACCATCTCTATCGGGACTGTTTTCCTCTGCAGGCCCTGGGCCGATATCATCAGGCAGTAAAAGACCTGGAAGAAGAATAACCTTTCGGCATTTGCCACTGTCCTCTGAGAAGGGGAGAATGAAGGGCTGTAGGGGCGGTTCTCGAACCGCCCCTACTTCAGTTTTGAGGAAACCTTAAAGCATCATAATTTCTGCAGTTAGTTTTTTGGCAAAATAACTTTTTTGGATTATTATAACGGCAATTACCGGCGCAAAATTTGAGTCGTTGATCAGGCTATAAATTAGAGAAATGACGGCATCCCCCACCGACAACCAAAAATCGCCAACCGTAAACCAGCTCAAAACCCTGGTCACCGGCGGCAGCGGCTTTGTGGGCCGGGCCGTGGTACTGGAACTCCTGGCCCAGGGGCGGTCCGTCCGGGTCCTGGCCCGCAACCCCCAACACCCCGCCCTGGCAGGACTCCCGGTGGAAGTGGCCCTGGGGGATTTGCGGGACCGGGCCTCACTGGAATCGGCCTTGACCGGCTGCTCCCGCCTGTTCCACCTAGCCGCCGATTATCGCCTCTGGGTGCCCGATCCGGAGGAAATGTACGCCGTCAATGTCGAGGGCACCCGCAATCTCCTGGCCGCAGCCCTTGACCAGGGGGTGAGCCGGGTGGTTTATACCAGCACCGTGGGCGCCCTGGGCAATCCCGGCGACGGCACCCCGGGCTCTGAGGCGACCCCGGTGAGCCTGGCCGACATGGTGGGCCACTACAAGCGCTCCAAATTCATGGCGGAGCAGGTGGCCCTGGAGTTCGCCGCCCGAGGCCTGCCCCTGGTGGTGGTCAACCCCAGCACCCCGGTGGGCCCCTGGGACTGGCGCCCCACCCCCACTGGCCAGATGATCGTCGATTTTTTGAAAGGCCGCATGCCCGCCTACCTGGAAACCGGCCTCAACCTGATTCACGTCAATGATGTGGCCCGGGGGCACCTCCTGGCGGAGGCCAGGGGGCAGGCGGGCGAGAAATATATCCTGGGACACGAAAACCTGAGCCTGTCCCAAATCTTTCAGCTGCTCTCTAAGATCAGCGGCCGCCCGGCCCCCCGGGTCAGACTGCCTTACTGGCCGGTGCTGGCCCTGGCCTATGTCGATGAGTTCTGGACCGGCCAGATCCGCGGCAAGACACCCCGCATGCCCCTCACCGCCATTCGCATGGCCAAGAAATATATGTACTTTGACAACCAGAAAGCGGTAAAATATCTAGGACTCACGTTAACCCCGGTGTGCCAGGCCCTGGAAGATGCGGTGGCCTGGTTCCGCCAGCAGAACTACATTTAGATAACTTTTTCTTTATTTCTATATCTAATAAATTGAAAGTAGTTTAAAATCATACATTATTTGGATCAATCAGGTTCGATGGACTGATTTTTGCAACTAATAACCGGAAACCGAAAACCGTTTCTCCATAGAGGTGAACTTGCGTTTTCCGCTCAGTCTTAGTTTCGATTTGGGTCGCTACCTGCTAAAGAAACGGCTAGCGGGAAAAGATAAATTCCCCCTGGTCCTGATGCTGGAGCCCACCCATCAATGCAACCTGTCCTGCCAGGGCTGCGGCCGCATCCAGGAATATCGGGAGACCGTGGGACAGACCCTCACCCTGGAAGAGTGCCTGGGGGCCGTGGAAGATAGTGGCGTTCCGGTGGTTACCATCACCGGCGGCGAACCCCTGCTCTATCCCCCGGTCTTCGAGCTGGTGCAGGAGCTGGTGCACCGCGGCAAGCACATTTATCTTTGCTCCAACGGTATTTTGCTGGAAAAATCTTTACCCCGACTGCCCCAATCCGACCACCTGGCGCTGAGCGTCCACCTGGACGGCCTGGCCTCCACCCACGACCGCCTGCTGGGGCGGCCGGGGTTGTTCCACCTGGTCATTAAGGCCATCAAGGCTGCCAAGGCCCAGGGGCACAGGGTGTGCACCAACACCTCCATCTACAAGGCCACCGACCCCCGGGAGATTGAAATTCTTTTATCCTACCTGGGACATATCGGCGTAGACGGCCTCCTGGTGTCGCCGGCCTTTAGCTTTGCCGGGGTCGATGATGAGCTGTTTATGAGCCGGGAGGAGATCAAAGACAAGTTTATCCGCTTAACGGGCAACGGCAACCGTTTCAAGTTCTTCAGCACCCCGCTGTACCTGAGCTTCCTGCGGGGGGAACGGGACTACGAGTGCACCCCTTGGGCCAACCCCACTCGCAATCCCCTGGGCTGGCGCGCCCCGTGCTATCAAATCGTCGACAACCATTACCCCAGCTTTCAGGAGATGATGGCGCACACCAACTGGGACAGTTACGGGGTGGGTAAGGATCCCCGCTGCGCCCAGTGCATGATGCACTCCGGCTTCGAGCCCAGCGTGGTCCGGCGGATGAGCAGCCTGGCCGATTTCTGGACCATGTTCCGCTGGAACCTGACTTGATGACAAGGAGTTGTCAGCAGTCAGCTCCCAGCGGTCAGCAGAGACCAAAGATTGAGGGGTCGGCGCCGCGGGTTTTAGATCTTCTGTCTTTGGTTATATCTTTCACCGGTCCATGGGCCTGAACCGCAGCGTCCCGTTCCCCCTGGCCAACGGCTGGACCCTGCTGCTGGCCTGCTTGGCGGTTTATCTTCCCCTTTTCTGGCAGATTCCCCTGATCCGGGCCGAGGCCATGTACGCCCTCATCCCCAGGGAGATGCTGGCCTCGGGCTCCTGGCTGACCCCCACCCTCAACGGGGTTCCTTACCTGGACAAGCCCCAACTCATTTACTGGCTCAATCTGCTGGCCTACAAAATTTTCGGCGTCTCCGACCGGGTGGCCCGTTTACCGCTCCTGGGGGTGACCTTGGGAGAGGTCTCGGTCACCTACCTCATCGGCCGGCGCCTGTTGGGGAGAGAGGCGGCCTGGTTGGGGGGCTTCGTCCTCTTGACCAGCATCGGCTTTTTTACCTTACACCTGCAGCTGCTCACCGACCATCTCATCACCCTCACCCTGATAACGTCTCTTTACTTTCTCCTGCGCTGGCAGGAGGAGCCGGCTTTCAAGTGGGCCGGGCCCTTCTTCCTGGCCCTCGGGTTGGGGTTTCTGAGCAAGGGGTTCATCGGCCTGGTTTTTCCCCTGCTCATCGGTGTCCTGTACGCCTGGCAATTGCGACAGAGAAGCTTGCTTGCCTTGTTTTGGTCTCCCGGGGGACTGATTCTGCTGATCCTCCTCCTGGTTCCCTGGCTGGTGGCGTCGGAATTGGCCAACCCGGGGTTCATCAAATTCCAAATCGTCAATGAACAAATCCTGCGCTTCCTGGGGCAGCGGCAGCCGCCGGACATCAACTCCTTTTCCCTCCCCGGCTTCTGGCTCTTCCTGGGCATCTGGCTGATGCCTTACACGCTCCTGCTCCCCGAGGCGCTCTGGCGGTTTTGGAGGGCAACGGACGCTGCGGCGCACCGCCAAGGCAGGCTGCTCATCATCTGGGCGGCAGTGGTCCTGGTCTTTTTTACCCTGTCCTCCAGCCGCATCGAATACTATTCCCTGCCGGCCCTGCCGCCCCTGGCCCTGATCATCGGCTGGAGAATCAAGGGCTATCTGGATACCCCGACGGACCGCTCCCTCCTCTGGGCCGTTTTGGCTATCGCCCTGCTGGGGCTCACCACCCTCTTCCTACTGCCCTACCTGGAACAGGTCTGCGCCGGCAACCGCCGGGAGTTCGAGGGCATGTTTTGCCTCATCGCCCCCATCGCCCGGCCGGTGACCATCCTGATCCCGGCCCTGGCCCTGGCCGGCTTTTTTGCCGGCCTGGCCCGGCGACCCCGGCTGGCGGTGGTTTGCTACGGCGTCCTGGCGCTCTTCCTGGTCCTGTTCACCTTTCGCACCTGGCTGGCCCTCTCGCCCCTGATGAGCGACAAAGTTCCGGCCGAACTAATCCGGCAAAGTGCGGCGCCCCGGGACGTGGTGGTCATGGAGCAGATCGAAGAGTTCGAATACGGCGCCTCCCTGGCCTTTTATTCCGGCCGCCGCATCCTGATGGTGAAGCGCCGCGGCCTACCCCAGTTTCCTTATCCGGTGCCAGCCGGGCGGGACTACCTCATCACCCCGGAGCAACTGCGGGAATTGTGGCAGGGGCCGGCAAGAGTCTTTGTGCTAGTGGATGACGCCACCCCGTTGGAGTCCTTCCTGACCGGGGCCCGCCTGGTCCTGGCCATGCCCAGTAAACGCCTGCTGGCCAACCGGCCCTAAAAGAAAGTTTTCGGTCACCTGACATGATCCCGCTCCGAGACCACCTCCGCCAAGCACCGCCACCGCATGTCAATTACTGCCTTATCACCCTTAATTTCCTGGTTTTTGCCTGGGAATTGTCTTTAGGCTTCCGCCTACCCAAGGCCACGCAAATCCTGGGGTTCATCCCGGCCCGCTTTGTCGGTTACTTCCACCACTCCGGGACGGCCTTCTCCCAGGCGGTAATGCCCCTGCTCACCTCCCTGTTTCTGCACGGCAACCTCCTGCACTTTCTGCCTAACATGTGCTTTCTCTTCATTTTTGGGGGCAAAGTGGAGGACGTCCTGGGCCCCGGCCGTTATCTTTTGTTCTACCTGACCGGCGGCGTGGGGGCCGGCCTCATCTATTTCTTGGTTGCCCCTTCCTCCGCCGTGCCTCTCATCGGCGCCAGCGGCGCCATTGCCGCGGTGATGGCCGCCTATTTCAGCCTTTTTCCCGGGGAGAGATTTTCAACCCTCTTCATCATCACCTGGGTTCTGCTGCAATTTTTTTATGCAACCTTTGCCTTGATGAGCAAGTCGACCGGCCAGGCCGGGATGGCCTGGTGGGCCCATGTGGGCGGCTTCCTGCTGGGCCTGGTGCTGATCCACCTGCTGGCTCCCAGGGCGGTGCGCCTTCTTCCTTTCCGAAGCAGGCCCCAGAAACCGCCGGTCGATTGACGCCTCCGTGGGTCCCGGCTCGCCCCCTCCCCTTCCGCGTCTATTTTTAATATACTGAGGAAAATCCTTTTCCCAACGGAGAGTTGCTGATGCTGAAAACTGTGGCAGGACGAGCCGTGATGGCCGGGTTGTTCCTGCTGACCATATTAGCTGTACCGCTCCCGGCCCAACAGGACCGGTACGAGGAAGAAAGTGGCGTCCAGGGTAAGGCCCAGGAGCTCTTTAACAAGGCCCAGAAGTTGGAACAGGCCGGCAAACCGGAGGAGGCCATCAAAACCTACCAGTCTGCCATCCGCCTGGAGCCTAATTATCCCGAAGCCTACCAACAGATGGGCCTGGCTTATGCCAGCCTGAACCAATACCCGGAAGCGGTCAAGGCCTTCCAGGAAGTCATCCGCCTCCGACCCCAGTCAAGCCTGGCCCAGGGAAACCTGGGGGCGGCCTACATGAAAATGGGCCGTTTCCAGGAGGCCCGCAACGCCTTCCAGGAAGCGGTGCGCCTGCGCCCCGATGACGGGGAAGCCCACTATAACCTGGGGCTGGCCCTGGGCAAACTGAAGCGCGACCAGGAGGCCCTGGGGGAGTTCAGCCAGGCCGTCAAGCTGCAGCCCGATCTGGCCCGGGCCCACCGCAATCTGGGGCTGGCCAACCTCAACCTGAATCGCCTGGATGAGGCCCGCCAGGCCCTGCAAGAAGCTGCGGCCCTGGACCCCAAGGATCCCCAGGTCCATTACGCCCTGTGCGTTTACTACGCCAGGACCGGGAATGTCCAGGCCTTCAATAAGGAATTTAAGGCGCTCCAGGCCCTGGATAAGGACCTGGCCCAGAGTCTGAAGGAGCAGATTAAGAAGTAATAGTGCCAGGCTTTTAGGCCTATAGGGGCACGGCTTGCCGGTCCCGGGCTGGTTCTGCTCCTAATATTGGGCCCAGCAAGCTGCGCCCCTACAACCGAATTCCATGCTCCCGCAAACCTTCATCGATCAGGTAGACTCCAACTGCCAGCTGGCCAGCGCCGGCCAGGCCGGCCAGTTTTCCCTATGCAGCACTCTGTTACGGCTGCGCCAGCTCTACAAGTGGGAGCACCAGCTGCCCCCCTGGCAGGAGCCGGAGTCCGCCCAGGTGCTGGAGTGGATCGAGATCAAAGAGCGCACCTGGGAGGCCCTGGAAGGGGCGGCCTGGCAGCAGCTCGTCTGGAATGGGCAGACCTTCGAGCCCCTGGCGGTGGCAGAGCTCAATCAGCGCCTGGTTCCCCAGGGGTTCGCCTACGGCGCCGGCTTGAGCCGGGGCCAGACCCCCACCTGTTTTCTGGGGGAACTGCAAGAAATTCGGCCCCACGATGATTTGACCATCCTGGTCCTGGGCCGGGAGCTGGCCCGGGACCTGGGCGCCGCCCCGGCCCTACGCCAGGGGCCTTTGATTTACGCCCGGCAGGAGACCCTGTCCTATTATCTCTGGGACCGCCTCTCCGACCCCACCCAACAGAAAAACGCCTTCCTACGGATCGCCCTGGCGGCCTACAGGCTGGACCTGGCCGGCCTGCTCCGGCATCCTACGGCCCACCGGGACGCCTATGCCGGCTTCCTGGCCGGGGAGTTGGAGGCCGTCATCCACCACGAAGTGGGCGAGGCGCTGGAAACCAGTCTGGGGCCGACCTTTGCCACCCTCCTGGACCTCTTCCCCCAGAGCCGGGTGGAGCTGTGGCTCCGGGCCCTGAAAGACGCCCTGGCCGAAGTGAACGAGTTTGGCCGCCTCTCCTACCTGATTGCGGGACGCCGGCTGGCTTCCCTGGCACTGATGCTGGCCTTGCGCCCGCCCCTTTACCATCTGCTCATGCCGGAATTGGAGCCGGCCTTTTGCCGCTTGCAAACCGACGGTGACTGGGGGGAACTGGAGATGGCCCGGATTCTTATCCTAACCCGCTTGCGCGGCGTGGCCCAGGAGTTGCAAAAGCTCATGGACAGCCCGGATAACCTTGCAACCGAGGGGCTCCGGGCTGAAATCCAGCAGCGCTATTTGGCACCTTTGGGGCTTTAGATAAATAGGGACACCTCCTATTTTTCTTGACAATTCCGTTATGCCAGCCTAATCATTAGCCATGCCCAGAATGGCCAGATTGGTAGCCGTAAACTACCCCCACCATATCACCCAGCGCGGTAATAATAGCAGCGCGGTCTTTTTTGAAGACCAGGATAAGCAATTTTATCTCCAGACCCTGAAGAAATACAGTTCCCTGTGGGGGTTGGAGATCTGGGCCTACTGTCTCATGCCGAATCACGTACACGTCCTGGGGGTGCCCAGAAACCCCGAATCCCTGGCCAAAGGGATAGGCGGCACGAATCTTCTCTATACCCAATATGTTAACCGGCATTACGCGAGAAGCGGTAGATTGTGGCAAAACCGATTTTTTTCCAACATCATTGAGAAGGAATCATATCTCTGGGCCGTAGCCCGGTACCTAGAGAGAAATCCCGTCAGAGCCGGTTTGGTCAAATTCCCCGAGGACTATCCCTGGTCTAGCGCTGCCGCACATTTGTTGGGTGAGCAGGATAAGGTACTCTCCGGGGAGTCATGGCTGGATGAGTTGGAAGTTCATGCCTACAGGAAATTCTTGCAAGCAGAAGCCGAACACGCCGAGACGGTTATCAGGAAGGCGGCCATGACCGATCGACCTCTGGGAAGCGAGATGTTTGTCAAAGGCCTGGAGATGACTTTGGGGCGGGATCTTGTTTTTCGGAAACGGGGTCGGCCGAGAAAAAAATAGGGACACTTCCTATTTTTTCTAATTTTTCCCCGCCACAATAAGGTCCTGCCTCGAAAAATAGGAAGTGTCCCTATTTTTTATGCTTTTGCTTTTTGCCCCCTCCCGGCTATAATTGAATTGAAAAATCATTTTAAGGGGTTGTGGGTCTATTCGTCCGGCCACCGAGGGGCAGGCGACCCAGCGGGTCCTCCCTACCGCGTCTATTTACCAAAAACTGAAAACTCGAAACTTATTATGATCGATCCCCACAAACAAAAAATCCTGATCCTGGATTTCGGCTCCCAGTACACCCAACTAATCGCCCGGCGGGTGCGGGAGCTTAAGGTCTATTGCGAAATCCACCCCTTTATGATGCCACTGGAGGAAATCCGGAAGTTCGGCCCCAAGGGTATCATTCTTTCCGGCGGCCCCCGGAGCGTCTACGAGCCCAACGCCCCCACCATCGACCCGAAAGTCTTCAATCTGGGGGTGCCGGTTTTGGGCATCTGTTACGGCATCCAGCTCATGAGCCATCTCCTGGGTGGCAGGGTGGTCCCGGCCGTGGCCCGGGAATACGGGCGCAAACTATTCAGCATCATCGACACCCAGGACCTGTTCTCCAACCTCAACCGGGAAGAGCCGGTGTGGATGAGTCACGGCGACAAGGTGGAAGAAGTGGCCCCGGGGTTTGAAATCATCGGGGCCAGCGACACCTGCCCCGCCGGCGCCGTGGCCGACCGGGCCCGGCGGCTTTACGGGGTGCAGTTTCATCCGGAGGTGCATCACACCCCCCGGGGCAAGGTAATCCTCAGCAATTTTCTCTTCCGCATCTGCCGGCTTGCGCCCTTATGGACCATGCACTCCTTCATCGAGGCCACCACCGAAGCCATCCGGCTGGAGGTGGGGGGCGAACGGGTGATTTGCGCCCTGTCCGGGGGGGTGGATTCCTCCATCACCGCCATCCTGGTGCACCGGGCCATCGGCGATCGCCTCACCTGCGTCTTTGTGGACAACGGCCTGCTGCGGAAGAATGAGGCCGCCGAGGTCCTTAACCTCTTCCGGGACCATCACCACCTGAATTTGGTGCACGTGGACGCCACCGACAGCTTCCTCAGCCTCCTGGAGGGGATCACCGACCCGGAAGAGAAGCGCAAGCGCATCGGCCACGAATTCATCCGGATCTTCGCGGCGGAGGCGGAGAAGCTGGGCGGGGTTAAATACCTGGCCCAGGGCACCCTGTACCCGGACGTCATCGAAAGCGTCTCCTTCAAGGGCCCTTCGGCCACCATCAAGACCCACCACAACGTGGGGGGCCTGCCGGAGATCATGCCTCTGAAGCTGCTGGAACCGCTGCGGGAACTCTTTAAAGATGAGGTCCGGGAGGTGGGCCGGGAACTGGGGCTGCCGGACCGGTTAGTCTGGCGGCACCCCTTCCCCGGGCCGGGGCTGGCTATCCGCATCTTAGGCGAGGTCGACCGGGAACGCCTGGACATCCTCAAGGAGGCGGACGCCATCGTCATCGAAGAAATGCTGGCCGCCGGGTATTATCGCCAGGTGTGGCAGGCCTTTGCGGTGCTGCTGCCCATCCGCACCGTGGGGGTCATGGGCGACGAGCGCACCTATGAGAACGTCATTGCGCTCCGGATCGTCGATTCCGCCGACGCCATGACCGCGGATTGGAGCCGCCTGCCCCACGACTTCCTGGCCCGGCTGGCCAACCGCATCATCAACGAAGTCAAACGGGTGAACCGGGTGGTTTACGATATTTCGTCCAAGCCGCCCAGCACGATTGAGTGGGAGTGAGAAAGTAGCCAGTAGTTCAGTAGTCAGTTTTTGGTTGTTAAAAATAATCCCCCCTGCCCCCCTTTAGAAAAGGGGGGTATGAAAATCAGGTTTTTAAGTCCCACTTTTTTAAAGGGGGATTTAGGGGGATTATAAGATGCTGAAAATATGAGAAATGCCTCTGGTTCCCAAGTTTAACTTGGGAACCAGAGGCAACAAATAACATGGCAAACCCCAAAAAAGACAAGGCAACCGCCGCACCGCCGGCCCCGGCCCCCGGCCCCAGGTTCTTCCGGGAGATCCTCGGGCAGGAGTGGGTGGTTTCCCATCTAAAGACCGCCCGGCAAAAGGGCCGGCTGGCCCATGCCTACCTGTTCCTGGGACCGGAGGGGGTGGGCAAGGCGTCCACCGCCCAGGCCCTGGCCGCGGCCCTGAATTGCCAGGCGCCTCTGGAAGACGGGGACGCCTGCGGGGTCTGCCCCTCCTGCCGCCGCCTGGCGGCCGGGACGCATCCAGATTTTCTGGTGATTGAGCCCACTTCTGAGGGGCACCAGCCCCAGATCAAGATCGAGCAGATCCGGGAGTTCCGCCGCCTCACCAGCTATCCGCCCTTGGGCGGCGGCTGGCGGGTGGCCCTGATCAAACCGGCGGAAGCCCTGACCGCCCAGAACGACGCGGCGGCCAATGCCCTGCTGAAGACCCTGGAGGAGCCGCCCGACCGGCACCTGATCATTCTCACGACCCAGGTGGAGGCCGACCTCCTGCCCACCGTGGTCTCGCGGTGTCACAAACTGGCCTTCGCCCCGCTGCCCGCCGCCCTGATAGCCGGGGAACTGGAACGGCGGCGGGGTCTGGCCCCACCCCAGGCTCAGCTACTCGCCGCCCTGAGCGGCGGCTCCCTGGGCCGGGCCCTCAGCCTCGACCCGGAAGCCATTCTGGCTCAGCGCCGCCAGGTGCTGGCAGACCTGGGGGCGCTCGCCACCGGCTCCGCCGCGGCCGCCCTGGACTGGGCCCAACGCCTGGCCAAAAGCCGCCCTGACCTGGATCATTTCCTGTCGTTGGCCCAAATGTGGTATCGTGACTTGTTGCTGTGTCATTTCCAGGCCCCGGCGGCCTTGCTGGCCCACCAGGACTTGCTGGCCGACCTGGCCCGTGAGGCGGCCGCGACGAAGCCGACAACCGTATTTCAGCAATTCACCGCCCTGAGCACGGCCCAGCGTCACCTCCAGGCCAATCTCAACCCGGAGTTGACCCTGGACATCCTGGGGCTGCGCTTACAGCGCCGAGGTCAGTCACATGGCTCTCGCTAAAGTTTGCCTCGGACCTGGAAATAAATGCTGCCTGCTGGATTCCGGCTCGGTGGAGCTCAAGGCCAACGACCGCGTGGTGCTGGAAAACGAAAACGGCCTCAGGCTGGGCCGGGTGAAGGTGGTCTTCGGCGATGCCGACCCGCAGTCGTTTCCGGGCCAGATCAAGGCCTTGGTGCGCCTGGCCACCCCGGAGGACCTCAGGCAGGAGGAAAAAAATCGCGGCCTGGAAAAACGAGCCCTGGAGTTTTGCCTGCGCCGCATCCAGTCCCATCGGCTGCCCATCTACCTGGTGCAGGTGGAATGCCTCTTCGACGCCTCCAAGATCATCTTTTACTTCACCGCCCCGGGCCGAGTCGATTTCCGGGAATTGGTGAAGGACCTGGTTCAGGAATTCCGCATCCGCATCGAGTTGCGCCAGATCGGGGTGCGGCACCGCGCCAAGATGGTGGGGGGCCTGGGGATTTGCGGCCGGGGCTTGTGCTGCTCCTCCTTTCTCCAAGACTTCGAACCGGTGAGCGTGCGCATGGCCAAAGAACAGCAGCTCAGCCTCAATCCCAACAAGATCTCCGGTATTTGCGGACGCCTCATGTGCTGCCTCACCTACGAGTACGCCGCCTACCAGGAGATCAGGAAGCACCTGCCCCGGGTGGGCAAACGCATCCAGACCCCCGAGGGGGAGGGCAAGATCATCCGCTACAACCTGGTCCGGGAGACGGTGACCCTGGAGTTGGAGGATAAACGGGAACTGGAAGTCCCCATCGCGGACCTTACCGGGGATGGCACCCCGGCCGAGTCCGTTAAGGGAGAATGAAAGCCGCGGCGAGGAAACATGGACGATAGCGACCGAGTTATAGAATCCTTAAAATTTCAGATCAAGAAAGAGATTGTTGACAACTACTTCGCCGACCGGGTCTACCTGGAAGAAGAGCTGGAACTGCTGCGCCAGGAGTCCGAGGCCTACCGCAAGGAGTTCGAGTTGCTGGGCCGCCGCTTCATGGCCCTGTACCACGCCCTCGGCTCCGAGGCCGGCTGCCGCCTGACCATGGAGGTCCTGAACCTGAAGGATTGGCCCTTTTACGAGCAGTATTGCGCCCTGGCGGACGGGGAACGCCAGGAACTGGTCAAAAGCTGCCGCATCCGGGGCCTCACCGCCTACCGCCGCTTCCGCAACCGGATCCTGGACCTTTACGAGCTGCTGCACCAGGACAGCGTCCTGCTCCAGGAAAGTTACGAGAAGATCCAGACCCACCTGAAACTCCTCAACGAAGATATCGACAAGTTCAACCTGTCCTACGACTTCGGACTCCTCGCAGCCCAGATCGAGGCCATCGAGGGCCGGGGCGAGGTCATTTCCGGGGGCCTCCTGTCTCCGGAGCGGGAGGAGCTCTCCACTCGCATGCGCTTCAAGCGCGCCAGGCTCAGCGGCGAGGAACTGCCCCCGGCGCCGGACCTGCCGCCGCTCGACCAAATTAAAGACAGACTGCTGGAAATAATTGAGCGGATTTGTCCGTGAAGACCAGGGCCGGTTAATTATGCAAAAGACCCTTATATCCATGTTTATCCTGGTGGCAGGCAATTGCTTCTGCGGCTGCGGCCCGACTCTTTATAACATCAACGTCAACGGTTACACCGACCCGGTGGCGCCAGGGGGCATCAACCCGGGCAGCAGCTTTTTTGTCATCGACAACCAGACGGCCCCAAACCCTCTGCTGGAAAAGGAAATCAAGGAAAAGATCAACAAGCTCCTGACCATGCAGGGCTATCAGGTGGTCGCCTACGACCAGGCCCAGTATTATCTGTTCTTCTCTTATGGCATCGGCCAGGAGCGCGCCGCCAGCGTAGTCATGCCGGACTACTACCCCTCCTACGGCTTCGGCCTCGGCGGTGGCACCGGCTGGCGCGGCAGCCCTTTTGTCTTTGCGGCGCCCTTCTTTAGCTTCTACCCCGGTCCGGAGAGGGTTTACGACCGCTGGCTCCTGATCAACGCGGTGGATGGCAAATACTACCGGGAAAAGGGCGAGTTCCGGACCGTTTGGGTGGGCGAGGCCCGGAGCACCGGCACCTCTCAGGATCTCCGGGTGGCCCTCGACTACTTGTTGCTGGCAGACTTCCAGCAGTTCGGCAAGAACACCGGCAAGGCGGTGACCGTGGAGATCAACCAGGAGGCCCCCCAGGTGCAGGGCTTGACCAAGTAATGATTTTAATCCCGTCGACCGAGTCTTCTTTTTTCCATCTTTGCTCGAGCCTGTGCCGCGGATAGCGCCCATGGAAATTCTTACTAAAGTCAGTTCAGTCTTATTCGGCTTAATTATCGGATTCCTGGTCTACAAGACTTCCGGTAAATCTGAAATCGACGGAATGCTGAGTATCCTGGTCGGATTAGTGGCGACTGCCGTTATCAGCAATCTTGTCGAGTTTTATCTGCAATCGCGCGAGACCCGCAGGATCAATGCGAACCTTACTAATCTCCTGGTTAAGATAGGGAAGTGCTTCCATTCAGTCACCGAATTAAATCATATTCTACGTTACGGAGTAACGATATTTAAACGGGAACAGATACCGAATATTTGGATTGAATTATTATGGAAAATGGAAAATAGATATTATGGAGTGAGCTATTCCAGCCCCGATTTATGGTGGAGTCAGGCCTTTACCAAACTGGCCATCGAGATACAAAAAACCAAAATCATCGTTAATAAAGCCGATATCCGCAGGGTATTCATCTATGAAGACGAGAAAGAAAAAAATAATATCTATGAGACGATGCGTGAACAATCTTTAGCCGGCATTAAAGTAAAATCTATTTCAAAACAGAGTATTGCCGAAAGTTACCTCTTAAAACAAATGGCCGGCAAACTAGAAACCTTGGATTATGCCGTGATAGATACAAAAATCGCCTGGTTGGTGGTTATCGATAAGAATCGTAAATTTAAGATGGGCAAGGCCATAATCGATGAGGCCCTGATAGATAATTATAAGGGGTTTTTTGACCATCTGTTTGAAGAAGCTGAGAATTTTGCCGGCTGATGAGTTATAATGGCCGCGGCAGCTAGCCTGGACCAGAATAAAACCAAGAAATTCACCAACTTTGGCTAACCTCATAATTCATTTCCAGGATTTTTTCCGGCACCGTATCTGGCAGGATAAAGACCAGCGGCCCGCGGCCCGGTTCGCCCTGAAAGGCCTGCGCCTCCTGGTCCTGGCCGGCCGTGGCTTGATCAAGAACCAGTCCCTGGTGCGCTCCTCGGCCCTGGCCTACGCCACCATCCTGGGTTTTATCCCCCTGTTCGCCTTGCTCTTCGCCATCCTCCAGGCCATCGGCCTGCCGCGCCTGTTGGCCACCTATTTCCTGGAGAACCTGGCCCCCGGCTCCCAGGACTTCGTCACCCAGATCCTGTTTTACATCGAAAACACCAAGGTGACCTCCCTGGGGGTCTTCGGAGTGGTGGTTCTACTGTGCGACCTGGTCATCGTCATGACCAACGTCGAGAAGGCCTTCAACAAGACCTGGCAGGTGTCCCGGACCCGCACCTGGAGCCGCAAAATCAGTGATTATCTCAGCATTTTCCTCATCTTCCCCATCCTGATTGCCGTGGCCATTTCCATCTCCTCTTCGTTCCTGGGGATTCAACAGATCCACCAAATCCTGAAGGCGGTGATGCCCGAGTTCTTTTTTACCGCCACCCGCTGGCTGGTGTCCCTGGGCGTGCTGTGGCTGGCCTTTATCTTCATCTATCTGGTGATGCCCAATACCCGGGTCAATTTCTGGTCCGCGGTCCTGGGCGGGATGGTGGGGGGCAGCGTCTGGCAAGTGGCCCAATGGATTTTCATCTGGATCCAGGGGGCCTCGGCTTATTACAACGCCATTTACGGCGCCTTATACAATCTGCTCTTTATCTTTATCTGGATGTTTTGGTGCTGGCTCATCCTGCTGTTCGGCACCGAAGTGGCCTTTGCCCATCAGAATCTGGAGCGCCTCAGCCGCTGGTTCCGACGCTCGGCCCTGCCGCCGGAGCCGGTGGACGAATACCTGGGTCTGGCAGCGCTGCTCAGCATCAGCGCCCGGTTCTACCGGCGGCTGCCACCGGTATCGCTGGAGGAACTGGCGGACCTCCTGCCCATCAGCAACGACCTGGCCGGCCGGGTAGTCCAGATGCTCCAGGACTGCAATCTGGTGATGGAGGTCGTCCCACCCAAACCGGCGCCGTCACCCCAGTTCCTCCCCAGCTTCCCCCTGGACCAGGTGACGGTGGCGGAGGCCCTGGCCTGCCTGCGGCGCTCCCGGGAGGCGGCCCTCAGCCAGGCCCTGGAAGTGGAGCCGCGGCTGGCCGGGGCAATCGAGCACCTGCTGGAAGGCCGGATCATGTGCGCCGAGCCCTCTCCCACCCTCAAGGAAGTGGCGGAGTCTTTGGCGGAGACGGAGACGGCGGCCGGGGAAGCAACACCGGCAATTACGCCGAGAATGACCACGACTTGAGGCTTCAGGCCGGGACTGGCAAAATTGACTGCGGATCGATGAGCCTTATGGTCCGGTCGGCGCCCAGATTTCGCCAATTGAGCTGATCCGTGGGCAGTGAGGCGGGAATCCAGGCCAGGGTGAGATGCAGGTGGCTGGGAATCTTGGGACTTTTGCCGGGACCGGCCGCTAGTGCCGCAATTATTTCGCCTGCCGCCACTACCTGGCCGACGTGAATCGCAGCCAACGGCTCGGTGTGGCCATAAGCCGTATAAAGCTGCCGGCCGTCCGCCGCAAAGATCTCATGGCTGAGATAGATTGATTTACCGAGAAAATCGTGGCCGATTTTGACAATTTTTCCGGCAAAGGCGGCAGGTATTTTAATATTCGTATCCAGTTGTTTAATTTGGCCGGTTAAATCTTCAAACCAACAAAGATCGAGACCTTCATGCGGCGTTGGTCTCGGCTTCTTCTCCCCCCACCAGGTTTCCAGAGAATTGAATAGCATGCCCGGCTGTAAGAGCCACTTTTTAAAACCCGCCAGATAAGGTCTATTGCTGGCCAGCAGGTAGTCAAAAAATCTGCTGTTAATCTCATTTGGTCGTGAAGTTTTCATCTCAGCGGCAGTTCGCCAACCCTATTACCAAAAATCTAGGGCGGCCTATGGCCGCCTCAATTCGGCGGGCACAGCCCGCCCTAGAATAATTCTTAGACTTACCTGAACTTGAAATCACCACGGCCCAGCAGGTCGTGCAGGTGCACGATGCCCAGGACTTTTTGGGTCTCGTCCACCACCGGCAACACCGTGATGGCGTGGTGCTCCATGAGCTCCAGGGCCTGGGAGGCCAGGGCCCCGGGGCCGATGTGGCGCGGTTTCGGGGTCATCACCGCTTTCACCTTTTTATCCTGGACGTCGCCCCACTTTTTCAAGGCCCGGCGCAGATCGCCATCAGTAATGATGCCCTGCAAAATGCCGCCGCGGTCCACCACCAGGGTGACCCCCAGCCTTTTGGCGTCGATCTCGGCGATGGCCTGGCTCAAGGTATGCGACAGTGGGGTGAGGGGAACCCGGTCGCCGGTGAGCATCACCTCGGAGATAGCCAGCGACAGGCGCTCCCCCAAACTGCCGCCCGGATGGAAGCGCTGAAAATCCGCGGCCTGAAAGCCGCGTTTGGTGAGGAGCGCCACCGCCAGGGCGTCACCCATGGCCAGCATGGCGGTGGTGCTGGCGGTGGGAGCCAGACCCAGGGGGCAGGCCTCCCGGGGCACCCCGGTATCGATGGCCACCCGGGCCAGACGGCCCAGGGTGGAGGCGAGCCGCCCGGTCATGGCGATGAGCGGCGCCTTCAGGCGCTCCAGGCTGGGGAGGAGGATGGTTAGCTCCCTGGTTTCGCCGCTGTTGGATAGGGCCAGAACCACGTCTTGGGCAGACACCATGCCAAGGTCGCCGTGCATGGCCTCCACCGGATGGAGGAACAGGGCCGGGGTGCCGGTGGAGTTGAAGGTGGCCACGATTTTTCTGGCCACGATGCCGGATTTGCCCACCCCGGTGACGATGACCCGGCCCTTGGCCTGATACATCAGGTCCACCGCCTTGACGAAGCTGACGTCCAGCTTGGCAATCAGGGTGGTCAGCCCCTCGGCTTCGATGGTCAGGACTTCCCGTGCCAGGTCAAGGATATTAGCAGCCATTTAGTATTTTTCCGTTTTCCGAAATAATCGTTTAGTGGCACAGGCTTCCAGCCTGTGATGCACAGGTTGGAAACCTGTGCCACCAAGCCTTGGTGCGCCGGGCGCACCTGGACAGCCGAGGGCGGCTGTCCCACATATGAAATGGGGGGCAATGCCCACCCTACACCTCTTCCGCCGGGGTCAGTTCCCGCCCCAGCATGATACGGTCCTTACCCCGGCCCTTGCTGGAAAACATAGCCCGGTCGGCTATGAGGAGCAATTCCTCCCGGTCCCGGGCGTCCTCCGGCAGGGTGGCGATGCCGTAGCTGGCGGTGACCCGGATATCCAGACCCTCGTCGGTCAAAAAGCTGGTCTGATTGAGCTTTTCCCGCAGGCGCCGGGTCAGCTCCAGGGCCTGGGCTTTGCCGCGGTGGGGCAGGAGAAGGATAAACTCGTCACCGCCGTAGCGCACCAGGCTGTCGTCGGGTCCCAGAACCGCGTGGATCACCCGGGCCACCGCCCCCAGGACCTTGCTGCCCCGGAGATGACCATAGCCATCCACCACCGCTTTAAAATTGTCCAGGTCCAGGAAGACCACGGAGAACTCCCCGCCTTGTTCACGAATCTGGGGGATGAGGTGGTCCAGGCTGAAGATGAGATAACGGGTGTTGTAAAAGCCGGTGACATCATCGATGAAGGTGAGGGCCTGGAGCTTCTGGAGATTGCGCACGTTGTCCACGGCGATGGCCACGTAGTCCGCCAGGATGGAGAGATGCGGCAGATATTTTTCCCGGAAGAACTTCTCATCCTCCACGTTGATGACTTCGAAGACCCCGATGACCTCGCCCCGGACCACCAAGGGGAGAGCGATGATGGAGCGGGTGCCGAAGCCGGTGGCGCTGTCTACCCGGGCGGAGAAGCGGGGGTCCTGGTCCACGTCGGGGATGAAGATGGGCTGGCCCGTTTGGGCCACGACGCCGGCAACGCCTTCCCCCAACCTGAGCCGGATGGACTTGACCGACGCCAGATCTACCCCCACCGTCACGGCAAAGCAGAGCTCCCGGGTTGGCGGGTCCAACAAGAGCAGGGACCAGTTGCGGGCCGGCAGGAGGAGCTTGATGCGCTCCAGGACCGCGGAGAGCAGGGTCTCCATGTCATAGGCGCTCGCCAGGGCCTTGGAGAACTCGATGGCGGCCAGCAGGCGCTCCACCTGTCCCGTACCGGATTGCGCGTAGGGTAGACCTTCTCTCTTATCCACCGACCTGAGCTCCAAACAGATTCTATGGTTAACGGCCCGGTATTGCAAGGGGTTTGTGGGACGGCCCCAGCCGGTTAAAGGCGGGAAAGACGTCCGTCCTGCCCGGGGCAATATGGTTCGTTCCGTCTGGCAGTCGTTGACTCCGGGAAGGGGGATGATTAAAGATGTTAAAACAACGCTTATTCCCATGGAAAAAGGAGGCAGTCATGGCCAAGTTGCTGATCGCGCTGGATAGTTCCGCAGGGGCCTGGCGCGCCGTGGAATACGTGGCTAAAACCTTCGGCCGGACCCCGGGGGTTGAGGTCACTCTACTGCACATTCTGTCGGGCCTCCCCCCGGCTTTCTGGGATGACGGCCACGTCCTCCAGGAAAAGGAACGGGAAGCCCGGAAACGACTGGTAGCCGGCTGGCAGCAAGATCAAGAAAAGAAATGGCAGGACCTGGTCAGCCAGGCCCACCAGCACCTCACTGCCGCCGGACTGGCCAAGGGTGCGGTGGCCAACAAATTTAAACCCAAATATTATGACGTGGCGGACGATATTATTGACGAAGCGCAGACGGGAGGATACGACACCATCGTCATGGGCCGCCGGGGACTGGGGAAGGCCAAATCCCTGCTCCTGGGCAGCGTCACCCGCAAGGTCGTGGACGGCGCCAAGGGCTGCGCCGTGACCATAGTGGGGTAGGTTACCCAGGCGTAAAAACAGAGGGCGGGATGATACCCGCCCTTTTTTTGGCTTTGGCTTACCGCGGCACCGGCCGGAGGCCCCTGCCGCCAATTAGCGCCTAAACTGCATCTCGATAAAGTTATCGTTGAGAATGCGGGCCAGGTCAAACCCCCGGGCCACCTCGGCTTTGCTGATGACAATACCCTTGTCGGCCAGTTCCTTGACCGTCAACTCCGGGGCGTGGCCGGCGAACAGGCGGCGCACGACGTTGTGCATAGTGGCGGAAGAGACGTTGCCCCGGGCCGGCACCCCGCGGGGCACGTCATTATGGATCCGCTGGAAGAAAAAATCCACCTGGTGTTCCCCGGCCTGGCTGGAGAAGCGCACCACCCGGTCACCTTCGGCTCCTTCGTTCAAGATCTCCTGGGGCACATAATGGCTCAAAATTTGATCCGTGCGGTTCTGCTGGGCCAGATAGAGAATGGAAACCAGGTCGTAGTGGTCCAGGGAGCGCTGCTCGTCTTGTTCCACCCGGCTGGTGCCGAACTTGCGAAACCGGTGCTCCGGGGCGCCGGCGGTGCGGTTCACCACCATGTCCACCCCGATGGTGCCCACCGAGCAGGAAAGGTTAAACTGGTTCTCGTCTTCGATGGGGACCCCGTTGCGCTTGAGTTTGTCCACGATGAGGCCGTGGCGGTGGCCGCAGAGGAGGCGGCGAATCAGGGCCTGCATCAAGTTGGGGGAGGCCTGGTACTTGGGTGACAGGGCCAGGGAAGCGAGCTTCTCCACGGTCATCTCCACGTAGTAGCCATCACTGCTCAGCCTCAGGTCAATCTTCCCGGCCGGCGCCCCGCCGGGGCCATAGCGCCGCCAGATCTCCTTCCAGTCATATTCCTTCAGGAGTCCCAGTACCGTAATCAAATCAAAAGAATCCAGTTCGCGCCCTTCCAGTTCCTCAACCTGACATTTGGCTTGCATAGGCGGGCCTCCGGTATATTTTGAGATTAAAGATAAGCATCCGGCAGGCCCGACGCAATCTCTGCACTTAATTTCTAATAGCGCTGTCCTATTTTTTACCAGTTATTAATTCACGGCTCTTTGCCCTTGCCTGCCTTGCGTTTTTTCCGGAGATGCTTAGGTTTTAACTAAATCGAGGCAGTCACCGACTGCTGCTGTTTAATTGAAAATCCCTGGCCACCGAGGGCGCCCGGGCCGCTCCCTTGGCGGCGCGGAACCTGCTTAAGGGAAAGGAGAAAACATGGCAATAGAGATTTGCTGGTTGGATGATTTGCTCAAGGCCCAGGAAACCGCCCGGAAGGTCAATAAACCGATCCTACTGGATTTTTACAATCCCCAGTGACTGGGCTGCCAACAGCTGGGTGCGGTTACGTACCCTGACGAGCGCGTGGCCAAGTTTCTGTCCTTAAACTTTGTCCCGGTGCAGCTCCAATCCTCCAACACCGCCATGATGCAGAAATTTTCGGTTAGTTGGACCCCTACCCTGATAGTGTTGGACGCGGACGGGCGGGAACATTACCGGGCCGTGGGCTTTTTCACCCCGGAGGACATGATCGCCACCTTCATGGCGGCCAAAGGTAGATGGGCCCTGGATACGGACCAGCTGGCCGACGCCCGGGCCCTGTTCGAGGAGGTCATCTCCACCTACCCGGATAAGGACGCGGCCGCGGAGGCCCTCTTTTTCCTGGGGGTGGCCAAGTACAAGATGAGCCACGACCCCAAACCGTTGCGGGAAACCTACGATCAGCTCAAGGCCAGGTTTCCCCAAAGCATGTGGACCAAACAGGCGGACCATTATCGCCTGATCGGCAAGTAAAAAATGGGGACACCTCCTATTTTTCCGGGCAAGACCTTAATTTGGCGGGGATAAAAAATTAGGAAAAATAGGAGGTGTCCCTGTTTTTTCAGGGCGAAACCATGGAAGTAATGATCGGCGGGGCTAAACTGGAACTGGTGGAGGGGGATATCACCCGGCAAGACGTGGACGCCATCGTCAATGCCGCCAACTCCTCCCTGCTGGGCGGCGGCGGGGTGGATGGGGCCATCCACCGGGCCGGGGGCCCCAGGATCCTGGAGGAGTGCCGCCAGCTAGGGGGCTGCCCCGCGGGCGAGGCCCGCCTCACCACCGGCGGCAACCTCAAGGCCCGCTACGTCATTCATACGGTGGGTCCAATTTATCAGGGCGGCGGTCAGCGGGAGGCCCAGTTGTTGACTTCCTGTTACCGGGAGAGCCTCAAGCTGGCCACCGCTAAGGGGCTAAACTCCGTGGCCTTTCCGGCCATCTCCACCGGCGCCTATGGTTATCCCCTGGCCGAAGCGGCCCGGATCGCTCTGAAGACGGTAATGGACTATTTGGTCCAACATCCGCAGATTAAACTGGTCCGTTTCGTCTTGTTCGGCGCGGCAGCCTACGAGGCGTATGAACAGGCCCTGCGGGAATTGCTGCGGGTTTTTCCGGGCGCCCGGGAGCAATGACAGCCTGGCAAATGACAAAAAAGGCCCCACCCTTCGGTGGGGCCCAGAAAATGACAAATTAATTCGTGGCTTTACTTCGTGGCTTCGATGCGGCCTTCCAGCTCGGCGACGTAATTTTCCAAAAATTCCTCGATGAGATATTCCCGACCCAGCTTTTTATCACTGCGGGGGAAAACTTCCACCGGAGCCCGGTCACCTTTCTTGGTATAACAGCACAGGGCCGGAATGGTTTTGCCGAAGTATTCCTTGTAATCCGAACCCCGAACCTCGCCGAAAATCGGGCGATACTCGGAAGCCGGACCACTGGAAGCTTTATGATACTGCTTGAAGGGGTCGGCCACATCGCCCAGGTCAATGGCCGCGGTCTCTACCCCATGGGACCCCACGCTTTTCAGCAAATTGAGCACGTTGGCGTTGTCGCACTTATATTTATCGACCGGTTTGTGCTTAGTGCTGTAATAAAATTCTATGTAACCCAGTCTTGCCATGTTTTTGCCTCCTCCCGATTTTTGGCAGAATTATTTGTGCACTCTTTCACTAGACCCTGAAGTTAAATACCATCCATCGGCAAAATATGTCAAGGTTTTTTGTGGCCCACCGCCCGTTAGCAAAAAAAAATGGACCCTTAAGGCACGATTATGTTAGAAAAATCTAGCCGAAAAATCTTGCCGGGGAGGAAACTTTGACCCAGAAATGGCTGCACCTGCCGAAATGGCTGCCCTGGCCCGAGGGCCAACGCCTCAGCGCGGTCATCCAGGAGGCCGGCACCGGCGCCGTGTTGATGCTGGTGGAACTGGACCACGAGGCCCTGGAGCGCATCAAGGCCACCGGCCGACTACATTATTACGATCCGCAGCGGCGCAAGGTGGTGGCCAAGGGCGAGGCCTCGGGCCATTTCCAGGAGGTGGAGGAGATTCGCCTCAACTGCCGGGGCGACCAACTGCTCCTTAAGGTGCGCCCCGCCGGCGGCGCCTGCGAACTGGGTTACCAGTCCTGCTTCTTCCGCCGCCTGGGCCCGGACGGCTGGGAGATCGCCGACCCCAAGGTCTTCGACCCCGCGGAGGTCTATCCGGAGATCGCCTTTTCGCATTGATGCTTGGTAGCGCAGGCCTCCGGCCTGTGTAGCAAGGCACAGGCGAGACGCCTGCGCTACTAAAAGATAGGGGCGACCCAGCGGGTCGCCCCTACGTTTTTTACATATGGGATTGGGGATGGGGGTTTGGGGGAATTTTTTGTAAGGGTAAGGGCCCGCGGCCCTTAACCCCTTCCACCAAAACAATTATCCCTTCCTTAAATCTTAATCAATCCAGCCGCGGCCTTGGCGGCCATGACGGTGTTTTTCATCAGCATAGTGATGGTCATGGGGCCGACCCCGCCGGGGACCGGGGTGATGAAGGAGGCCTTGGCGGCACAAGACTCAAAGTGGACGTCGCCCTTCAAGATGGCCTTGCCGGTCTTCTCGCTGATGCCGACCCGGTTGACGCCGACGTCGATGACACAGCAGCCTTCCTTGATCCAGTCGCCCTGGACGTATTCAGGCACACCGGCGGCCACGATAAGGATGTCGGCCCGGCGGCAGTGCTCGATGATCTTCTCTTTGGGGGTGCCGGTGTGGACGCAGGTCACGGTGGAGTTGGCGCCGAGCCGCTTCTGGATCATGATGGCCACCATGGGTTTGCCCACGATGTTGGAGCGGCCTACCACCACCACTTCCTTGCCCTTAGGATCGCCGTAGGAGCGATTGATGAGCTCCTGGCAGCCCGCCGGGGTGCAGGGCAGAAAAACGTAGTTGCCGATCAGGATGCGGCCCACGTTCACCGGATGGAAGGCGTCCACGTCCTTGTCGGGATTGATGGCTAACAGAATCTTGTTGGAGTCGATGTGCTTGGGCACCGGCAACTGGATCAGGATGCCGTGGATCTTGGGGTCCTTGTTGTATTTGTCGATCAGGGCCAGCAGGGCCGCTTCGGTGATGTCGGCGGGCTGGCTGTCCTGGATGGAATAGAAGCCCAGCTCATGGGAGGTCTTCTGTTTGGCGGTAACGTAGCTGACGGAAGCGGGGTTCTCGCCCACCAGGATGGTGACCAGGCCGGGAGTAACCTTATGTTTGGCCTTCAGTTCGTCAACTTCCTTCTTCAACTCCTCGCGGATCTGGGCGGCAACCTCCGCCCCTTTGATCAATTTAGCAGCCATGTACCTGGCCTCCTCACTTGTGATTTATTTCATTAATATCATCAATTTTTCATCAGCGTCAATCAAAAAATCCATTCCCGGGGTCAGCCGGGGAGCAAGGATTAGATGGGTAGACGGTACCGAGGTGAGGGTGAGGCATGAACTGTAATGGTCAAGAATTGACCAGGCAACCTCCCCATCAAGGCACAATATCATCAGACAAAAAAGGATTCTGGCCCCCCCCCACACAAAAGGTCAATTTCGCTATTCAGATCATATCCGGATTTTTCGCTTATCTGAGGATAATTGTCTACTGTGGCAAGTTATCTTACTTTCCAAGGGTTCCCTTCTCATCCAAAATGCCCCTATCAAGCTGGCAGGGAATTTAAACAAGAAAAGTAGGTAACCACCCTGCAATTTAAATTGTCCTTAGATCCCAAAGGGCCTAAGATGTTACCGAGCGTCGGCCTGCTCAGCGGCGCAAGAGACAACCAGCGTCCTGGGTCTGCCTTGTTTTCTTGGCTTACATCGGAATGAAAAACCATGAATCAAGCCGAATCGCCCCGGCATCCCCGGGTAGCGAGCCTCATACTGGGCATAATGCTGACACTCATCGGATTCCAACCCCGAGTCTGGGCTGCTGAGTCCGCCACCGGGGTGTATCTGCTGGGTTATCAAAGTACCATGTCCGGCTATCTGCCCGGCCCAGGCTTTTATTTGCGGGATGATTTCTATGTCTATCAGGGAAACGCCAAAAACGTGCCCTTTTCCCGGCGAATCGAGGTGGATGTGCGCAGTCGCTTCATCACCGATCTGGTAGCAGCCACCTATGTGACACCTCTGGAAATTCTCGGGGCCCACTACGCCGCGGGGATCATCTGGTCATCGGTGGCCAATGACTTTTTGAAAGGGCGCCTGCACCCGGTACTCCGCACCGGGGAAGGGAACTATACCGGGGTGTCGGACCTGACGGTTACTCCCGTTAATCTCGGCTGGCATCTGGGACAGTTTCATATCATGGCCATGGGAAATTTCTATGCCCCAGTGGGGTCGTATGATCCCAATCGCCGGCTGAACACCGGCCTGAACCGCTGGGCCCTGGAGCCCAATCTGGCGGTCACCTGGCTCCAGCCCAAATATGGGCAGGAATTCTCCATTTCCATGGGCTATACGGTGAACTTCGAAAATCCCGCCACGCAGTATAGAACCGGCAACGAATTCCATCTGGAGTACTTCCTGGGCCAGCACCTGCCCAAGGGCTTCGCCGTGGGTCTGGCGGGCTACGTCTATAACCAGATGACCGCGGACACTGGTCCCGGCGCCACCCGGGGCGCTTTCCACGGCCAGGCCATCGCCCTGGGACCATGCCTCACCTTCAATGGCAAGATCGCCGGTCATGACATCGGCCTGAATGCCAGATATTACAACGAAGTAAAGCTAGTTAACCGTTTCAATGGGCAGACCTTTTTTTTAACCTTGAGCCTCGGAATTTGAATATTTGCTGGAAGACCTGCAAGACCAGTGGACCTAACCGAAAGGAGGACACATGGAACAAAAGGCACACAGCAAGGCTATGAAGTGGGCGGCGGTAGGCAGCGTCCTGGCCGCGGCTACCATCCTGTGCGCCGCTCTGGGGCCGGGGCCGAGCAAGGCGGAGGAGGCGCCCAAGGCCAACAAGAAACCCAACATCGTCTTCATGTTCATGGACAACATCGGCTACGGCGAGCTGGGTTGTTACGGCGGCGGTATCTTGCGCGGCGCGCCGACACCGCGCATCGACAAGCTCGCCAGCGAAGGCATGCGCCTGCTCAACTTCAACGTCGAGGCGCAGTGCACGCCTTGCCGGTCGGCATTCATGACGGGCCGCTTCTCCATCCGGTCGGGCACGTACGAAGTCCCGATCGGGGGCGTCCCGGACGGGCTCACGCTGTGGGAGGTCACCATTGCGAAGTTGTTGTCGGCGCAGGGCTACGCCACCGGCATGTGGGGCAAGTGGCATCTCGGCAGCGCCGAAGAGCGGTTCCCCACCCATCAGGGTTTCGATGAGTGGTACGGCATCCCGCGCACCTACGACGAGGCGATGTGGCCGTCGTTGAATGAGACGAATAGCATGTGGCCCTCGATTGGCAACAAGCAGGGTTGGAATGCGAAGATCGTCCCGCCCCAATACATTTACGAAGCGCGGAGAGGCGAGAAGGCCAAGAAGGTCGCAGTACTGGACGTGGAACAGCGGCGGAACATGGAAAAGGAGATCACGACCCGCGCCGTGGAGTTCATCAAGCGCAATGCGAGTGCGGGCAAGCCGTTCTTTGCCTACGTTCCGTTTTCGTTGGTTCACTTCCCGACCCTGCCAAATCCGGAGTTTGCCGGCAAAACCGGCAACGGCGATTGGGCCGATTGCCTGGCCGAGATGGACTACCGGACCGGACAAATCCTCGATGCCATCAAGGAAGCCGGCATTGAAGACAACACGCTGGTCATCTTCACGAGCGACAATGGCCCGGAGGCGACCCACCCTTGGGAGGGCGACAGCGGACCGTGGCGGGGCACGTATTTCACGGCGATGGAGGGCTCGCTACGCGCACCGTTCATTATCCGCTGGCCGGGCAAAGTGCCGGCGGGCAGCGTCAACAACGAGATTGTTCACATCGTGGACCTCTTCACGACCCTCGCCCGCGTGGGCGGAGCAAAGATCCCGAAGGATCGCCCGATTGATGGCGTGGACCAGTTGGATTTCTTCTTGGGCAAGCAGGAGACCTCCAACCGTGAAGGATTCCCCGCCTTCGTGGCCGACCGGTTGTCGGCCGTCAAGTGGCGCAACTGGAAGGCGCACCTGATCTGGCAGGAGAACATGTACGACCCGCCGCAGAGACTTCCCTTGCCGAAGCTCTTCAACCTCCTGACCGATCTGAAGGAGGAGCGCGACGTGGGCGCCCAGAACTCCTGGGTCTCCTACCCGATGACGAGGATAATCGGTGAGTTCGAGGCCAGCCTGAAGAAATACCCGCCGATCAAGATCGGCACGCCGGACCCGTATGTTCCCCCGAAATAGGCAAACCGGGGGTCTGTCGCCGTATTACGCCGAGGACATTGTCACTATACCTTTTGTCCTGCAAATTGCCCAGGAGAGCGTGTCCCTGAAGCGGCAGGCATCCCCGCTCTTTTACCGGAACAGCCGGACCCTCGCGGTGACCTGTGGGGTGATATTTCTGATAGCCACCTGGATGAGCCTGGGGAAAACCTATGGCTGGTGGACAGGAGGGCTGGGCTATCAGGCGGTGTCCTTCGGCTTGATTGGGTTAGGCCTATGGCTCAACCGTTGGGATCCTCAATATGCGCGCAGTAGGGCAACGTCATTTGTTAACCCGGATCAGCCGGGATGATTTCGGATTAAATGCGCATAGTATTTCAGGATAAAAAATTTCCGGGGCTCCAGTTTCTTACGCCCTGGAATTTTCGCGTTGGAGCCTAAATTAATGAAAAACCTTCTCCAAATGGAAATTTCTCGCAGGAAATTTATGACCCTTGCCCTCGGGGCGTCTGTTTGTTGCCTGTGGCCCGCACCCTCTTGGGCTGGATCAATGGGGCCGATCTCGGCCGGGGGAGAGAAAAACTACTATCTGGCCCATAGGGAAGATTTGTTGAAGGCGTTTCATGAAACCAACAATGGGGCCTGGCAATATCTGGCGGCCAGGGATGGGGAAAAGCTGGCCCACGCGGTTACCCGGGAGGCGGCGAGCCGGTTCTCGTCCTTGCTCCCCCGCTTGCCCGACGTGGGCGGGGAGCAAAATATCGACACCCCGTATCTCCCCATTGCCGCCTGGTACCTGGCCTACTACCAACCCATGCAGGCCTATGGGAAGACTGCGGCGGACGTGGGCCGCATGATTTATGACCTGAATGAAACGGGTTTGACGAGATACCCAAAGGCCCAGGCCCTGACGGAGGGGGCCCGCTGGTTCACCCGTTCCAATCTGGAAAATATGCAAAAGTGGGCCGCATGGACCCAGAAGTGGGAATATCCGGCCAATTGGGAGGCTACGTTAATCCAGGGAGACGGCAAGGACTTTGATTTCGGCTATGACTATCAAGAGTGTGCCGTAGTCAAGTATCTCCAATCCCAGAGGGCTTCGGAACTGGCACCTTATGTCTGTTTGAATGATTTTCTCAAAAGCCGGGCCTTTGGCACCGGCCTGAGGCGCAGCAAGACCCTGGCCCAGGGCGATGCGGTCTGCAACTTTCGCTATAAGAAAGGCCGGCAGGTGACCCAGGATTGGGACACCGAGGTTCCCAAATTTTCGGTCCGGGGAAGAACGTCTTAATTAAGAAGGGATTTATTAATCGGGTAGATAAGCGGTGTGTGGAGATAACCCCACAATTTTGCGTTTGTTTGCCATCGAAAAGAATTAAAGGCAAATTTGCCCTATGACGGCCGCGGATGCTGGTGGACATTGGGGCGCCCCCAAACGACTCGAAGCTATCACTGGTCTCCGAAGACCAAAAAGTTAGAGGCGTCGTTATCTGCTATCTATCAATCCTTATAAAATCCATCAAAGTGGGTTTGATATAGATATCATAGCTGTATCCAAGTCCCTGGCGACATTTAAAGTTTTAGTCCCAAGGGTCAGGTCTAATCTGATCTCGGTTTGATGATTGTCAGCTCAAATCTTGGTCATTACACCAGAATTGTTTTTAAACTTTCTGAAAAACCGGGGGGAAGACCGTGAGCCGGAAAGTGCCACCTCGCCAGCCGCGCCTGGTGCCCCCCCGTTAATGCGCCAAAACTTGCCTGCCCGTCAGCCCAGACTTTATTTCTTTGGCAAATTAGGATATAATCAAAAATTCATTATATTATCTGAGGTTTATGCGCGTGGCTTTGATCGTCCAAAAATACGGCGGCACTTCGGTGGCCAATCCGGACCGCATCGCCAACGTGGCCAACCGGGTGGTGAAGAGCTGGGAGCAAGGCCACCGCATGGTGGTGGTCTTGAGCGCCATGGCCGGCGAGACCGACCGCCTCATCAGATTGGCTAAGGAGTTGGCGGAAGACCCCGATCCCCGGGAACTGGATGTCCTCTTGGCCACCGGGGAGCAGACCACCGTCTCCCTGTTCAGCATTTTTTTGCGGGCCCAGGGCGTGCCGGCCACTTCGCTGCTCAGCCACCAGGCCCGCATCTACACCGACCGGGCCTATGGCCGGGCCCGGATCCTGGGCATCGATACCGACCGGATCAAGGAAGAATTAAAGAAAAACCGCATCGTCACCGTGGCCGGCTTCCAGGGGGTGGATGAAGTGGGCAACATCACCACTTTGGGCCGGGGCGGCTCCGACACCACCGCGGTGGCCATGGCCGCGGCCCTGAAGGCCGACCTGTGCGAAATCTACACCGACGTGGACGGGGTCTACACCACCGATCCCCGCCTTTGCCCCAAGGCCCGGAAGCTGGAGCGCATCTCGTATGACGAAATGCTGGAGTTGGCCTCCATGGGGGCCAAGGTCCTGGAGATCCGCTCGGTCGGTTTCGCCAGGCGTTATAGCGTCCCCCTGGTGGTGCGCAGCAGTTTTTCCGAGGAGCCGGGCACCCTGGTGACCGTGGAGGATGAAGAAATGGAAATTGTGCCGGTATCCGGTGTAGCTCTGAGCAGAAATGACGCCCGGGTCACCATCACCCGGGTTCCCGACCGCCCCGGCGTGGCGAGCCACCTGTTCCAGCCGGTGGCCGCGGCCAACATCGTGGTGGATATGATCATCCAGAACACCAGCAGCGAGGGGCACACTGACCTCACTTTCACCGTGCCCAAGGGCGATCTTAAAAAGACCATGGAGATTGTCAGGCCGGTGGCCGCCGATGTCGGGGCCGAGAAGGTCTTGAGCGAGGAGAATATCGCCAAGGTCTCCATCGTCGGCGTGGGCATGAAGAACAACGCCGGAGTGGCGGCCAAGATGTTCGAAGCCATGGCCGCCGAAAACATTAACATCTTGATGATCAGCACCTCAGAAATCAAGATTTCCTGCGTCATCGAGGACAAGTACGGCGAATTGGCGGTGCGGGTCCTCCACGACGCCTTCGGTCTGGATCAGCCCCCGCCGCCGAAGAAACGATAAGCATATTTGAGGGAAAGGCCTTATTAAAAAGGTTAAAGGGGAAAAGGTTAAAAGGGGAAAACCCCACATGTTCCCGGGTTTTTTTCCCTTTTCCCCTCTTCTCCTTTTCGCCCAAGCTTCATCTGGCTGCTCCCTCAAAAACTTATAACCCCGAATACAGAGGTACATCATGCGCCAGGTAAAAATCTACGACACCACCCTGCGGGACGGCACCCAGGCGGAATACTTTACCCTGTCCCTGGCCGACAAGATCCGCATCGCCAGGAAACTGGCGCAGTTCGGGGTTCACTATATCGAAGGCGGCTGGCCCGGCTCCAATCCCAAGGACCGGGAGTTCTTTGAAGAAATCCGCCAATACGGCGACGTCAACGGCACCCGCATCGCCGCCTTTGGCAGCACCCATCACAAGGACCGGCCGCCGGAGTCGGACCCGGTCTTCCAGGAACTGCTCCTCAGCCGGGCCCAGGTGATCACCATCTTCGGCAAGTCTTCGCTCTTCCAGGTTAAGGAGATCCTCCAGACCACCCCGGAGCGCAACCTGGAGCTCATCAGCCACTCTTTGGGATACCTCAAGCCCCGGGTGCAAGAGCTGTTTTACGACGCCGAGCATTTTTTCGACGGCTTCAAGGACGACCGGGACTACGCCCTCAAGACCTTGAAGGCCGCCGTGGCCGGCGGCGCCCAGGTCCTGGTGCTGTGCGACACCAACGGCGGCACCCTGACCTCCGAGCTGATGGAGATCATCAAGGCGGTGCAAGAGCGCCTCAGCGATATCCCCCTGGGCATCCACGCCCACAACGATTCGGAGCTGGCCGTGGCCAACAGCCTGGCCGCGGTGGAGCTGGGCTGCGTCCAGGTGCAGGGCACCATCAACGGCTTCGGCGAACGCTGCGGCAACGCCAATCTCTGCTCCATCATCCCGGCGATGAAGTTGAAGCTGGGGATCGACTGTCTCAGTGACGCCAGCCTCAAGCGTCTGACGGAGATCTCCCGTTTCGTCTACGAGCTGGCCAACGTCGCCCCCAATCGCTACCAGCCTTACGTGGGCGTCAGCGCCTTTGCCCACAAGGGCGGGATCCACGCCGCCGCGGTGAAGCGCAACCCCAAGGCCTACGAGCACCTCAACCCGGAGCTGGTGGGCAACGTTCGCCATATCCCGGTCTCAGACCTCTCGGGCAAGAGCACCATCTTCCTCAAGGCCAGGGAGCTGGGTCTGGAACCCGCGGCCCACGACCAGGCCGTGCAGTTTGCCCTGGATAAAATGCAGGAAGTTACCCCTGAAGATCTCGCCCAAACGCGGCCCGAGGCCCTGCAGATTATCCTGGAGCGTATCAAGGACCTGGAAGCCCAGGGCTACCAGTTCGAAAGCGCCGAAGCCTCCATGGAAATGGTGCTCCGGGCCGCCCTGGGCCAGCACAAGGAATACTTCCGGCTCCTGAGCTACCGGGTGGTGGACCAGAAGGTGGGTGAAGAAGAGACGCCGGTGCCCGAAGCCACCATCCGGGTGCGGGTGGGCCGGCACGAAGTCCATACCGCGGCCATGGGCAACGGCCCGGTGAACGCCCTGTTCAAGGCCCTGCTCAAGGCCCTGATCCGCTTCTACCCGCGGCTGGCCGAGATGCGCCTGGAGGACTACAAGGTGCGGGTTCTGCCCGGCACCGGCTCCACCGACGCCAAGGTCCGCGTCCTCATCGAGTCCCGGGACGCGCACGACCGCTGGGGCACGGTGGGCGTGTCCTTCGATATCATCGAGGCCTCCTGGGCCGCCCTGGTGGACAGCATCAACTACAAGCTCTTTAAGGACGAACAACAGGCCCACCCAAAATAGGGGGAAAAGGGGAAAAGGGAAAAAGGCGAAAAGGGAAAGAGACCTTTTACCATTTCCCCTTTTCACCTCTTGCCCTTTCGCCCCTTATCATGAGATTGCCTTATTTCAGCCGCGCTCAACAGGGTGTCATCCTTCTCTTAGGGGCCGCCCTGTTTTTTTTATGGGCCTGGCGGGCTAATTTTTTCCTGGCCCCCTCCCCTCCCCCGCCCCGGAACCTGACCCTGGTATTCGTGGAAGTAAACGGCGCAGGCGCCCATCCCGGGGTCTATACCTTTGAGCACGCCCCCACGCTGGCGGAGGTCTGGCGCCAGAGCGACGGGGCCGGGACGGCGCCGGCCTGCCCGGATAAAGTAGCCTCGGGCAGCCGGGTAGAGATCGGGGAGGATGGCCATTATCAGTTGGCCCGCATGCACGGCGCCGAACTGCTCACCCTCGGCCTGGCCATCGATCTGAATACCGCCACCGCCGCCGACCTGGACGCCCTGCCCGGCGTCGGCCCGGCCCTGGCCCAGGGCATTATCGACTACCGGCGGGAACATGGCCTTTTTAAGAAAATTGACGATTTGGAAAAGGTCTCGGGAATCGGCTCGAAGAAGTTGGAGAAGATTAAACCTTATTTGGTTATTTCAGAGACTGAGGGAACCACTGAGGCTCGCTGATGATAGTGGCACAGGCTTCCAGCCTGTGTCTAGCACAGGCCAGAGGCCTGTGCCACTTTTAGCTGCGGACATCGGCGACTAAATTCATCATGTTAATCTTAGGCATCGAAACTTCCTGCGATGAAACCGCTGCGGCGGTAGTAGAGGACGGCCGCCGCGTCTTATCCTCCGTGGTGGCCACCCAGTTCGAGTCCCACGCCCAATATGGCGGAGTGGTGCCGGAGATCGCCGCCCGGCGGCACCTGGAGAACCTCCTGCCGGTGCTACAGGGCGCCCTGGACCAGGCCGGGGTGACCCTGAAGGACGTGGACGGCCTGGCCGTGACCCAGGGGCCCGGCCTCATCGGCGCCCTGGTCATTGGCATGGCCGTGGCCAAGGTGTTGTCCTATACCTTAAAAAAACCATTGGCGGGGGTCCACCATTTACAGGCCCATATCCTGGCGGCCTTCCTGACCGAGAACCCGCCGGCCCTTCCCTTGGTGGCCCTGGTGGTCTCCGGCGGCCACACCAACCTTTACCGGGTCAACAGCTTCCTGAAGATGGACCTGCTGGGCAGAAGCCGGGATGACGCCGCCGGGGAGGCCTTCGACAAGGTGGCCAAGCTCATGCAACTGGGTTACCCAGGCGGGGTCAAGGTCGAGGCCCTGGCCGCCCGCGGCAACCCCGCAGCCTTCTCCCTGCCCCGGCCCCGCATCGCGACAGAACCCCTCACCTTCAGCTTCAGCGGTCTCAAGACCGCGGTGGCCTTGCAGCTCAAACGACATCCGGAGATTCTCGCCGACCCCGGGGCCCAGGCCGACCTGGCCGCCAGCTTCCAGGAAGCGGTGGTGGAGTCGCTCACCAGCCGGGCCTGGCTGGCCCTCAAACAGACTGGCCTAAACCGCCTGGTGGTCTGCGGCGGGGTGGCGGCCAACGGCCATCTGCGCCAGGTTTTGCGTGATCTGGCCGCAACCGCCGGCACCGAGCTGTTCCTGCCTACCTTAGACCTGTGCGGCGACAACGCCGCCATGGTGGCGGCCCTGGGCTTCCACCTGCTGGCGGCCGGGCAGCGCCTGGACCTGGACGCGGATGTCTTTTCCCGGGGGTAGGAGTATGACAATGGTGCGTAGGACGCACCCTACCGTGATTGCCACCGTAGGGTGCGTCCTACGCACCATCATTTAGGGGTTGCCTTAAGAATGCCGGAATATCGTCGGGTTAAGACCAAAGGTGGTACGTATTTTTTCACGGTGAACACCCACTTGCGTCGGCCTATTTTAACGACAGAAAGCATTCGCCAAGCCTTGCGAGATGGCATTAATAGAGCTCGGCAAACCTTACCGTTCAAGATCGAAGCCTGGGTTTTGTTACCAGACCATCTCCATGCCATCCGGACCCTGCCTTTGAACGATCATAATTATTCCTCCCGCTGGGCCATCATTAAGCGCCAGGTAAGTAAAAATTGCCCTGCACAATTCGACAGCAGCGCCCAGATAAGTAATTCCAGGCTTAAACGTCAGGAAAGCGGTATCTGGCAAAGGCGTTTTTGGGAGCACCAGATTAGGGATGACCTCGATTTTGAACGTCATATGGATTACTTGCATTGGAATCCGGTAAAGCATGGCTATGTTCGGAAGGTGATAGATTGGCCGTTTTCATCCTTTCACCGATTGGTGGCTCAGGGGGTTTATCCGCCTTATTGGGGTGGAGAGGAGGTTGATAAGGATGAGTACAGTTTTGGCGAATGAATTGGTGCGTAGGACGCACCCTACAAACCGGGCAGCGCCTGGATTTGGACGCCGATGTCTTCTCCCGGGGGTAGGAGTATGACAATGGTGCGTAGGACGCACTACAGAAAGGGCATAGGGTGCGTCCTGCGCACCATGAAAAAATGCCGCGCCGGAATTTGAAGACCGCTAATTTCTTTTTTAGATATTCCCATTTAGTTATAATTATTTGATATAGTCGCCTTTACGGGAGGAGTGGCAGGGCGGATTAGCGCCCCGCCGATGCGCAGAGATCATGGAGCAGTCCCTGGGACAACGCCTGGCCCTGTTGACCGATCTTTATCAGTTGACCATGGCGGCCTGCTATTTCGAGCAGGGGATGGAGGCAGAGGCCACCTTTAGTCTGTTCATCCGCAAATACCCCGCCGACCGCGGCTACTTTGTCGCCGCCGGCCTGGCCGAAGCCCTCACCTACCTGGAAAGTTTGAGATTTGCCGAAGAAGACCTGGCCTTTCTTTCGAGCACCGGGCTCTTTCAAACCTCTTTCCTCGATTACCTGGCTAGGGTCCGGTTCACCGGGGAGGTGCACGCCCTGCCGGAAGGGACCATCTTTTTCAAGGACGAGCCCATTTTAGAGGTGAGCGGACCCATCCTGGAAGCCCAATTGGCGGAGACCTTCATCATCAACGCCGTCAGCCTCCAGACCATGATCGCCACCAAGGCCTCCCGCGCCGTCTATGCGGCTCAGGGGCGCCCTCTGATCGATTTTTCCCTGCGGCGCACCCAGGGAACCGACGCCGGCCTGAAGGTGGCCCGGGCCAGTTATCTGGCCGGGTTCCTGGGGACCAGCAACGTCCTGGCGGGGAAACTTTACGGTCTCCCCACCTTCGGCACCATGGCCCATTCCTACATTACCAGCTTTACCCGGGAGATTGACGCCTTCCGGGTCTTCGCCCGGGTCTTCCCCAAGACCACCACCCTGCTCATCGACACCTATGACAACCTGGCCGGGGCCAGGAATGCCGTGACGGTGGCCAAGGAGATGGAGGCCCGGGGGGAGCGACTGCGTTACGTACGCCTGGATTCCGGAGATATGGCCGCCATTAGCCGGGAGGTGCGCCGCCTCCTGAACGACCACGGCCTCAATTACGTCCGCATCCTCGCCAGCGGCAGCTTTGATGAGCACAAGATCGCCAAGGTGTTGGGCGCGGGCGCCGAGATAGACAGCTTTGCAGTGGGCACCAAAATGGGGGTGTCCGCCGATGCCCCGTACTTCGACATCGCCTATAAACTGGTAAAATATGCCGAACGGCCGGTGATGAAACTCTCCACCGGCAAGGTCACCCTGGTGGACAAGAAACAGGTTTTCCGCCATTATGACGATAAGGGTAAGATGCAGCGGGATGTTATTGCCCTGCGGAATGAAGACGTTGCCTGGGCCTTGCCGCTGCTGCGGCCGGTGATGCGCCGGGGCCAGATCGTCCGGCCTTTGCCATCCCTGAACGACCACCGAGAACATTTTCAGGCTCAGTTTGCACACCTACCCGAGCCTTACAAGGCCCTGGAGAACCCGCCGGTTTATCCGGTGGAGTTGAGTCCCGGACTCCAGGACTTGCAGTCCCGAGTGGAGTGCAAACTGCGTCAGGGCGAAATGGGAGAAAGTTGAGCTGACATGGGACTTACCGAGACTCTCTGTTACTATAATACCCTGTTCATCAACCAGTGCAGCTACCTGGGCATCTTCACGCTGATGGCCCTGGAGAGCATGATCGCCCCCATCCCCAGCGAATTGGTCATGCCCTTTGCCGGCTTTTTAATCTTCAGCGGCCACTTCGATCCCCTGACGGTGATGGTGGCCGCCAGTCTGGGGTCCGTCGTCGGCTCAATGCTGTCGTACGGCATGGGAATGTTGGGAGAGCCGGTGGTGCTGCGCTACGGGCGCTACCTGTTCCTCAATCCGCACCACCTGGAATGGACCAAAAAGTTTTTTGACCGCCATGGCGGCAAGACGATCTTCATCTGCCGGTTCATTCCGGTGGTGCGCCATCTCATCTCCATCCCCGCGGGATTGGCCCGGATGCCCCTGGCGGCGTTTGTGCTGTACACCGCGGTGGGCGCCACCTTGTGGAACGGCTTTCTCACCTACCTGGGGGTGCGGCTCAAGGAAAATTGGCCCATCGTCCAGCGATATACCCATATCCTGGATTTTTTTGTGGTGGGCGCCCTGATAGGCTTGGCAGGTTACTTCGCCTGGAAGCTGAAAACCGCACGGAAAACGGCATGAGTCAGGAATCCGGCCGGACGGCGGCAAACCCGAAAATCGTTTCCGGAACTTCGGAACTCCGGCCAGCAGGCAACGAAGCCCTGATCAATCCCTGCCGCGGGAAGAGCGAAGCGGCCGTCTCGGCCAGGGTGATCCTCACTTTTGTCCGTCCAGACTACGAGTATTTGTGCCGCCTGGTCCAGGCCAAGGCGAGCCCCCGCTCTCTCTGGGAATGCGCCCTGCGGGGAGGTCTCTGGGAAGGGCAGCCCATTACCATTGTGGCCCCGGCGATGGGCGCGCCTTATGCGGTGATGGTCCTGGAGAAGCTCATCGCCCTGGGAGCCCGGATGGTGCTGGCTTTAGGGTGGTGCGGCTCCCTGCAGCCAGGGGTGTGCAACGGCGACCTGTTGTTACCCACTCTGGCGGTGGCGGGCGAGGGAACTTCCAGGCACTATTCCCGGGGAGACGGCGACCCGACCCCGGCCGCGGCCTTGACTGCGAGGCTGCAGCAGGCCTTAAAAAATTCGGCTAGACCCTGGCATGCCGGCCCCATCTGGACCACCGACGCCGTCTTCCGGGAAACGGCCGATTTAGTCCAGCACTATCAGGCCCAGGGGGTTCTCGGGGTGGAAATGGAGATGTCGGCTCTGTTCGCGGTGGGCCGTTTCCGACAGGTTCCGGTGGCCGGGTTGCTCGTGGTTTCCGATGAGCTCGCCACCTTAAGCTGGCAGCCCGGCTACCGCTCGGAGGGCTTCCGCCAGGCTCGGGAGCAGGCGGCCAGGCTGGTGTTGGACGTCGCGGCCCAATGGGAAGCCGACCATGTTTAAAGGCTCCATCATGGCTCTGGATGTGGGGGGCGGCACCCAGGATCTCTTTATCTGGGAGCCGGGCCAGGCGGTGGAAAATGCCGTGAAAATGGTGTTGCCGGCCCCCACCCAAATCCTGGCCCGCCGCATCAAACGCCTGGGTGAGGCCGGGCACCCCATCTTCCTGCATGGGCAGGTGATGGGCGGCGGGGCCATCACCCAGGCGGTGCGGCGTCATCTGGCCCGAGGGCTGCCGGTTTATGCCACGCCTCAAGCTGCCTTTACTTTAAGCGACCGCCTGGAACAGGTGACGGCCTGGGGGGTGGCGCTCACCGAAAGTCCGCCCGGGGAGGCAACGGCCATCACCTTGGGTGACGTGGACCTGGAGGGCATGGGAAGCCTGCTGGCGGCCTTTGAAGTCCCTTTCCCGAGTCACTTCGCGGTGGCGGTCCAGGACCACGGTTTTGCCCCGCAGGAAAGCAATCGGCGCTGCCGCTTCCGTTATTGGGAGGACTTTCTGAGCCGGGGCGGGGAACTCCGGGATCTGGCCTTTCGCCAGCCGCCGGCCTCTTTCACCAGGATGCTCTCCGTGGCCGAAACCCTGCCGGGGGTGTTGCTGATGGATACCTGCGCCGCCGGGGTCCGGGGGGCGTTACAAGACCCCCAGGCCCGGGAGCACCTCGCCGCCGGCCTGCTGGTGGTCAACCTGGGCAATGCCCACACCTTTGCCGGGCTGGTCCGGGGGCAACGCCTCTGGGGCATCTACGAGCACCACACCGGGTTGTTGGATCAGGGCAAGCTCTTCGACCATTTGGCCCGGTTTCAGGCCGGCGAACTCACCAATGACGAGGTCTTTGCCGACCAGGGGCATGGCTGCGCTTACGCCCCCGGCTATCCTCCCGCCGGCCCGTTCTCCTTTACCGTCATCACCGGTCCCCGGCGGCGCCTGGCCCGTGGTTGGCCCGGAGTCTTCGCAGCCCCCCTGGGGGACATGATGCTCACCGGCTGTTTTGGCCTGGTGGCGGCTTGGTTGGAGATGGAGCAACTTCCCGCACTTCCGGCAGATTACTGACGCGGTCCCGAGATGAGGAGATAACTTTATGGAGATCAAATTTTGGGGTACCAGGGGCTCAATTCCTTCTCCGGGGCCCCATACCCTGGAGTTCGGAGGCAATACCTCTTGCGTCGAAGTCTTGCTGAATAGCGGCAGGCGCCTCGTGATCGACGGCGGCACCGGCCTGCGCCTCCTGGGCAAGCATTTGATGGAAGCGGCCTCTCCCGTCAGTATCCATCTCCTCCTCAGCCACGGGCACTGGGATCACCTCCTGGGTATCCCCTTCTTTACCCCCATTTATCAAGCAAGCACGGAGATCCTGGTGGATGGCTGGCCGCCGGCTTTCCAGGCCATGACCCGGGTCTTCGACAGCCATATGGGCGACGGTTTCTTCCCGGTGGCCTTCGACCATCTCAAGGCGCGCATCGATTATCTCAACCGCCTGGCCCACGGGCCCCTGGAAGTGGAGGGCGCCCGCATCGATGCCATCCCGACCAATCATCCCCAGGGCGGCTTCGGCTTCCGGATCAAGGAAGACGGCCACACCATGGTCTTCATCACCGATAGCGAATTGGGGGCGGACCGGGGTCAGCGGCTGCCGGAATTTGCCGAATTCGTCCGGGACTGCGACCTGCTGATCCATGACGCCCAATACCTGCCCGAGGATTTCCCTGAGCGCCGGGGCTGGGGCCACTCGACTTATGAAGAGGTGGTGACCCTGGCCCGGGAGGGGGGAGTCCACAATTTAATTCTGACCCACCACGATCCCGGCCGCACCGACGCGGAGGTGGAGAAAATTATTGAATTGGCCCGGCAACTGGCAACCGGAGGTCCCAACCCGCATTATATCGACGCCGCCCGGGAAGGGGCCTGTTACCGGCTGCCTTGAGTTAGTTTCGAGTTTCGAGTTTCGAGTTTTTAGTAAAATCGGTTAAGCCTTGGAAAAATATCCTATTTCGCAACCTGTAGGGGCGGGGAGCACACCGCCCCTATAACCTTTTTAGCGGCAATGGAGTCATATGGAAGGTTTTTGGCTGGCCCTATTCCTGATTTTCGTAGCTGAAATGGGGGACAAGACTCAGTTGGTGGCCCTCACCCTGGCCACCCGTTTCAAGGCCGGGGTGGTCCTTGCCGGGGTGTTTGTGGCAACGCTGCTGGTCCACGCTTTTTCCGTACTCTTGGGCGACCTCACCGGCAAACTGCTGCCGCCCGGCTGGCTCGAGTTGCTTTGCGGCCTGGCCTTTGTGGCCTTTGGCCTCTGGACTCTCCGCGGCGATCAGGCCGACGAGGGCAACGGCCGGATCAACCGGCTGAAATCTCCTTTCCTGATCGTGGCCGTCACCTTTTTCCTGGCGGAATTGGGCGACAAGACCATGTTGGGCACGGTCACCCTGGCCGCCCAATACTCCCCTGTACAAGTCTGGCTCGGTTCCACCCTGGGCATGGTAATCTCTGACGCCCTGGCCATCTGGGTGGGGCTGACCCTGGGCCGCCACCTGCCGGAAAAGGCCATCAAGATCGGGGCCGCGGCCATCTTTTTCGGGGTGGGAATTTACTATGCCGGGCAGGGGATAGCCCTGCTTTGGTGACCAGGTCTTCAGTGGCACAGGCTTCCAGCCTGTGGAGTGCAGGCTGAAAGCGCGGCTGCATTTTTCCCACGTTTCAAGGACAAACAAGGTTCGATAAATCGAAATAGCTGTTATCCCCTTTCTTTCCGCCCCTAATTTTAGTAAACTAAGGGCCAACCGACTGCCATTATTAATATTTTGGCGAACCAAGCCTCAACCCGGCAATTATCTGTAGCCGCAGGCGTTAGCCTGCGCCAGCGGGGCTCAATGCCACCAAAGCAGACCAAATCACCCACTCCAAAGGCGGAACGCAACCTGGTCCTCATCGGCTACCGGGCCACGGGCAAAACCGCGGTGGGCGCCGAACTGGCCCGGGTCATGCAGCGCCCTTTCGTGGACCTGGACCGGGTCCTGGTGGGCGAGGCCGGTAAATCCGTGGCCGAAATCGTGGCCCAGGGCGGCTGGGAGGAATTTCGCCGCCTGGAGAAAGAGCTGGTGGCCCGCTACCGCGCCAGCCGGGGCCAGGTGCTGGCCACCGGCGGCGGGGTGGTTTTGGACCCGGAGAACGTGCAGGCCCTGCGGGAGAACGGCACCATCATCTGGCTCACCGCCGACCCGGCCACCATCCAGTCCCGGCTCGAGGCGGACCGGCCCCGGGACGCCTTCCGCCCCAGCCTCACCGGCGGCGACGCCGTGAACGAGGTCCTGGAGGTGTTGACAGCCCGGGAACCCCTGTACCGGGCGGCGGCCCAGATTATCATCGCCACTGCCCATCAATCCATCCCCCAGGTGGTTAAGTCAATCCTGGCGGCTCTGGAATTCAAGGAGGCGGCCAATCTTGGCGGGTAATACCTTTGGCCAGGTCTTCCGGGTCACCACCTGGGGCGAGTCCCATGGCCCGGCCCTGGGCGCGGTCATCGATGGCTGCCCGCCCCGGCTGTCTTTAAGCGCCGGGGATGTCCAACACGAGTTGGACCGGCGCCGTCCTGGGGTCCAGGCCCATGCCAGCAGCCGGCGGGAGCCCGATGCGGTGGAAATTCTTTCCGGGGTCTTCGAGGGCCGCACCACCGGCGCTCCTATCAGCCTCATCGTCTACAACCGGGACGTTAGGAGCCAGGACTACGACGCCCTGCGGGATCTCTTCCGGCCCGGCCATGGCGACTTCACCTTTCAGGCCAAATACGGCATCCGGGACCACCGCGGCGGCGGCCGGGCCTCGGCCCGGGAGACCGTGGCCCGGGTGGCCGCGGGCGCCGTGGCCCAGAAGGTCCTGGACCGGGAAAATATCCAGGTGACGGCCTATACCTTGGAGTTGGGCGGGGTGCGGGCCGAAAAAATCGACGAAGCGCTTATTTGGGACAACCCCTTCTTTTGTCCTGACCCGGAGGTCGTGGAGGCCATGGCCGCCCGGGTGCAGGAGGTCAAGGCCCAGGGGGACTCCCTGGGCGGAGTGGTGCAGGTGCGGGTGCGGGGCTGCCCGGCGGGCCTGGGGGAACCGGTCTTCGACAAATTGGACGCGGCCCTGGCCCAGGCGGTGATGTCCGTGGGCGCGGTCAAAGGCGTGGAGATCGGCGCCGGGTTTGCCGCCGCCCGCCTGCTGGGTTCCGAGGACAACGATCCCCTGATCCCCGGCGGCTTCGCCTCCAACCACGCCGGCGGCATCCTGGCCGGCATCAGCAACGGCGACGACATCGTGGTCTCCGCCGCGGTCAAGCCCATCCCCTCCATCTCCCGAAAGCAGCAGACCGTCAATCTGGAGGGCCTCCCCCGAGTCATCCGGGTGGGCGGACGCCACGACATCAGCGCCATCCCCCGCATCGTCCCGGTGATTCTGGCCATGGTGCGACTCACCTTAACTGATTTTCTCCTGCGCCAGAGGGCTAATTTATGGCCGTAAAGATTGCCCTGATCGGCGGCCGGGGGCAGATGGGCCACTGGTTCCAGCGCTTTTTCACGGCCCAGGGGCTGGAGGTCCTGGTGGCCGACGTGGACACCAGGCAGACTCCCGAGGAAGTGGCCCGGTTGGCGGACGTGGTGGTGGTTTCCGTGCCGATTCCCAAGGTGAGTGAGATCGTCCGGGCCATAGCTCCCCATCTGCGTCCCGAAGCCGCCCTGATGGACCTGACTTCGGTGAAACAGGGACCCATGACCGCCATGCTGTCGCACTTCCCGGGCGAAGTGGTGGGGACTCACCCCCTTTTCGGGCCCGGCGCTAAGACCATAACCGGCCAGACCGTGGTCCTCTGTCCCGGCCGGGGGGAGCGCTGGTTCTCCTGGCTTAAGGAGCTTTTAGAAAACGCCGGGGCCCGGGTGAAAGTCACCACCGCCACGGAACACGACCGCCTCATGGCCGTAGTTCAGGGCCTGTCCCACTTTACCCTCATCGCCCTGGAGATGGCCATCCGGGAGTTGGGAGTTGCTCCTAAAGATCTGGAGGATTTTGCCACTCCCACCTTTTCCACCCTGCATAACCTGGCCCGCCGTCTTTTCAGTCAGGATGCGAAATTGTATGCCTGCATCCAGCTCCAGAACCCGGCCAATCGGGCGGCCTTGCGGGCCTTGGAAGATTCGGTGGCGGACATCCTCTACTTCATCCAGCGCCAGAACGCCGACGGCCTGGTAAAGCTCATCGAAGGCGTCAAGGAAGGATTCTTTGCGGAAGATAATGATAAGGCAGAAGGCGGCTAAGGAATGCTGACCTTGTAGGGGCGGGGAAACCCCGCCCCTACGGTAATCGTTTCTCACTTTTAATAAGGGAAAATCATGCTGGATCTCAAGTTTGTCCGGGACCATCTGCCGGAAGTGGAACAAGCCATGAAGAATCGGGGGCTGGCAATCTCCCTGGACGATTTTCACCTCCACGAAGGTGAGCGCCGGCGACTGCTGACCCAGGTAGAGGATTTGCGCCACCAACGGAACACGCTGTCCCAGGAGATCGGCAAGTTGATGAAGGCGGGCAACACCGAAGAAGCCCAATCCCTCCGGACCAGGGTGGCGGTCATCAATGAGGACACCAAGGACCTGGAGAACCGGGCGGAGCAGCACGACGCCTGGGTGCGGGATTTTCTCTTGACCCTGCCCAACCTGCCCCATGCCACGGTGCCCATCGGCGCCAGCAGCGACGACAACCCGGTGGTCAAGACCTGGGGCGAGCCGCCCAGCTTCGCCTTTAACCCCAGGCCCCATTGGGAGATCGGCGAGGCCCTGGGCATCCTGGACTTCGAACGGGCCGCCAAGATCACCGGAGCCCGCTTTGCCCTGCTCAAAGGCGCCGGCGCCCTGCTGGAGCGGGCCCTGATCAACTTTATGCTGGAGCTGCACACCAAAAAGCATGGTTATCTTGAGGTGCTGCCCCCTTTTATCGTTAATGAGGACTCCCTGAGGGGAACTGGTCAATTACCCAAGTTTCAGGAAGACCTGTTTAAGCTCGAAGGGTGTAATTACTATTTGATCCCCACGGCCGAAGTGCCGGTGACCAATATCCACCGGGACGAAATTCTCCGGGCCGAGGATCTGCCCCTCTATTACACCGCCTACACTCCCTGCTTCCGGTCCGAGGCGGGCTCTTACGGCAAGGATGTCCGCGGCCTGATCCGCCAGCACCAGTTCGACAAGGTGGAGCTGGTGAAATTCACCGCGCCCGAGACCTCCTATGACGAGTTGGAAAAACTGCTGGCTGATGCCGAAGAAGTCCTCCAGGAACTGGGACTCTCCTACCGGGTGGTGGTGCTGTGCACCGGGGACATGGGCTTCTCTGCGGCCAAGACCTACGACATCGAGGTCTGGCTGCCGGGCCAGGGGCTATACCGGGAGATCTCTTCCTGCAGCAACTTCGAAGACTACCAGGCCCGCCGGGCGGCCATCCGTTTCCGGCGGCCCGGGGTCAAGGGCACCGAACTGGTGCACACCTTGAACGGCTCCGGCCTGGCCGTGGGCCGCACCATGGTGGCCATCCTGGAAAACTGCCAGCAGGCTGACGGCAGTGTCGTCATCCCCGAAAAGCTGCGGCCTTATATGGGGGGAATGGAGAGAATCAGTAGTCAGTAGCCAGTAGCCAGTAGTCAGTTGCCAGAGATAAACCAAATTTCAGCAGTCGACTTTGCTAGATAAAAAAAGTCCCCTTTCGATGGTGAATGGGGACTTTTTTTGCCTTTACTGACTACTGGCTACTGGCTACTGCCTCATTTCGCCGCCCGGACGCGCTCGTTGGGTTTGAAGGGGCCGCCACTCGTCGGCGTGGCCACGGCCCCGGTGTTTCCCAGGAGTTCCGTCACCTTCAGCTCCCCTTGGGACTCATCCGAAGTGTAACCCAGGACGGCGTGGGTCGTGGGGTTCACCACCTCTTTGCCCGGCGCCACCACCTTCAGACGGTCACCCACCTTAACGCCGGCATTCTGACCCAGATTGAGATAGGTCTTGCCCTCTTTGACAAACTCCACCCGGCCGAACCAGCGGATGTTAATGAGTTCCCCCCCAACCCGCAAGGCATTGGCGTTGGCGAATTTGGTCACCGCCTCAGCATTCAACGGGCCGGTCTCCACCGTACCGGCGATGGACTGTTCCTTGGTCCCCATGAAGGTGTCGTAGACCTGCATAACCATGGCTGCCTGGGACCCCTTCTCCGGCGGCATGATGCCGGTGAGAACGATGCCTTGCACCCCCAAGTAATCACCGAGGGCCTTAATGTTGGGACTCAGAGAGAGCTTCCCATTGATGCCGGCCTTGCCCAAGGCCTCCCTGACCTGGTCCTGGCCCACCACCCGGAGGTCTTTGGTCCGGCCTGCGGCGTCTCCCAGGGCTATGGCCAGGGTGCGGTTGAGACCCTCATAGCTCGTGGGGGTGTCCAGATCCGGGATCACCGCCACCGAGCGGCCCACATACGGGGCCTTTTCCCCCCGCCCCTGGGAGACAAAGCCGCCCATCCCCTGCTCCCGGAGGATGCGGTCCACTTCTGCCTTCACCAGCTCCTGCAACTTATCGGGCGGCAGAGTCTTGGCTCCCTTATCCTTCTCTTTACCCACCGCCTTGGAAATGGCATCGACCAAACGCTGCTGCATGCCCTTGAACTCCCGGCCCTTCTCCACGTAAAGATATTCCGGCTGCTCCGGGTAGGTGAGCCAGTACGGATTCTTGCTGCGGACGTAAGGCTTGCCGTCGATCATCACCGTCTCTTGCTGGGCCTCGGCCGGCACAGTCTCCTCGTCTTCCTCACTTGTTGGATTCCCGGTCACCCAATTCTTGACGCTGGTAGCGGCGCCGCAACCCGTGAAGGTCGGGACCACGAAGGTCAGCAAAACGATGAATGCCAATAACCCGCTAAACTTCCTGGACCTTGGGTTTTCGGTTTTCGGTTTTCGGTTTTCGGCAAAAGCGAAAAGACTCCACAGCATCACATTTTTCCTTTTTAATTTTTGGGTTCTCGGAAAAAGAGAAAAATCATTATTTTATACCCATGGACAATCCTTTAATCATCTTCCTTAATCGGTCCAGAGTGGACAAGAATGGATTTAATTCTTCAAGAGTCAGGTAGCCAATTTCGTTGGATAGGATTAGCTGGGTTTCCAATTCGGCCAGGGAACCTAAGCCTATTGACAAAAATTGCCGGAATTCTTTGGGTGAATTTCTCCCCTGACCTTCAGCGATATTAGACGGAATTGATACCGCGGCTCTTCTGATCTGATTTGTCAAGCCAAAATTCTCTGAACGTGGAAATTTGCTCGTTAGGCAATACAGCTCTTTGGCAAGCTCAATGGACAATTTCCATACTTCTAAATCCCGAAACGATCTGGATTTCGATTTTGTCGTATGCATTTTAACCGAAAACCGAAAACCGAAAACTGAAAACCGTCTTTAATAAAAAAGCCCACAGGGATATTACCCCGTGGGCTTGGTTAAGTCAACCGTTTTAGGTTAGAAGAACATGAAGGCGACGAACTGCACGCGATGGGCTTCGCCAAAGTCCTTGGCCCCAGCGCTGGGCTGCCCCTGAACCTGACCAGGAACTAATGGTCCCACACCGGTGAGGCTTTGCGGGTTATTGACCTTCTGCAAGTAGTCGGTGCGGCCGTAGGTATATTGCAAGCCGAACTTGATTGCCTCGATGGGCCGGTACCACAGGGTCAGGTCGAACTCCTGCCACAGCTTCACCTGGTCGTTGAGGGTGGCATACATATAACCATACGGGTTGTTGGCTCCCTGCGTGCGCGCCAGGGCGGCGGAGGCGCCGCTTTCGATCCCATAGGACCGCTGCATGCCCCAGACCGCGTTCAGGAACCACTGGTTAGTGAAATAGTATTGTCCTTGGAGGTAACCGCCGAACTGATTCATCAGTATTCGATTGAAAAAGATGGAGCCGGTGGGCCCAATTCCCGTGAATTTAAACCAGCTGGCGTCAGAGTCCTGGGCCTCGCCGAAGGCGCTGAGCCCCTGGCCGATGAACCACTGGGCGCTCAGGGAGGCGGTGCCTGCCAGGTTGGCGCTATAGGTGGGCAGCACCGGGATGAAGAGATTGGCCTGCACCATCCAGGGATCTAGATACTGCTGGCCGCGTTGAAAGCCGGTATTGGTGCTATAGGCGTTTTGGCCAAAGGTGCCAAAGGCTTGAGCCGCAGTATTGGCGCGATAGCGGATCTGCTGCCAGCCGGCCGTCACCTGGGCCGCGAAGCCCCGGGGCCGGCCAAAAAAACCCGCCTTGCCATAGAGGTCCTTCTCGTAGGCAATTTTGGCATCGATGTGCGGAATCTCGGAAGACTGGCCCGGCAACCCGACGCTGGCGGACTGGACTCCAGCCGGTGGGGCGACTGGGGCGCCTCCTGGGGCGGTTAATACTTGGCCATCAAAGGCAGCGTCAGCCGTGCTGGGATCATACGGTTTTAAGATGGCCGCGGCCACGGTCCAGTTCCCGGCGAACTTCTGGGTCAAGCGGATCTGAGGGACCCGGCCGCTGGGCATGCCGTGGTTATTCAATGGGGTGTCCTGGGCGTTTTCAGGAGTGTACTCACAGAACATGGTCCAATACTGGCCCAACATCAGTTCGGTTTCGGGCCAGTTCAGGCGGAACATGGCGTGCCGCAGCCGCGCGCTGTAGGAGGAGGTATTGCTTTGCCGCGGATCCTGGACCGGGTCGAAGTCAATTTCAATCAAGCCGGTGGTGGTGGCG
>JAPLJC010000197.1 GCA_026388765.1 Deltaproteobacteria bacterium
CCATGCCTCTGACCAAGCTGCGCCAGGCGGTCATGTTTTTTGGCAAGGAAGAAAGTACGGAATCCCAAAAAGTCAGTAACGAATTAGAAATGATGAGGAGTGGTGATGAAATTGGCGATTTGGCCAGCGCCTTTTTAGACATAGCCAAGAAACTTGATGAGACTCTGATTTCTCTCAAGAGGGCCAATATCGACTGGGAACGAACCTTTAATACGGTTCCAGACCTCATCGCCATTATCGACAAGCAGCATACCGTTATAAAAATCAACCAGGCCATGGCCGCTAGGTTTGGGATAAATCCCCAAGATGCCGTGGGGTTAAAATGTTATACCCTTTTCCATGGAACTGATTCGCCCTTAAAATTGTGCCCCCATGAAAGGTTGCTCGAGGATGGCCAGGAGCATATTGAAGAAATAACCGAGAAGAGGCTGGATAGTATCTTCTTGGTAACTGCGTCGCCCTTGAGAGACCAAAATGGCGAGCTCCTGGGTTCTTTACACATGGCCAGAGATATCACTGAGCTCAAACGGGCGCAGCAGGAACGCTTGGAATTGGAGCGCCAGCTGTTGCAGGCACAGAAGCTGGAAAGCCTCGGCGTCCTGGCAGGCGGTATCGCTCACGATCTCAATAACATCATAATGGTGATTCTGGGCAACCTGGAGCTGCTGGCGTTGATTAATCTACCGGAGAAAAGTATAGAAAAATTGATCAACGCAGAGAAGGCCTGTGAACAGGCCCAGACCTTGGCTAACCGATTGCTCACCTTTGCCAAAGGGGGGCTCCCCATAAAAAAGATTCATCATCTGGAAGATTTATTGCATGAAGCGGCCAGTTTGGCTTTAAGCGGCTCCAGGTCAAAATTGTCCTTTGATCTTAGAGAAGATCTCTGGGCGGTCGGTGGCTATCCAGGCGGAAAATATCAATGTGGAAAAAGAGGATATCTTGCCGCTGCAAACTGGTAAATATGTAAAAATAACCATTGCCGATCAAGGCTTGGGCATCCAACCTCCCTATCTGGACAAAGTTTTCGATCCGTATTTTACCACCAAACAGAAGGGCAGTGGTTTAGGTCTTACCACCGCCTATAGCATTGTTAAGCAGCACCAGGGGCATCTCGCGGTAGAATCCGTCAGCGGCGTCGGCACTACCTTCTCGGTTTATCTCCCGGCTCTTGAGACAAATCATTATCCCGAGAAGAGAGAGGTTGCTGGGCCAATTATAGGCCAGGGGAGAATTCTGTTGATGGACGACGAGGCAACGGTTAGAGAGGTTTTGGGAAAGATGTTGGAAGAGCTGGGCTATCAGGTAAGTTTTGCCACAGAAGGCAGCGAGGCAATACGATTATATCAGCAAGCTCAAGAGCAAAACCAGCCTTTTGCTGCAGCAATTATAGACCTGACTATTCCAGGTGGTTTAGGTGGTAAGGAAACATTGGAACAAATTAAAAAAATAGACCCACATGTAAGGGCCATAGTTTCCAGTGGCTATTCAGATGACGCAATAATGGCTGATTACCTCAAGTATGGATTCTCAGGAGCAATTGCTAAGCCTTATAATTTAATAAAACTTAGCCGCATATTAAGTAAAGTAATAAAATAGTATATAAATAATCTCGTTGTGATAAGATCACGATAACTACTAATTAATTAAATAATTTATGATATTCTCGCTTCCCCTAAGATTAAATTATTATTATAAAAAACTTAACAAATTGTTAAAATTCAACCTTACTGATCTATAGCAACGATCTCCTCAGTCTCAAAAAATCTGATATTAATACCAACCTTTGACTCCACGCGCCAGCCGGATTACTCTGCAACGCTTCTTGATAAATTCCTGCCGCCAACCGCCGGCTTTTATGGTAAGATAACCTGGGTTCGTCAGGCCGCAAAGGATATTCGAGTGGTTGAGATGCCGGGAGCCTTCATTCCTTCAGGCGGGAGGATAACGCTCCGCAGAATTTTAATATTGACCGCCATCCTGCTGGCTCTCCTCGTTTTCGGCAGCCTGGGTTTAGTCTGGCTGGAAGGCTGGAACTTTTTCGATGCCCTATATATGACGGTGACCACCCTGGCCACCGTGGGCTACGGGGAAATCCATCCGCTGTCCCGGACCGGGCGATTGTACAACATGGCCCTGATCCTGGCCGGCATGGGGGTCCTGGCGTACGTCATCACCTCTCTGGCCCGGATAGTGGTGGAAGGGGAGATCCGGGAGGTTCTGGGAAAGCGCAAATTGATCAAGCATATCAAACGGCTCAAGGACCATTATATTATCTGCGGCTTCGGCCGCATCGGCGAGATCATCGCCCGGCAACTGCAAGAGCGGGGCGTGCCCCTGGTGATCGTGGAAAACCGGTCGGAAAAACTGACCCTCCTGGAGCAGTCCGGCTATTACTTCGTTGGCGGCGACGCCACCCGGGAAGAAGTCTTGCAGGAGGCCGGTATCGAGCGGGCCCGGGGCCTGGTCTCGGTGGTGTCCTCGGATGCCGACAATGTCTACATCGTCTTGACGGCCAGAAGCCTCCGCTCCGATCTCTACATCGTGGCCCGGGCCGAAGAGATGGGGGCCGAAAAGAAGCTGCAGCGGGCCGGGGCCGACCGGGTGGAATCCCCCTATGAGATGGGGGGCCGGAAAATGGCCTTCGCCATTCTGCGCCCCACCGTGACCACCTTCATGGAACTGGCCATGACGGAAGGGGTGGATTGGAGCATGGAGGAGGTCAGGGTCGGGGATGGTTCTCTGCTGGCCGGGGTAGCCCTTAAGGACTCCGGCATTCGTCAGAAGCTGGACCTGATCCTGGTGGCCATCAAGCGGGCCGACGGCGAGATGCTGTTCAACCCCACGCTAGAAACCACCATCCAGGTGGGTGACACCCTTATCGCCCTGGGATTGCGTAAAAACCTGGAGGCCTTGGAGGGATGCTGCGGTTTTGCTTTCTCACCACCGGCCACTAGCTAAAAAGAGACCGGTCGCGTCGGCGGGACACCGGCGCCACCGACCGGTTTAACGGGAGGACGCCGTGACTCAAGCAGGAATCGGACGCGGGGTAAAGGTTACCTACTTTGGCCATTCGGCCTTTAAATTGTCCGGGGCCGGAGTCAACGTGCTCATCGACCCCTGGCTCTCCAACCCCCTGCTCAATACGCCTTTGGAGCAGGTGGGGAAGGTGGATCTTATCCTGGTGACCCACGGCCATGGCGATCACGTGGGCGAGACGGTGCCGCTGGCCCGGAAGACCGGGGCCACGGTGGTGGCCATCCACGAGTTGTCGCAGATTCTGGCCGAGCAGGGGGTTGCCAAAATAGTGGGCATGAACAAGGGCGGCACCCTGAGCGCCGCGGGCCTCAAGATCACCATGACCCAGGCGGTCCATTCCTCCACCATGGCCGTCAGCGGCAAAATGGTCCCCGCCGGGGAAGCCAGCGGCTTTGTGGTGCAGTTTCCCAACGGCTTCACGGTTTATCATGCCGGCGATACCGCGGCCTTCAAAGACATGGAGCTTATTAAGGAGCTTTACCAGCCGGAACTGGCGATGCTCCCCATCGGCAGCCACTACGTCATGAGCCCCCGGGAGGCGGCCCTGGCCTGCCGGCTCATCAGGCCCAAATGGGTGATTCCCATGCACTATAAAACCTTCCCGGTGCTCACCGGCACCCCGGAGGAGTTGATTGAGCTTCTGAAAGATGAGCCGGGGATCAAGGTAATTGTATTGAAGCCGGGGGAAACGGTAGAATAGCTGTCAGTTTTCAGCGGTCAGCTGTCAGCTAAATAATTAACAGCCCCAATTGGTTCTAAAATGTAACCGCAAGCTTTAGAGCGCTGACTAAAGGTTGTGGCTCTAGGGCAGTTATAGCCCGTAGGGGCGAATCTTGGATTCGCCCGGATGAATATCGGATTCGAAGCCGGGCGATCACCAGGATCGCCCCTACAAGGAAAACCATTGCGCCGGAAAAAATGCTGGCAGGTGCAGCCGGAAAGGCCGGAGATGGTGCGGGAATTGAGCGCCCGGCATGGGCTGCCGCCCCTGGTGGCGCGCCTGCTCCTGAACCGCGGCCTGAACGGCGCGGAGGAGATCCAGGCCTTTCTGGATCCCACCCTGGAGCGGCTGTATCCGCCCTTCGGGCTGGCGGATATGGAGGTTGCCGCCACCCGCCTGGGCCAGGCGGTGCGCCGGGGCGAGCCGGTGGCCGTTTACGGCGACTACGACGCCGACGGTATCACCGCCACCTGCCTGCTGACGCAGTTCTTCAGCGAATTGGGGCTGGAATGCTGCAACTACATCCCGGATCGCCTCAAAGAAGGCTATGGCTTGAAGGTGGGGGGCCTCCAGGAGTTGGCGGCCAAGGCCGGCTTGCTGGTGACGGTGGACTGCGGCATCAGCGACGCCGCCGAGGTGGCCTGGGCCCGGGACCACGGGCTGGAAGTCATCATCACCGATCACCACGAGATTCCCCCGGAGCTACCCCCGGCCCTGGCGGTGGTCAATCCCAAGCGGGGCGGCCCGGATTATCCCTTCGGTGAACTGGCCGGGGTGGGGGTGGCCCTGCTCCTGGCCCTGGGGGTGCGGGCCGAACTCCGGTCCGAGGGCTGGTTCAGCCGGCATCAGGAGCCTAACCTCAAGTCCTATCTGGATCTGGTGGCCCTGGGCACCGCCGCCGACGTGGTGCCCATCCTGGGGGAGAACCGCATCCTGGTGAGCCAGGGGCTCAAGGTCCTGGAAGAGAGCTGCCGTCCCGGTTTGGTGGCCCTGAAGGAAGTGACGCGGCTGGAGGGCAAACCCATCTCTTTTCGGGACGTGGTCTTCCGTTTGGCGCCCCGGCTCAATGCCGCGGGACGGATGGGCCAGGCCCGCTGCGCCCTGGAATTGCTCCGGTGCGACGACCTGGCCCAGGCCCGGAGCCAGGCCAATTATTTGCACAACCTGAACCGGCAGCGCCAGGCCCTGGAAGAGACCATGCTCAAGGAGGCCGCCGCCTTGGTGCGCCGGGACAAGCTGCAGCAGCGGCCGGTAATGGTGCTGGCCAAGGAAGGCTGGCATCCCGGCGTCCTGGGCATCGTGGCGGCCCGGCTGGCCGAGGCCTACCACCGCCCGGTGGCCATGGTGAGTCTGCAGAACGGCAGGGGACGTGGGTCGGCCCGCTCGGTGGAAGGGTTTCATCTGTTTAAGGGACTACAGGCCTGCCGGGAAGTCCTTGGCAAATATGGCGGGCATGCCGCGGCCGCGGGTTTTGATCTGGCCGCGGAGAATCTTGCCGCCCTGCAAGCCAGGCTGGAACAGGCCTTTCATGAGCAACTGGGGCCTGAGCCGCCGCGCCCCACCCTGAAGGTGGACGCCACGGTGCATCTGGCGGAGTTGAACCGGGAATTTTTCCAGCACCTGGAGCGGCTGCGGCCCTTCGGGCCGGGCAATCCGGCGCCGGTGTTCGTCTGCACGGGCGTGGAATGCCTTGGCTCCCGGGTGGTGGCCGAGCGGCATCTGAAGGTGCAGTTAAATCACCAGAATTGCGTCATGGAGGCCATCGCCTTCGACCAGGCCAGCCATCACCCTCTGGCCGGAAACCTGGAAGTGGCCTTCAGCGCCCGTCTCTCCCACTACCAGGGCCGCTCAATCCCGGAACTGCTGCTGTTGGATTGGGGCCGGCCTTAGAGGCAGTTTTCTGTTTTCGGTTTTCGGTAAAGGAACAAAAAAGGCCGCTCGATAAACCCGAAACTCGAAACTCGAAACTCATTTCTCCTATTTTTTCTCCGCCAGCAGTCGCCGGGCTTCCCGGCGATCTTCCATCAGGGCCTCGGGGTGGAGGGCGTTTTGGCCATCCTGCAAAACTTTCTGCAGCTCTTCCCGGGCCTGGTCCTTTTTCCCCATGTCCAACAGGGTTTCGGCCAGGTAGAGGTGGTTGGTGCTGTTGCCCGGAGCCAGCCGGACCGCGGTCTCCAGATGCTGCAAGGATTTCTTCTTGTCTCCCACCGAAATGGGCCAGGACGGGGCCTCGAAATAGATGCGCCCCAACACCCGGTGGGCGCCGGCCTGGTCATAGGTTTCATCCAGGATCAGAACCCGCTTAAGTTCATCCATGATCTTGGGGAGCAGCTTGAAGCCCTCCATTCTGGTACCCACGTCGGCCAGGCCGCTCAGATTCAAGGCCCTCCAGTAATGGCCGGCAACCCCAGCGGGTTCCTGGGCTAAAAGCTTTTCGGCGTACGCCAGGCCTTTGTTATAATGGCCGGCCCGCTGGTCTTGGGGGGCCAGGTCCCCCAAAATAAAGCAGGTTCGAGCCAGTTGGGTCAATAACCGCGGCGGCCCGGAGGGCAATGCTTCGTATAGGGCCAGGGCCTGCTGCGCCTTCTGGTAGTCTAAAGCGGGACTGGCCAACAGGGCGTCGGCCTGGGCCATCTTCTCCGGTTCGGCAGCCAGGCTGAAAGGGACAGACAGTAGCAGCAACGGGGCGATTACGGCCGCAATTTTGAGTGAGTATTTCATAGATATTCTCAAGGTCCTCAATGGGGGATGGCTTTGGCAACCTAAATAGTGAATATATATCTTAAGGCCTGGATTACAAGGCAGAAAACTGTTAATGGCTGATCTCTCTTCACCTCTCGATCGGCTAACTTGCCCGTCCCCGATAAGTCCTTGCCCGGCTCGCTTTTCTGTGATAGAGGATGATAATAACCGCAAGGCCACCAAGGAGGACATATGGCTGGGGTCAATAAGGCTATCTTGATAGGTAATCTGGGGGCGGACCCGGAGATGCGCTATACCGCCAGTGGCACTGCGGTATGCAAATTCAACCTGGCCACCAGCCGCAGATTCACCGGCAAAGATGGGCAGAAGCAGGAAAAAACCGAGTGGCACCGGATTACCGTCTGGGGCAAGCTGGCGGAAATTTGTGGCCAATATCTATCCAAGGGCAAACAGGTTTACATCGATGGCCGGATCGAATACGGCTCCTATGAGAAAGACGGCGTCAAGCATTACACCACCGATATCATCGCGGAAAATATGAATATGTTGGGAGGCCCGGGCGCAGGCAACCGGGTGCAAGAACCGGAGCCGGGTTTCGGTCCGCCGGAAGGCGGCGTCCCGGAAGACGATATCCCATTCTAAGGTTAATTCTGGCCATCAGTGGGTGCATCTCCGGATCGGCGTAGTTCCTGAACTTTAATGATCTTCAAGATTGGGCATTGACGCGTAATTTGACAAACCGGCGAGTCCTTAGAAAACAGATTATCGAGATGCTCCAAGCAGCCGATTTTCCGGCTTTGCTGGATTTGGCCGCGCAGGGGCAGGGGGTGGGTGAGATACTGTTGCAATTTCTCTACGACCCCCATGACCTGTTGCATTGGCGGGCCCTGGAAGGCCTGGGCCATCTGGCCGGGGCCCAGCCGGAACAGGTGCGGAAGCTCATCAGCCGCCTGCTGTGGCTGCTGAACGAAGATTCCGGCAGCTTCGGCTGGGGCGCGGCCGCCGCCCTAGGGGAGATCGGCCGGCACCGGCTAGCGGTGGTGAAAGAGATCATCCCCATGTTCTGCGGCTTGCTGGAGGAGGAATTTTCCCGGGCCCCCATGCTCTGGGGCATCGGCCGCCTGGCGGAGGTTAGTCCGGACCGGCTCAATGAAGTTTTACCGATGATCGTGATTTTTCTCACAAGCCCTGAGGCGCAAGTGCGGGCCCTGGCGGCCTGGGCCCTGGGCAAGGCGGGCTATGCCGCGGTTGCCGGCGATCTCCAAGCCTTGTTAAGTGATGAACGCCCGGTGGCGATCTATGACCGGGGGGAACTGCGCCAGCTCACGGTGGCGCAGGTGGCTCGGGAAGCCCTGGCCTCTCTTAAAGGGCGAGAAACTCGAAAATTTAACTAAAATTATCTGAGCGGCGTGCATCAGAACAACTACGACTGGAAAGGAATATCCCGATGTTTACACTGATTGTGGGCTTAGCCATTGGCATCTATGTGGGCTACAAATATCCTCAGCAGGTGGACCAGGCGACGGATTTCACCAAAAAGACCATCAATGATATTAAGAATAAGTTCGGCAAGAAGGAAGCCCCCTGAGCCAACTCGGCCGCGCTTGATTACGGCGCCAGGGCCGTTACGCCCTTAGCAGCCGCAAAGCCATCAGAAACCGGTCTGCCCAAGGGGACGGGAGATTTGGGTTGCGCCCCATGAGGCTACGCCCGGCTTAACCAGGCCGGTGGGGAGAGTTATCTCTCTGGGTGGCCGCTCATTGGTCACCTGGTATAGAGGTTGGCTGACGGCCTGGTAATTTTAGGCTTTAAGGCCGATTACCGTCCCATGGCGGCCGGTGACTCTATCCCGGCGATAAGAGAAGAACTCAGCGGCGCGGCAGCGGGTGCAGAGACCGGCCAGGTCAAGATGCTCCGGTTGCAGACCGGCTGCCAGCAATTGGTCCCGGCTGAGACGCCAGAGATCGAAGTAGTTGGGCCGCACCTGGTAAGGCCAGAACTCCGGCGGAAATTCCCGGCGGAAATGGCGGAATTCGGCGCAGCAGGGGCCCAGACTGGGGCTGACGGCGGCGTACAGGTCCGCCGGGCAGCAGCCGAATCTTTCTTTGAGCCGCGTCACCGCTGCTCCCAAGACATTTTGCACCTGGCCGCGCCAGCCGCAGTGGACATTGGCCACCACCCGGCGACCCGGGTCGTACATGAGCACCGCCTGGCAGTCAGCCTGCTTGATGAGCAGGCCCACCCCGGGCCGGTCGGTGAGCAGAATATCCGCCGCGACCTTCAACTCCCCGGCCGGTCCGCCAGGGTTCCCAGCCACCACCGCCTCCCGGCGTCCGTGTTCCTGGGTGGCGTCGGCTAAGGCAGTTAGCCCCATCTCCTGCTGCACCAGACGGCGATTCTCCGCCACCGCCTTCCGGCGGTCCCCCACCGTCAGGCTAAGATTCAGGCTGCGATACGGTTCGGAGCTCACCCCCCCCTGGCGGGTGAAAAAGCCGTGCCGCAATTCTGTAAAAGCAGTCAGCAAGGGGCTTTGGTAAATCCTGAGGCCGCCCGCCTCCTGTCGCCAGTATCCGGTCATGGAAGTTTCTCCAAGCAAAATTGCCTGGCTGCAGCCTGAAAGCTGAAGCTGAATTCATTAAAAATCTACTCCGCCTTTGGGCAAAAGGCTATAATCTTTTGGCCTCCGGCGTCGAGCCAAGGGTGATTATCTTATTTGTTAAAGGGTGTTGAACATGAGTGGAAAAACCTTTTTAATCGTGCAGCACATGGTCTGGGAAGGGCCCGGGCAGCACCTGCTGGCGGCCCTGGGTGGGGCAGGGGTGGCTTACCGGGTGTTGGAGGCCTGGCGCGAACCCATGCCGGCGGCAAGTGAATTCGCCGGAATCATCGTCCTGGGAGGCTCTCCCAATGTGGATGAAGAAGACCGGTTTCCCTACCTGGCGCCGTTGAAGTCAGCCATCCGGCAGGTAATCGCCGCTGGCGGAGCCTACCTGGGATTCTGCCTGGGGCACCAACTCCTGGGCCACGTGCTGGGCTGCCGGGTCGGTCCCTTGCCCAGAAAATCGGTGGGTTTCATCACCGGCGAAATGACCCCGGAGGGGCTGGCGCATCCGGCTTTTCAGGGTTTCCCGACCCGCCCCGACCTCTTTAAGTGGCACGGCCAGGGGGTGCTGCCACCCTTGCCCCCCGGGATCGAGATCCTGGCCCGGTCCGCCGCGGCGCCGGTGGAGGCCCTGGGACTGGCGGGCAACCCCAAGGTGGTGGGGCTGCAGTTCGACAACCACGCCGGTCCAGCCGACGTGGAGAAGTGGCTGAAATTTGACGCAGCCTGGGCCCTGAGCGAGTCCGGGGCCGATGCCACGGCCATCGCGGCTACGGCCAGACTACAGGAAGCTGAGATGGGCCGGGAATTCCGCGGCTTCATGGACAATTTTCTTCATTTGGCCCTGGCTTAACGCCCAGGTTTTCGCTTCGGGGAATTGATCCGGGCGGTTCATGGAACCGCCTTTTGTTTGGCCGGGCTCCCAATTTGTGCAGTATTGCCAGTTTAGTCATGGTTCACTCCAAGGCCGCGCCAAACCAGCCCTTTATTCCACCAGGCCATCCAGCCACGGTGGGGCAATTAGAATCCTCCTCAAAAAAGTCACTCTTTCATTTAAGCAAATGCGGCAGAATGGCACCGAACTTGAAGTTTATGGGTAGAAAATTTACTCGCCTGAGGACCAGATGAAACGCAACAAATGCACCAAAAAAGTTGCCGCTCAGGACCTGAACCCCTTGACGAAACGCATTTTAGCCAAAATGGGCCCGGAGGGGGCAGAAATTCGCCGCCGCCTGAGTCATTTTTTCGAAGAACGGATCGCCCAGAGGGGGGAGGTTTCACGTTGAAGCTCTGAAGGAGGGAACTAACCGCTCCGAAGCCGAGGAGCCGGACACCGGACCAAGCTTGGGTTTAGGGAAACGTAAGTTTAGACTTTCGGATAAACAGTCTCGGTGTTTAGGGTTTTATCCCAAGGTGCGGCCCTAGATCTAAGAAAAGCCTTGCCCGTAGGGGCGCACCTGCGTGTGCGCCCTAATTTGAGGGCGGACCACCAGATCCGCCCCTACAGGGGATAAGTTACTTTTATGAGCACAACCTGGTATTAGCCGGTGCGGTGAAACCCTACGGATCGGCAGGGTCCCCCGGGAGTGGAAAGTGGTCTGAGCCGCAGTTCGGTGCGGGTTATGGCCGCCGCCGCGCACCTGGAATGAGCCCTTGTTCCATCATGAGGCCGGCAAAACAGCAGATTAAACTCCTCTTGCCGCCCTTTGCATTGACTGAGACTTCGGAGGTGGTTATAGTTGGTGAGAATTCATAAAAAGGGCATAAGGACACCTCATGTTTTGGCTGCACTTGATACTGCTTCTGGGGCTGCTATCGGCGGGCTGTACTGAACATGTGCTCTATCAGAGATTCGAAAAGGACATGTGGTCCAACTACGTCCATCTCAACCAAGTGCAGGTGGGCATGAGCAAGGCGGAAGTGGTGGGCATCATGGGTCAACCCCCCACCCGGGAGGACGGTGATTACCGCGGCGGCCACTATTCTTTTTTCTTCTACCTGACCCACAGCATGGACTTCCCCGATTCCAATACGGTGCGCGGTGGCTATACCCCGCTGGTCTTTAAGGACAATAAATTGGTGGGCATCGGCAAATTGGATTACCGCAGGGCCGTGGACCGTCCGGATGCGGGGAATTTACCCAACCCCTCTCCTGGAAATCGCTGAGGGCCTGGTAGAGCCACTCGAATACTGGCCAACTTCAGCAGGGTAGGGGCGGTCGCGCCCCGCCCTGGCTCATCTTTAACCGTTGATCAGGCGGAGGCCCGCTCTCCCGCCAGCTGGCCGCAGGCCGCGCCGATCTCCTGTCCCCGGCTTTCCCGAATGAATACCGTATAATTGGCGGCCCGCAGGATCTCCTGGAATTCCAGGATGCGCTCCAGCGGCGGCGGGGCGAAGCTCAGCTTGGGGTGGGAATTAAAGGGGATGAGGTTGATCTTGGCGCGGAAGCCCGTGAGGAGCCGGGCCAGCTGTCGGGCCTGGGCCGGGGCGTCATTGAGGTCTTTGAGCAGGACGTAGGCAAAGGTGATGCGCCGGTGCTGGGGCAGGGGAAACTTGCGGCAGGCGGCCAGAAGTTCGGCCAACGGATAACGCCGGTTGACCGGCATGATGCGGTTGCGAATTTCGTCATCCGGGGCGTTCAGGGAAACGGTGAGATTGGCCCGGGCCTCCAAGCCCAGGCGGGGGATCATGGGGGCCAGACCCACGGTGGACACGGTCAGACGCCGGGATGAGAAGTTGAGCCCCCAGGGCGCGCTGATGATGGTGAGGGCCTTAACCACTTGAGCAAAATTGGCAAGGGGCTCCCCCATGCCCATGAAGACCAGGTTGGTGAGGGGCAGGTCCCCGGCAATGGGGCGCACCGCCATAACCTGCCCGACGATTTCTCCCGCGGTCAGGTGGCGCACCAGACCCCGCCTGGCGGTCAGACAGAAGCGGCACCCCTGGGCGCAGCCCACCTGGGTGGACAGACACAGGGTGTGGTGGCCTTCTTCCGGAATGAGGACCGACTCCACCAGGTTGCCGTCGGGCAGGGCGAAAAGGAACTTCCGGCAGCCATCGGCAGCCTCCTGCTCCTGCTCCACCCGGAGTTGCCCGATGAGGGCCTTAAGGGCCAACTCCTCCCGGAAGGCCCGGGCGACGTCGGTCATCTCTTGAAAATCGCTAACTCCCTTGTAGAGCCATTTGAGCACTTGCCGGCCGCGAAAGGCGGGCTGGCCCCAGGCGGCCATGAGCTGCTCCATTTCGCTCCGGGTAAATTCCTTCAGGTCGATGCGGTGGGTCATTTAAAGGCAGTGGTCAGTTGTCAGTAACCAGTTGTCAGTAACCGGCAATTAATGGTTAGCAGTTAAGGGAGGCTGATTGGATAATCCTTTGTGATATTCTGTGACACGCGGCTAGTTCGCTGATATTCTGGCAACTGGCCACTGCTTTTATTGTCCTTTGGCGCGCTCCAGGGCCTCCTGCCGGGATTTGCAGGCGATGCACATGGTGGTTACCGGCCGGGCGATGAGCCGTTTTTCGCTGATTTCACCGCCGCAGAGCTCGCAGTTGCCATAGGTGCCGTCATCAATGCGCTCCATAGCCTCCCGGATCTTGGTGATGAGTTTACGTTCCCGGTCCCGGATTCTCAGGGTGAAATTGCGGTCGGTTTCCAGGCTGGCCCGGTCCGTGGGGTCGGGAAAAGGCGCCACCGTACTGGTCATGTCGGTCCTGGTCTTGTCGGCTTCACCCAGGATATCCTCAAGCCGTTCTTTTAAAAGGTTGCGGAAAAACTCCAGACGTTCAGTATCCATACTTTAACTCCGGCTTAACCAAATTGGCTCAAGGTTTCTAGGGAAGTCTCCGGCCGGCGGTAATCGCCGCTGGCTCCGCCGCTTTTTTCCAGCAAGAGCAGATCTTTTATTACCAGGCCGCGATCCACCGCCTTGCACATGTCGTAGATGGTGAGGGCGGCGACCGCCGCGGCCGTGAGGGCCTCCATCTCCACGCCGGTACGGGCATAGGTCCTGACCCGGGCTTGGATGAGCACTGCGTATTGGTCCGGCTCCGGGGTAAAATCGATCTCCACTCCGCTGAGGGGCAGGGTATGGCATAAGGGGATGAGTTGAGCCGTATTTTTGGCAGCCATGATGCCAGCCAGCCGGGCTGCCGCCCAGACGTCGCCTTTGGGAAGGCGACCGGCCTGGAGTAGGGGAAAGACCTTGGGGCCCACCAAGACCCGGCAAGTCGCGCTGGCGTAACGCTGCGTCTCGGCCTTAGCGCCCACATCCACCATGCGCAGTTGCCCGGTTTCGTCCAGGTGGGTGAAATTACTCATGGCTTGCCCCGGTCTGTCTCTCTGACCCCAGGCGATACGCCTCTTCCAACAGCTCTTTCTGCCTGGGATAGAAGTCGATGGTAGTGGTGACCACAATCTCCATCACCTGATCGCCGGTCGGTAGGCCCGGGCCGCCGGGAGCGCCGGCGCCCGGAAAGCGGCAGATCCACCCCGTCTGGGCGCCCTGCGGCAGTTGCACCGTCCGGTAGCCATCCAGAGTGGGGACCAGGAGGCAGCCTCCTCGGGCCGCCTCGGCAGAGGAAATCTTCACCCGACAATGGATGTCATTGCCGATGCGAGTGAAAAAATCGTCGGCGGCCACGTGGATGACCACCTCCAGATTGCCCGACGGGCCGTTTCTAAAGCCCTCGCCGCCCTCGCCGTCCAGACGCAGGCGGGTGCCGTCAACAATGCCAGGGGGGATGCGCAACCGGTATTCCAGTTTCCCTAAAGTGGAGCCCTGCCCGTGGCAATGGTCACAGGGCTGGGCAATGATCTGGCCCCGTCCTCGGCAGCGGTGGCATACCGGTCCGAAGCGCAGCAGCCCCGGTCCACCGTAGCGGCGGCCACGGCCCTGACATTGAGGGCAAGTGGCGTAGCCGCCTTTCGGGGCCAGTCCGGTCCCCCGGCAGGGCCGGCAGTTAAAGGTGCGCTCCACCCGGATTACTGTTTGGGTGCCGCGCAAGGCCGCGGCCAGAGAGATCTGTAAATCATAACGAAAGTCGGCTCCGGGGGATTGGCGCCAAGGGCTCCGGCCGTCGGAGATGCCGAAGAATTCTTCATATAGCTCATCGGTTCCGGCAAATTTGGGCCGGTTCAGGTTCTGGGAGGCAGCCCGGGCCCGGGAGCGGCATTGTTGGATGGTTTCGTAAGCTTCCGCCAACTGTCGGAATTGGGCCGCGGCCTCGGGATCGTCGGGGTGGTGGTCCGGATGGTACTGGCGGGCCAGGGCCCGGTAGCGCCGGCGCACCGCCTCCACGGTAGTGTTGGGTGAAACTCCCAGAATGATGTAACAATCCCTTAAGGTCATGGTCAATCTTCGGTTTCGGTCTCGGCGCCGGCGATCAGTCCTTCCACCATGGCGGCTTTATCCGGGTCGCCGGCTAGCTCATAGGCCCGCCGGGCAAAGCGTAATTTCCCCAGGTCCAGGGCCTGCTCCGCCAGTTGCCGCCAGGTCTGCGGGTCCTGACTGACGCCAAGGCGGCCCAGCAAGAAGGCGTCTCCCGTTTCCAGACAATGTTTTTTGATCTCTTCCAGACCTTGGGGGTCGCCGGCTTTTTGAAAAAATTCCAGGGCGTCTTCCCACCACCCCTCGGCCAGGAACTTTTCCCCATACTCCCGGCAGAGCTCGGGCTTGAGTTCCCGGTCATTGAGAAGCCGTCGCTTCTTCAAACATCCGGGCAACCCCTTGGGCAACATCTGCGTCGGATTGGCTAGCATAAAAATGATTCTCTCTTTTGCGTATCGTTTATTTATAAAATATCTCAATTAGCTTGTAAACCGTAATGTTCTGGGGGGCCCAACGGAACCCGGGAGGCCGGGAAATAGTTGACTTTCCGCCGGCCATTGGATAAGGTATTTTTGCATTTAAGGCTTTACCCAGTCACTTCCGGCGCTTTCAGAGACTACCAGTGAGGCTGCGTTTATCTGAAGCGGCAGGGCAGGGGCCCCTGAGACTGGCGGGGTCCGGTCAACGATGAACCCGAGGACAGACCTGCATCTCCCCTAAAGCCATGATTAAGCGGATACTGGAACGGTTTCGACCAGACCGGGGCCTGCACAAGGCCTCAGTCAGAATCGATTTTTATCCGCAGGACCAGGTGACTCCCTCCATCTTCTGGCACCGCAGCCAGGACCCTGAAAAAGATACCATTCCTCTGGTGATTTTCAGTTATGCCCGCATTTTGTACGAATTATCGGAGTTGAACGAGGTTCGGGTGGCCCGGGAATTGATCGGCTTTCTCGACCAGGTGTGCAAGCGGGTGCTGACCAACGACGGCCCGCCCCGGCGGCCCCGTCTGCCGTTGGGGCAACTGCGCCTCATTACCGAGCCGGATCTGCCGGCGGTGCGCACCTACCAGTTAGAGTTGTATGAACTCCCGGGCGCAAGCTTCCGCCTGGAATATCGGGGCAGCCTGGGCAAGGAGGGCTTTTACCTGCCCGGCGCTTTCCTGGCCTTGCTGCAATCTTGTCTGGACCACCTGGGGGATGAGCCCCTCAGGCAACTATTCCGGAGTTTGAGCCGCCTACACGATTATTACCGCTATCGCCGCGACTTCTGGGATGGGGGGGCGCTGGCCTCAGGACCGGCCTTTGCCCTGGGGACCGAAGAGATCCGGCCCGAGCATGAAGTCCCCGATGTCTAGCTCACCGGCAATCTTGGCCTTTCCGGTTCAAACCCCAAGAGACCAAAAGGCCCCGGTACGCCGTGAACCATAAATAAACCAGACTTTTATTGGTCTTAATTTGTCAGGGCTAGGCTGAAATCCTTTGCAGCAGGCTGGCCTTGAGGCGGTCGAATTCTTCGGGGCTGATCACCCCGTCGTCCCGCAGACGGATAAACCCTTCCAATTCCTCCCGGAAGCGCTCCGGCGGCAGGAAGGGGAGCATATCCTCGGCCTCGGCCTCCAGGGTCGGGGGCGCGGCCAGGGCCAGGGTCCGAGGCCGGCCCGGCAGGGAGGTGGGAAGACCATCCTGACCTTGATACCGCAGGGTGAACATGCCGTTGAGGAGGGCAATCTCCACGTTTTTACCGCTTTTGGCCGCTTCCCGCATCAAGTCGTGAAATTCACTGCCACCGGCGGCCATCTTTGCCTTAAAACCGCCCCAACGGCGGTAGAGGCGCCAGCCGATCCAGGCGCAAATGGCGGCAAAGCCCGCAAAGAGCCAGACGGTGAGACCCAGGAAGCTGGTCAGCCAGACTAAGAGAACGATCAGCACGAAGGGAATGGCAATGAGGAAGAGCAGCAGGCTATAGAAGTTGGCCAGATTCCCCAAGGAAGAGACCGAGGGATCGGCTGAATCCGCTTTAAAGCGCGAAAAAAATTTGCCCATCTTTAAAACCAGTTTTGAGTTTCGAGTTTTTAGTTTTTAGTTGCGACTGAAAGAACGCAGTGAAAGAATTGATTGGCTATAAGGTTATCACTTTTTTTCATAGTTGCAATAAAGAATGGCGGGGCCGGCGTCTCGTCTGGGCTAGGGCGCACCGCCGGATTAAAGCAAGAAGCGCCAGAGGGGCGATTCTCCAAATAAAAGGGCGACCCAGCGGGTCGCCCCTACTCGAAACTAAAAACTAAAAACCAAAAAAAGCCCGGTAGGCCTTGAAGGTCATGTAGAGGTCCGCCTTGGAGGCCACCTCAAAGGGCGAATGCATGGACAACAGCGGGGTGCCGCAGTCGATGATCTCCAGGCCGTGGCTGGCCAGGTACTTGGCTATGGTGCCGCCGCCGCCTTCGTCCACCTTACCTAACTCACCCGCTTGCCAGATGACGCCATTTTCCTGAAAGACCCGGCGAAGCCAGGCCACGTATTCGGCATTGGCATCGCTGGTGGAATACTTGCCGCCACTGCCGCCGTATTTATGCACGCCGACCCCATAACCCAGGCGGTTGGCGTTGCGCTTTTCATGGACCTCGGGGAAGTCCGGGTCAATGCCGCCGGTGACGTCGGCCGAGATGGCCCGGGAGGCCAGCAACACCCGCCGGCGCCCCTGAGGGTTCTCCCCCTGGCGCTCCAGGAGGAGTTCGACGATCTCTTCCAGGATGCAGGCCTTGGCAGAGGTGTTGCCGTCAGAGCCGGTCTCCTCTTTGTCATAGAACAGGGCCACGCAGGTATGTTCCGGCTCCTGGACATCCAGGATGGCGGCCAGTGAGGCATAGGCGCAGGCCCGGTCGTCCTGGCCGTAAGCTCCCACCAGGCTGCGGTCCCAACCCAGGTCCCGGGCCGGGCCGGCGGGCACCACCTCCACCTCGGCGCTGATAAAGTCCTCTTCGGTGATGCCGTAGCGCTCCTCCAGTAATTTCAGGAAATGGAGCTTAAAGCGCTCCTTGGTCTCGGTATCGCCCACAGGCAGTGAGCCGACCAGGACGTTGAGCTTCTCGCCCTCGAAGGCGTCGGTCACTTTCTTGTCCATCTGGGCCTTACGGGCCAGATGGGGCAAGAGGTCAAGGACGGTGAAGACCGGGTCGGCCGGGTCTTCGCCGACCTTGAGCTCCACGGTGGCGCCGTCGGCCTTGAGGACCACCCCATGGATGGCCAGGGGCCGGGCCAGCCACTGGTATTTCTTGATGCCCCCGTAATAGTGGGTCTTCAAAAAGGCCAGGTCGGTGTCTTCGTAGAGTGGATATGGCTTTAAATCCAGGCGAGGGGAGTCGATGTGCGAAGCCACCAGGCGCAGGCCGGCGCTCAGGGGCTGCTTTCCCTGGACCACCAGGGCCAGGCTTTTGCCCTTGTAATTATAGAAACCCCGGGGTCCCGGGACCTTACCGGTGAGATCCACAAAACCCAGGGCCTGGGCCTGCCGGACGATTTCGTGCACCGCCTCGCGCTCGGTCTTGGCCCGGTCCAGAAAGGTCTTGTAATGGTCGGCGTAGGCAAAGATGGCGCCCCTTTCGGTCTGGTCCACTTTATCCCAGACCAGCTTCGGGGTCACCGCCAGCCGGTCCCATAACTGCTTCAGTTCGTCTTTTTCCTGGGCTTCCATTGGTTTGCATCCCCCTCAGGCCGATTTTCAAAGCAACCGGCACCCGAATCGATAAAATTAAAGAGCCTAGATGTAGGATTTGCCGTAAGCAGCGGGAAGTGGCGCGTCAATTTCATAACACGAAATCATTTTGCAGACAATGGGGCCGGACAAATCCAGACCTTTAGGGAGTATCAGCTTGACTTGGGAGGGCAAAATTAATAAATTTAATAATGAAATCCCGCGAGAGTGGCGGAATTTGGCAGACGCACCGGATTTAGGGTCCGGCGGGATACCGTGGGGGTTCGAGTCCCCCCTCTCGCACCACCCCGGCGGGGGAGTTTTTGGTAAGTTTTTGGTAAGTGGGCCGGGGACCCCCTCCTGAAAAAATCAAATTAATGGAAGATTGTGAGCTAATACTATGACCCAAAACGCAGTAAAGGTAGAAGTTGAGGATTTGAGCGAAGTTAAGCGGAAATTAAGGATCGAAGTACCCTCGACTGAGGTCACCGAAGAAGTGGATCGAGCCTACCGGCAGTTGGGCAAGAGCGCCAAAGTCAAAGGCTTTCGCCCCGGCAAGGTGCCCCGCTCGATCCTGGAGATGTATTACCGTAAACAGATCGAGGAAGAGGTGTCCGACGCCCTGGTGCGCCGCTCCCTGAGCGAAGCCTTGAAGGAGAAGGACCTGGAGCCGGTTCACCTGAGCTGGCCTGAACCTCCTCCGGCCGCGGTGGCGGGTGAGGATTACCGTTACAGCGTGGAGTTGGAGGTCACTCCGAAATTTGACGTCGGGGATTACCTGGGGCTGGACCTGGCCGCCCCTGAGGTGGAAGTGACCGACTCCGAAGTGGAGGCCCGGCTGGAAGAGGTTCGTCAGCAGAACGCCCTGCTTAAGCCCCCGGTGGAGAGCCGGCCGGCCAGGGAGGGCGACTTCGTCGTCCATGATTACCAGGCCTATTTCGCCGGCCAGCCGGCGGAGGCCGGTAAGGCCGAGGGCACCTACGTCGAGATTGGCAGCGGCAAGTTCAACGCCGACTTTGAGAACCAGCTTATCGGCCTGACGGAAGGGGCGGAGAGCCGTATTGCGGTGGACTTGCCCGACGACTTCGCCAACCCTCTGCTGGCCGGTAAATCGGTGGAGTTTCAGGTGAAGATTCATGAGGTGAAGGAGAAGGTCGTCCCGGACCTGGATGACACTTTCGCCAAGGGCCTGGGCTGCAATTTTCAGACCTTGTCTGACTTGCGTGAGGCGGTGCGATTGGATATTATTAAGGGTAAAGAGCGGGAGCGGCAAGCCGTTTTGGAAAACCAGGTGCAGGACCAGTTGCTGGCCCGGCACCCCTTTGAGGTGCCGCCTTCCCTCATCCAACAAGAACAGGAGAGTCTCTTCCGGGAGCAGTGGGAGCGCCTGAGCCAGTACGGGGTGAAGCCGGAGCAGATGGACCACACCAAGATGCTGGAGGCCATCAAGCCCATGGCAGAGCGCCGGGCCCGGGTCAACATCCTGCTGGATCGCATTGCCGAGCAGGAAGGCCTCACGGTGGACGACGCCGAGGCGGACGCCACCCTGGCCCGCATCGCGGTGCATAACGGCCGGGACGTTACCGAAGTCCGCAAGTTCTACCAGGAACGAGAACTCATGGGCACGCTGAAGCAGCAATTACGGGCTGAGAAGACCATGAAGCTGTTGCTGGATAAGGCCAAGGTCAGCACCGCCCCGCAGGCCGCCCCGGAGGCAAATGAATAAGATGCAATTGATTCCCATGGTAGTGGAGCAGAGCAGCCGGGGAGAGCGGGCCTACGATATCTATTCCCGGCTCCTGAAGGACCGGATCGTGTTCTTAGGTACGGCCATCAACGACGATGTCGCCAATGTGGTCATTGCCCAGTTGCTTTTTCTGGAAGCGGAAGATCCGGACAAGGAAATCAACTTTTACATTAATTCTCCCGGAGGGTTGGTGACCGCCGGGATGGCCATCTACGACACCATGCAGTACATCAAATCCCCGGTGGCCACGCTGTGCATGGGGCAGGCGGCGTCCATGGGCGCCCTGTTGCTGACAGCCGGCGCCCCTGGCAAAAGGTTTGCCCTGCCGCATGCCCGCATCCTGATTCACCAGCCTCTGGGCGGCTTTCAGGGGCAGGCCACCGACGTGGAGATCCAGGCCCGGGAGATCCTGCGGCTCCGGGAAGATCTGAATGAGATTATGGCCGGGCACACCGGCCAGTCCATTGAGCGGATCCACCACGACACCGAACGCGATTTCTATATGTCCGGTCAGGAGGCCAAGGAATACGGGCTCATTGACGCGGTCATCAGCCGACGGGAAGCCGGCAAACTTTCGCCGGTGCGGGAGCGTGACTAGTTCCCCCGCGGCGCTCATGAAATCAGCGACTAAGACCGATCATTAAGATCACAAAGGCAGCGGACGGCCACGGGAAAATTGATGGCTGGAGTGAGCTCTCGACCGGTTCCTGCTTAATCTCTCAACAGAGATCAACTTCTGTGATATGATATACTGAGACAGGAAAGGATTCTGTAAGTAAAGACAGCAACCAAATCCGAAACAGAGACAAACTGCTGACGGGTTTGGGGAGGTTTAACCCAATGACCAAACGTGGCATCGACAAAAATGCCGATTTATTGTGTTCTTTTTGCGGCAAAAGCCAGGGCGAGGTGAAAAAACTCATCGCCGGCCCTGGAGTTTACATCTGTGATGAGTGCATCGAACTGTGCAACGACATCATTGCCGAGGAGTACGAAAAGGACGAAGCGAGACATTCCCGGCTAGCCATTCCGGAGCCGGCCAACATCAAGAGTCAGATCGATGAGTACGTCATCGGCCAGGAAAGGGCCAAGAAAATCCTCTCGGTGGCCGTCTATAACCATTATAAGCGCATCAACGCCGGTACGGACCTGGACGGGGTGGAACTCCAGAAGAGCAACATCCTGCTCATCGGCCCCACCGGTTCCGGTAAGACTCTGCTGGCCCAAACCCTGGCCCGCATCCTGAACGTGCCCTTTACCATTGCCGACGCCACTACCCTGACCGAAGCCGGCTACGTGGGCGAGGACGTGGAAAATATCATCCTCAATCTGTTGCAGATGGCGGATTACGACGTGGAGAAGGCTTCCCGGGGCATCGTCTACATCGACGAAGCGGACAAGATCGCCCGCAAGACCGACTCCCCCTCCATCACCCGGGACGTCTCCGGGGAAGGGGTGCAGCAAGCCCTGTTGAAGATCATCGAAGGCACCATGGCCTCGGTGCCGCCCAAGGGCGGGCGCAAGCACCCGCAGCAGGAATTCATCAAGGTGGACACCACCAACATCCTGTTCATCTGCGGCGGCGCCTTCAACGGCCTGGAAGACATCATCGGCGCCCGGATCGGCCGCAAATCCATGGGTTTTGGGGCCGACATCCAGAGCCGGTCCCAGCGGCCCCTCGGGGAAATCCTGGTGCAGGTCCAACCCCAGGATCTGCTGAAGTTCGGACTCATCCCCGAGTTCGTCGGCCGTTTGCCGGTGTTGGCCACCCTGGACGAACTGAATGAAGACGCCCTGGTGCGCATCCTGAAGGAACCCCGGAACGCCCTGGTGAAGCAATACCAGAAGCTCCTGGAATTGGACCACGTCAATCTTAAATTCACCGACGAAGCCTTGGTGGCGGTGGCCAAAGACGCTATGAAGCGCAAGTCCGGAGCCCGGGGCCTGCGGGCCATCCTGGAACGGGCCATGCTGGACCTGATGTATGAACTGCCCTCCTTGAAGGATGTGCAGGAGTGTCTCATAACCGAGGATTTTATCATCAAACATGCCGCCCCGATCTTGACCTACCGGTCGGAGGGGGAGGTGACCTGGGATAAACCAGGGGTGGCGGTGCAATAATGATCTTTAGACTCCCCAAGTCCCGTGGTCCGGGGGATATGGACCGGCGCAGCCTCGTGACCGTGCCCATGTTGCCCTTGCGGGACATCGTCATCTTTCCCCATATGGTGGTGCCGCTGTTCATCGGCCGGGAGCGCTCCATCCATGCCCTGGAATACGCCATGGGGCAAGAGAAATTTATCCTGCTGTGCACGCAAAAAGACCCGCGCAAGGATGAGCCTCGGGAAAGCGAGGTCCACAAGTTCGGCACCCTGGCCTCCATTCTCCAGTTGCTGCGCCTGCCGGACGGCACCGTCAAGGTTCTGGTGGAGGGCAAGGGCCGGGCCATTATCCGGCAGTTTCTGCAGATGTCCCAATTTTTCCAGGTGGAAGCCGAGGATCTGCAGGAGTTCTGGGAAATCACCCCTGAAACTGAGGCCCTGCGCCGGGCCGCAGTGACCGGTTTCGAGACTTACGCCAAATTGAACAAAAAAGTTCCCCAGGAGGCCCAGCAGAGCGTGGTCGGCCTGGACGAGCCCGGACGTTTGGCGGACCTCATCGCCGGCCATATCGCCATTAAGGCCGAAGAAAAGCAGGCGCTCCTGGAGACCCTGGACGCCAACCGCCGCCTGGAGTCGGTCCTTACCCTGATCAACCGGGAAAACGAAATCCTCCAGATCGAAACCCGCATCAAGAACCGGGTCAAAAAGCAGATGGAGAAGACCCAGCGGGAATACTACCTCAATGAGCAGATGCGGGCCATCCAAAAGGAGATGGGGGAAAAAGAGGACCTGAAGGGCGAAATTCAGGAATTGGAACGGCGCATTCGCCGCAAAAAGATGAGCGCTGAAGCCACCGCCAAGGTGAAGCACGAGATCAAAAAGCTCAAACTCATGAGCCCCATGTCCGCCGAGGCCACGGTCTCCCGCAACTACATCGACTGGCTGCTGTCGCTGCCCTGGCAAGAACGCAGCAAGGACAGGCACAACCTGGAGGAGGCCGAACAGATCCTCCGGGAAGACCACTACGGCCTGGATAAGCCCAAGGAGCGCATCCTGGAGCACCTGGCGGTACAGAGCCTGGTGAAAAAGATGAAAGGTCCTATCCTCTGCCTGGTGGGCCCCCCGGGAGTAGGCAAGACCTCGCTCGCCAAGTCCGTCGCCCGGGCCCTGGGACGCACCTTCGTCCGTCTGTCCCTGGGCGGGGTGCGGGATGAAGCCGAGATCCGCGGCCACCGGCGCACTTACATCGGCGCCCTGCCGGGGAAAATCATTCAGTGCCTGAAGAAGGCCAAGACCAACAACCCGGTCTTCTGCCTGGACGAAGTGGACAAGATGAGCACCGATTTCCGGGGCGACCCCTCCTCGGCCCTTCTGGAGGTGCTGGACCCGGAGCAGAACTTCGCCTTCAACGACCATTACCTGGACGTGGACTACGACCTGTCCGAAGTGATGTTCATCACCACGGCCAACAATCTGTACTCCATCCCGCCGCCCCTGCAGGACCGGATGGAGATCATCCGCCTCCCCGGCTACACCGAAGTGGAGAAGCTGTTGATCGCCCAGCAGTTCCTGATCCCCAAGCAGTGCACTGCCAACGGCCTGGCGACGGAGAATATCCAGTTCTCCGAAAACGCCATCCTCACGATAACCCGGCAGTACACCCGGGAGGCCGGGGTGCGCAACCTGGAACGGGAAATCGCTTCCATCAGCCGGAAGGTGGCCCGGGAAGTGGCCAGCAAGGGCAGAGACCACCAAGTCAAGGTGAACAACCAGGCGGTGGCCAGGTACCTGGGGGTGCCTAAGTTCCGCTATGGCCGCACCGAAGAGGCCGATGAGATCGGGCTCACTACCGGTCTGGCCTGGACTGAGTTTGGCGGCGAACTGCTGCAAACGGAGGTAGTGGTGCTCCCCGGCCGGGGGAAACTCCTGATTACCGGCAAATTGGGCGAAGTCATGCAGGAGTCGGCTCAGGCCGCCTTGAGCTATGTGCGCTCCAAGGCTGAGCGACTGGGATTGCCGACGGATTTCTATCGCAATATCGATATCCACATCCACGTGCCGGAAGGGGCGATTCCCAAGGACGGCCCCTCCGCCGGGATCACCATCGCCACCAGCATCGCCTCAGCCCTCCTGAAGATCCCGGTGCGCCGGGACATGGCCATGACCGGGGAGATTACCCTGCGGGGCCGGGTGCTGCCCATCGGCGGCCTCAAGGAGAAGATCATTGCGGCCCATCGCCACCAGATGAAGACGGTGCTCATCCCCAGGGACAACGAAAAGGATATCAAAGAGATCCCGGCCCGCATCTTGAAATCGGTGGAACTGGTGTTGGTGGATCATATGGACGAAGTGTTGAAAAAGGCCCTGGTCCTGGACGATCCTGAGAGCCTGCTTAAGGAGCCGCTGCCGCCGGCCCCGGAGCCGGCCTTCCTGGCCACCGAAGTGCCCGGGGTGGAAGAGATTCAGGCGCACTGAAGCTGTCAGCTTTCAGCCTAAACCCTCTGTTAGATTAAGCTGATCGCTGACTGCTGATAGCTGAAAGCTGACTTTACTATTGACAGCAGGGCCGCTATAAGCGACTATTACCGGGGCGGGCGGATAGCTCAGCTGGAAGAGCATCGGCCTTACAAGCCGGGGGTCACAGGTTCGAGCCCTGTTCCGCCTACCAATTTTTTAGTTCAAAGTTCCAAGTTCAAAGTTCAAGGTTTTGGTAACTTCGGGTGGCAATCTTTTTTAACTTTGAACTTTCAACCTTGAACCTTGAACTCATCATCCCTCGGGGGCGTAGTTCAGTTGGTTAGAACGCCTGCCTGTCACGCAGGAGGCCGCCGGTTCGAGTCCGGTCGTCCCCGCCAACGAAATTAAAGGGGTTAGCTTAAATTGGCTAACCCCTCTTTTTTTGTCCCGTCATTTTCCTAGTGGCAGGTCGCGCCAGTGCGGCGCTGGCTAAAGCCTGCAGCTAACAAAAACACCCATTTGCATGCGAATCGATATTAACCATAAATTAATTTAAGTTTTTCGCCATTTGTGGCGATTAAGAACCATCAGACCTATAGTATAGGTAATCCTGATTGGGGGAGGGTTGCCCTGAGCCCCGCAGTTATCCGCCCGTTGGAGTTTCACGCCAACCTATTCGCCAATGTTCAGGTTGATGGCTGGGATGTTAAATTATGTGAACATATTCTCCAATGCGGATGTGGGAAAATAATATTTACCTCGTAATAACAGTTAGTTAAATTAATGGCACCTGGATTGCATTTGAAGCTGGCGTTGAGTCAAAGAATCGCCACGGGGTAAAAAAATGGCCAGAAAACCGATGGATATCGCACACCGGATCTTGACCCATAATTTGGTGATCTTGTCAGTTGGCATTATGTTGGGCGTATTCATGATTATCACTGGAAAATAGAACCGCTGCTTACGGCCCGAATGAGAAATGAATAGCAGGTCATCCTAGACAGCCCGAATGAGAAATGAATAGCAGGTCATCCTAGACAGCCGCCTATCCTGAACTCCCCTAGTCTCTCACTTCGCATTTATTAAGGCCGCCCTAAAGAGTGGCGGCCGGCCAGGAAACCTCGCCGGAGGTTCGAGCCGCATCGTTCCCCGGGTGAGTTCCCCCTTTTTAGCCCTCTCCTGCTTGACAGGATGACTCCCACCGCATAAAACATTTTGGTTGCCGACTACCTTAATCTAATCAGGAGAAGCGAGTGTACTGGGACGCGTCCATTGAAACCATAAAACCCGCGGATTTACAAGTTCTGCAGCTTCGACGGCTCAAAGAGACGATCAGCCGCGCCGCGCTGAGCCCCTTTTACGGCCAGCGCCTGGCGCAGGCTGGGGTGAGCGCCGCCCAGATCAACCGCCTGGACGATATTCGACGGATTCCCTTCACCACCAAAGACGATCTGCGGGCCCGGGGCCGGGAGATGCTCACCGTGCCCCTGACGGAGATCGTGCGGCTACACGCCTCCTCAGGCACCACCGGCCAGGCCACCGTGATCTATTACACCCGAGGGGACATCAAGGCCTGGGCGGACCTGGTGGCCCGCTCCATGTATATGACCGGGGTGCGACCGGGGGACGTGTTCCAGAACATGATGGGCTACGGCCTCTTCACCGGCGGGCTCGGCTTCCACTATGGCGGCGAGCGGCTGGGAGCCCTCACTATCCCGGCCGGCGCCGGCAACAGCACGCGGCAGCTCCAACTCCTGCAGCAATTCGGCAGCACCGTGGTCCACATCATCCCCAGCTTCGCGCTTTATCTATTGAACACCTTTGCCAAACACGGGCTCGATCCCCGGGACTTGCCGCTGCGCATCGCCTTCATCGGCGCCGAGCCCCATTCGGAGGAGATGCGCCGGCGCATCGAGGCGGCCTATGGCCTTAAGGCTTACAACTCCTATGGCCTCTCGGAAATGAACGGCCCGGGAGTGGCCTTTGAGTGCCCGGAGCAAAACGGCCTGCACGTCTGGGAGGATTCTTTCCTGCTGGAGGTGGTGCAACCCCAGACCCTGGAGCCGGTGGGTCCGGGGGAGGTCGGGGAACTGGTCTTTACCAATCTCACCCGCCAGGGGATGCCGTTACTCCGCTACCGCACCCGGGACTTGGCCTCCTTTGACGACCGCCCTTGCGCCTGCGGCCGGAGCTTCCGGCGGCTGTCCCGCATCCAGGGCCGCAGCGACGACATGCTCATCGTCAAGGGGGTCAATATCTTTCCATTGCAAATCGACCAGGTCCTCATGGCCATGCCCGAGGTGGGCAGCCACTACCTGGTGGAAGTGAGCCGGGAGGATTTTAGCGACCTGATGCACGTCAAGGTGGAGGTGCAGGCGAATTTTTTCCAGGAGGATCTCAAATATCTCACCCGGTTGCAGAAACGCATCACCGAGGCGCTTAAAAACGAACTGCTGGTGACCCCTCGGGTGGAATTGGTGGAGCCCAACATCCTGCCTCGTAGCGAAGGCAAGACCCAGCGGGTGGTGGATAAGCGCCCCAAATGAATTTTAGGCCGTAGGGGCGGGGTTACCGCGCCCCTGCATTGACAACCACCGGCGCGGATGGTAAAAATCAAGCAGAGGAGGGATGGCCGAGTGGCTTAAGGCGGCGGTCTTGAAAACCGCAGAGCGCTGAGCTCCGTGGGTTCGAATCCTACTCCCTCCGCCAAATAACCGACTGAATTTAAACGGGATAAGCAATAATATAATCGGGGCGCCAGAGCCCCAAATTTATGTCTGGTCTTGTCAGGAGAGATGACCGAGCGGCCGAAGGTGCTCGCCTGCTAAGCGAGTGTGGGGAGAAATCTCCACCGAGGGTTCGAATCCCTCTCTCTCCGCCACTTTTTTTAGGTCCGCCAAAACCCGCCTTCCCAAAGGAGGCGCCAGCCCCGAGGCGAGATTGAGTCCTCACAACCTTCCCCAGCCAGGATCACGTCAGTGGTGAAGGTCTCACAGATTTCAGAGGAAAGGGGAGTTAGTTGCCCAGTCTTAAGTCCGGAGAGATTCTGGCCCTGGTGGGCCTCCTGCTGCTGATAGTGCACAACCTGGGGCGCCGCCAGCTGGTTAAAGCCGGTAAACCGGTCCGGGGTCTGACCCGTTTCTGGCTGATCTGGGGAGATCTGGTGGTGTTTCTGATCATCCTGGCGGGGCTGACCCTCATTTGGGCCCATAAATAAATTGGCCCCAGGAAACGTCGCCTCAATCCTTAAATTTAAGACCTTCCTTCTAAACGACTGCCATCTAATTGCGACAACTATCACTTTTGCTGTCCGGCGCGTCTGTGATAAGCTTGAAGCCCTGGGACCGGCATTTTCATTCGTTTACCAGTGATTACCCATGAAGCCTGCTGAAACCATCAAAGAGAAGATCAGGCACAGCCTCCACTTGGAGCGCGCCCTGCGCTTGGTGTGGCGGAGCGCCCCGGGCTGGACCGCGGCCAATTTCGGGCTCATCCTGATCCAGGGCCTGCTTCCCCTGGTTTCTCTCTACCTGATGAAGCTCATTGTAGATGCGGTCACCGCCGGCTTGGTTGCCCCTGAAAAATCCGCGGCCTTAAGTAAAGTCATCCTCCTGATCGCCAGCGCGGCTGCCGTAGCTTTGTTTGCCGCCTGCTGCCGCTCCCTCACGGAGATTGTCAAAGAGGCCCAGACCCAGGTGGTCACTGACCACGTGGCCGACGTCATCCACGGCAAGTCGGTGGCGGTGGACCTGGAGTATTATGAGGACCCCAAGTATTACGACACCCTGCACCGGGCCCAGCAGTAGGCCACGTACCGGCCGACCAGCATAATGAATAGCCTGATGCAGTTAGGTCAAAGTGGCATCTCGCTTTTAGCCCTGGCAGGGTTGCTGATCTCGTTTCGGTGGTGGTTTGCCGCCATGCTCTTTGTGGCTACGGTCCCCGGGGTTTTGATGCGCTTGAAATACGCCAAACAGATGTACGATTGGCAGCGCCAGCACACCCAGGCTGAAAGGCGGGCCTATTATTATCACTGGATGCTCACTGACGGCAGCCATGCTCAAGAGATCCGGCTCTTTGGCCTGGGTTCGCTTTTCATGGATTGGTTCCGGGAGTTAAGAAAGAAGCTCCGGGTTGAAAAGCTGCAAATTTCCGCCAGACGGTCCTGGGCGGATTTGATCACCCAGGCTAGCGCCACCGTGGCGATTTTCGGAGCGCTGGCTTTTGTTGCCTTCCAGACAATTAAGGGGGCCATCACCATCGGGGATATGGTTATGTACTACGGGGCCTTTCAGCGGGCCCAGGGATCTCTTCAGGAAATCTGGACCAGTCTGACTAGCCTGTACGAAGACAACCTGTTTCTTGCCAATTTCACCGAATTCCTCGATCTCCAACCCAAAATGGCGGGGCCTCTCACCCCCACACCGGTTCCCCGCCCCATCAAGCAGGGCGTCCTGGTACAGGGCGTCAATTTCCAATATCCCACCGGAGAAAGAACGGTACTGGAGGATATCAACCTCCAGATCCTACCCGGCCAGGTGGTGGCCTTGGTGGGTGAGAACGGCTCGGGAAAAACCAGCCTCATCAAGCTGTTGTGCCGGCTTTACGATCCGGTGAGCGGCCTTATCACCATAGACGGCACGGACTTGCGCCAGTTTGATCCCAAGACCTTTAGGGGGGAAGTGAGCGTCATCCTCCAGGATTACGCGCATTACTGCCTGACCGCCCGAGAAAATATCTGGCTGGGGGACATCGGCCTGAACTCCCGGGATGAGAAGATTTTTGCCGCAGCCCGGCAGACAGGAGCCGATAATTTTATCCAAAAGCTGCCTCGGGGCTACGAGACGGTGCTGGGTCATGAGTTTGAGGACCAGGGAGAGCTCAGCGTGGGCGAATGGCAGAAAGTGGCCCTGGCCCGGGCTTTCCTGCGAGAAGCCCAACTAATCATTTTGGATGAGCCGACGAGCTGGATGGACGCCCGGGCCGAATACGAGGTCTTTAAATCCTTCCGGCAAATTTATCAAGGCCGCATGGTTCTGCTCATCAGTCATCGTTTTTCCACAGTCAGGCTGGCAGATTATATTTATGTATTGGAAAATGGACGGATAATCGAAAGCGGTACTCATAGCGAGTTAATTCAGAGGGGCGGCAAGTATGCGCGGTTATTTGAAATGCAGGCGAGTTCTTATCGCTAAAGAAAGTTTTACTAACTTGGGAAATAACTGAATGTAACCTTCCTTTGCCAATTTCTTAGCCCCTGAGATTATGGTGCGAAATCCTGCCTGCTCTAATTGAAGCAAAATTGGGGTTATTTTCTTTAGAAGGCCAGCTCTTTTCGCCAGCAACAAGACACTTATGGTGCCTCGAACAGGAAGATTCAAGGACAGGGCGCAAATTCCTGGCGGCACGGTCATCAAGGATTACTTCGTACCCTGGGTTTTCATAAGCCCAGGCCTGAACCTCGGTCTCCCACAGACTAAGATTCCAGGCGATGACCACCGATGGTATCACCTGCATTTCACGAACCAGTTCCTGCCCATGAGATAGCAGCCATTGTCTGGCCGGGTAATCTTTAGGCCCCTGGGCGATCTCCTGTACCACTCCGGCCGGCACTACGAGCTCTTCAGCCACCTGCTGGAGCAGAAAGAGATGGTTAATCCAGGCCAGGACGATGAGTGGAGAAGCATTTACCGCCCATTTTTTAGGCATCTACTGCTTCCTTGGCAATTTCTTCGGGAGTCACCTGGAAAGGCGAGACTTTGAAACGATTGAGTGCCACCAGGAACTTCTGACGACTTACCCCCGCTAGTTCCGAAGCCTTGGATTGAGATATCATCCCCAATTCATACCACTTCACAGCGGCGGCAAGCCGCAACTCCCCGACAAATTCGGTGGGACTTGTCCTCAGGAAGGAAAAGGCATCCTCCGGCAGGTCTATGGTAAGTTGTATGGTCATGTGGGTACTCCTTACACAAATTCTACGCTATTTGATAGGATCTGGAAATATGTAAGTATATCAGGAATTACCGATTTTTTCTCAGGCCAGCACCGCCACTCCCTCACGCCCCTAAAAATCTATCACCTTGACTTTGAGACGCGGGGGTTCGCTGGGCTCCTGGGCAAAAGGAATGATGACTCCCCTTTCTCGTTATTCCAAGTAAATTCCTGCCGTCTCAACAGGTCAAGAAAATTTATCGTCGGCCATCATGGCCAAGTTACGGGATTGACAGTCTAACCCGTCAAACCATTGGTAATTGGAAAAACCTCCGGTGAAACTTGGGATCCACAGGGGGTGAAGGAGAGGGCGTCCAGAATATCCTGGTGGCAGGTCAGATCTGCTCGCCTTCTGGGTGTAGGCAAGTTAAAGACGGTAACAGCGCCGGGAGTTCTTCCTTGGCCAGGGCCCCGACAATATCATAGTTGATACCGAAATAGTCGTGCACCATCTTGTTCCGCATCCCGGCCATTTCCTTCCAAGGCAGGTGTGGGCGCGCCTGTTTTAACGGGGCTGAGAGCCTCTTCACTGCCTCTCTTAGCACTTGCAGATTGCGGAGCACCGCGTCCTGGGTCTTCCGGTCTACTAGGAACTCCTCATATGTAAGCTCCCCGGTATAGGAGATAATGCGCTGGACCACCTCCAGCGCATCGGCGAGATATTCCCTATCGCGCCTCTTCCTGGACCTCGGCCATGGACTCCTGGATGTTCAAGGCGATCTCACGATAGCGCCGAGAGGTCAAACTTCGCCGGAACGTTTCAAAGGTGACCAAATCTACCTTGCGCCCGAGCTTCCGCTCCAGATATTGGGACAGGGACACGAACTCCAACCCCAGGGGGCGGGAGAGTTCCACCAGCAGGTCCACATCGCTGTTCTCACCCGCGGCGCCGCGAGCGAAGGACCCGTAAAGGGAGAGGCGCACACGCCGTACCGCCGTCTGAGGTACGGCAGGGCCAGCCGCAGTCTCTTAAGCACTGCTTCCCGAGTCGTCGATAGCTGCTTCACGGTCACCGGCGGAGGAGAAAGAATCCATGAATCGGCAAAAAAGGCGCAATTTCTAACGGACACTACTGATTGGCAACTTAATCCTGGCCGCATCCACCTGGGATCGTCAACCCGATATTCAGTTAATAGCGAGTAATTCAGGGAAATCTTCGCGGTCAGGGGGCTTCGCGCTGCTGCTCTTCCAGGATCTGTTGCACTTGCCGCCGCAACTCCGGCAGACGACGCCGAATCGTTTCCCACACCAGCGGCACGTCCACCCCAAAGTAAAAGTGAATGAGGCGGTCCCGCATCCCGGCCATCTCCTTCCAGGGCACTTCGGGATATTGTTCCCGGATAACCTCAGGCAGGCCCTTGGCGGCTTCGCCGATAATCTCAAATTTTCGGATCACCGCACTCAGGGTTTTGTCGTCCTCTTGAAAGGCTGCAACATCAAAACCCGCGGTAAATGCCTGAATGCTGTCAAGGGCCGCCAGAATATCCTTTAGGTATAAAACGGCATTTCTCATACCGGCACCGCCTGGGTCAGCGCCTCGTCCCGAATCTCCCGGCGCAGCGCCCGACGGGGCACTACGTCCACCGGACAGCCCAGCTTTTCTTCCAGGAACAGCCCCAGCCCCACCAGGTCGAACAGGGTGGCGCCTTCGGCGAAGTCCACCAGCAGGTCCACATCGCTGGTAGGGCCTTGCTCCTGGCGGGCCAGTGAGCCGAACAGGGCCAGTGCCCGCACCCGGTACCGCTCCGCCAGTTCCGCTTTCAAAGGTCGGAGCAGGTTCATTACTTGGCTTCGGGTCAACATTGGTCACTACCACATGAGGGGTTGAGGGAGGCGGCGGTCCGGTTGGCGGAGATCGACGCGACTGCCGCTCTCAAACTCCATTTTATACCTTTACCTTTAAGCGGCCCAAGGCTGGAGTCCCATCCCAATCTTTTGAGTACGCCTTCCCGGTGGCGGGATTAATCTTCATGAAAGGATTCCCGCCCTTTTACCCAGGCTGTGGATAGTTTATGGCGAACAGGCGGGGATAGTCAATCCTTTAATTAAGGGTGGCAAGGCTGCCCCTCCCTCAGGTTACTGGCCCTCGATCCAGTCTATCACCATTGCGGCGCTGTCGTGATCCAGTTCCTCCAGTTGGCTAACGTTGTGGCCTTGCAAGATTAGGCCGAGGTCGATGTCCTTCTCCGCACATCCTAAGCGGATGGCCTGCAGTTGATCCGGGGCAGCGGCCCGGGGCAGGAGACTGGCAGGCGAAGCTGGCGTCACGGGGGCCTCGGCCTTGGGGGCCCGGCCCCGTTTGACTTTGGTTTCTGGTTCGGGGGTTGCCGCTGTGGGCCTTTTTTCCTGAGCCTCCGTGGCTGGGAACAACTGTTCTGCCGTGGCCTGGCGGTCTTTGAGTTGGGAGGCCAGTCCCCGGAGAGCCGCGATGTCCTCCGAATCCCACTCGATTTTCGGTTTTCCCAAGACGGCGATCACCCGAGCATCGCTGATGCCGTAACCCGCTAAAAACTTCAGGGCCCTCTCCGTGGCCGCAGCCAAGCCTTCCTTGATGATGCCTTTCAACACCGTTTCTTTGGCCCGGTCTTTGGCCTGATCTGTGAGCCAGCGGGGTACTCCCGCCAGGACCACATTGCGGATAGCCCGGCTTTGGGCCGCCTGGAAGGTCATGTCTTCGGCCCGGTCATCCTCCAGTTTCTTGAAGGCTCCATTACCCTTCTTTTTGCGAAAGACCCGGGAGACGGTGAAGCCTCGCTCCAGATCCACGACGTGGGCATTGAACACCCATTCCGTCGGGGTTTCATAGTATTCCACCGGCACGGCGCAGTTGCTCCACTCCCGGGCCACAGCCATGGCCAGACCGATGGAAGGGCCTTCGATCTTCTTGCCGTCCCTGGGAAAGGAATAATAAAAGGCATCCCCGGCAAATTCGGCTTCCCGCAGCACCGCGGCTACCACCTTATCCAGATTGCGGGGCCGTTGTACGGCCATGGCGGTATGAAATTGGGTTTGGGATCGGATCAAGGGGACGGGAGGATTAGCGGTCCCGGCCGGATAGTTTTCAGCTTCACCGGTAAAGGGCTCCACTCCCGCAAAAGTGACAAACGCTTGGCATTTAGTGATTTCCATGACCTATCTCCATTTGAGCGAGTATTTACAGGTCCAGAAGTAGCCGCACCACGAGGGGGAGCATACCCAGGAACCGGGATCGCAGGGCGGAAATAATCCCGCCCGGATCTGGGCCAGCAATAGATGTACCCTTAAGATTAAATTGGCCCAGTCCTCCGGCCCCCGCGTAGTGGGCAAGGACTGCAGTTTTGGTTCTTTGTTGTTCACCAAGATTTCCAGGCTGATCTTCTCCGGCCATTTCCCGGTGTGGTGGGCCACCAGCCCGGCATAAAAGGTGAGCTGCAGGGAGTGGTCGGCCTCCCCGCTGGACTTGCTCTTGTCGGCGGTCTTCAGGTCCGGCAGCCAATGCGCCTCGGTGAGCACGTCGATGGTCCCCTGGAGGGGTAAATCCAGACCCACATCGAGACTGAGCTGTTCTTCCACCAAGGTGGGCTGAATGGCCGGGGCCAGGGATTCCCGGTAAAGCTTGGTGAGCCGCACCGCCGCCTCTAAACCAGCGGTTAAGAGTTGCTCTTTCTCGGAGATTCGATCTTTGGGGATAAAGACCCCTTCTTCCTTGACCTGCTTCACGTAATGATCCCGGGCTGCGTCCTGGAGATCGCCTACCGGCAGATCTTCCTTGGTGTGCAGCTTCTGTTCGTGGTTGATCTGGGCGGCTTTGTGAGTCGCCGAGCCCCGGCGGGCGGCGATTCCTGGGGGGATGGTCTCACCTCGGAGATAGCGGCGCTCAAACTGCTGGGGGCACCTTAAGAACATGCCCAGCATCGATTGGGTTATAGCTTTCATCTGATTTCTCCTCGAAAAACTTGTTAAACTTTTAGTGAAAAATCCCTTTGCCGCCCATTGGTCGTGATCGGCGTTGGCGGCACGCTTTCTTGAATATAGGGTCGGCTCGGTTTTTGATTTCTCCAGGGCCGCAAGGGTTTATCGTCAGTCCATTGGCCATCTGTAACCTGCTTCCGGGGTTTTCAGGAGGAAAGACCATTGCCAAACAGGCCTTTGGCTTTGGACCTCGATCTTGACCTAAAGTCTCCGATCTCCCGAGTTCCTCTGGTGGGTAAAAGATCATTTTTTCTCTGTAGCCAATTTTTCCAACTCAGCCAGTAGAGACCTCATTTGGGCTAACCTCTCATGCCACTCCATTTCAATTTTCTCCCGCGTCTCTCCCGGAAATTCTCGCGAGTTACGGATCTTCCTCTCCAGATTCTCTTTATCCTCCAGGAGGGCAATATCTTCTTGCACCACCAACCGCGACAATTCCAGGGCCGGCTTGCCGGTGAGCTGCTCCAATCTGGGAATTTTCTCGGGGTCCAAGAGATCTACGGGCGGTATCACTAACAGGGCATTAAAGATATCATAAGTGCAACCATCGCAAATCGGCTCGGCTAACAGAGTCTCCCAAACCAGGAAATCTTCATCCACATGATCAGGACAAAAAGGACAACGATAACCCTCTGGCACCTTAACCCACCTAATTTTGCTCAAGACGTCCTCCCTTAAACCGAAATTAAATCTCGACCGCGCCTGCTATATATTCAGATTAGGCCCCGAGAAATTAACCGCTAAGCCAATTTTTTTTTCATTTTTTTTGATAATTGAGTCGGCTACCTTAATTAGTTAAATAATTTCCATGTGTTATTCACACGGATTTTTTACGCCTCCCCAATATTCTGGTGATACTCCGTGCCGGGGGTAGCACTTCGACTTATGCTCTCTGCCGGTCACGGAAAATCTGCCGAGCTATCGGGCAGCTGATTGCCACAGACCATTACCACCCGGATTACCATACCTGGAGGCCCCTGCCGTTCTGGAGGCGGCTAGGCGCCAGGTCTTACCGCGTGTGTAGGGTAGCGGCAAAGTGATCAGAGCTTGGCCAGCTGGGCTCCCTGCCCCCGCGGCAGCTCTAGCCTCGATTAGGGTGCAGGATTAAATGATCGCCTGCAAGTTACCGGTTCTGGTGGCCATAGCCGGGCCCGGGGTAGGCCACTAACTCCTGAGGAGGCTCCAGGCTGGCGATTAGAAATCCGCCTCCACCCTGCTGGGAGCTCTTCCTGGATTTCAAGTGCCAGGGGCAGGGAATGGATTATCTCAGGGAATCATCAGGGAAGGTTCGATCGGGCTGGAAGGGGTCTTTGAAGAGGAGTTCACCCACCGCATTGCCTTACATACTGGGGCTGGTTTCTTAAATCGCCAACAGGTGGCTACCTGGGTGGGGGGGATAGCTTCGCCTCACCGCGGGTGCGGCCAGGTACCAGGGCCGCAGGGCGGTTGGGATGGCCGGAGACCAATCCGGCCTTGCCCATCTGGCCACCCCTGCTTGCCGGGTAGATCTAGGATAATCCAGGCCTGCTACCAAGGGCTAGTCCCGGCCGGAAAAAGCGGCTGGTCCGCCTGAATTAATAAAAAACCCTGCCCCTCCTGAATACGGGCACAACCACCCTCAACCGCGGCGTTTATCCAACAATTTGCTCCTAACTCCCGAGCCAGGCGCCGGTGGGCCTTTGAGCTGGTAGTGCCCATAACTGATCCTCTCAATAATCCCTTGTTTAATCATCTTTTTCAGCAGGTTACCCACGTTAGCACTCTTTTTGCCCAGGGCCTGGGCGATATCCTGTTGTCTCAAGGGCTCAGATGCCTTTTTAAGGAGATCCACAATCTCCTGCCTTTCCGGAGTGAGATGATTCCCCTCGGTTTGCTCCCGAATCTCCCAAATGCCGGTGGTTTCATCAAATCTCAGGGCCAGCTCAGCTTCCTTCTGATTCCGGCCCGAAATCAAGAGGGTAGCCTCCGTTTGCAAGCGTTTACGATTCAAGAGGGCAATGGTATCTGCGGCGCCGGTCAGGCCGGTGGAGCCACTCACCCGATCAAACTCGTCCCCGGCCCCAGTTTTCCGCAAATGGTGCACCAAAACTATGGCAATTTTACGACTAGTGGCGATGTCTTTGAACTTAGAGATGATCTCATAATCGGCATGATAATTCCCCTGATTCAGGTCGCAAATCTTTCCGAGGATATCAATCATTACCAGCTTGGTCTCCGGGTGCTTCACTAACCATTCGTCCAAATCTTTCAAGCCGCCAAGCGCACGCGTGAGCCACTTGAATATTATATGAAGCCTATCCGGAGCAGCAGCACTGCCAAGCACCTTCTGAAGCCGCTGCTTCATATCAGCAGGCGTATCTTCCAGGGCTAAATATAAGACATCATGGGCCGGCACCTCAACCCCTAACACCTTGCCACCGCTGGTACTCCCAGGCCAATGTGCAGACACAAATAAGATTTGCCGATCTTCGGTTTGGAGACCAGTAGGGTAACACCTTGGGAGATGAAGCCGGGCACAAGGGTGGTTGGCTCAGAAGAATCCAGGTCCATAATTTGCTGGGCCGTGTAGGTGGAGGGCCCACCACCATAACGTCTTACATGATCAGCTAAAGACATAATTTTTCTCCTCATGATTAATTAGGCCTTCCAGTAAAGGGGAAGGCTGGCAACTCATTTTCTTTTTCACTGGGTAACCCCCTTAGTATCAGTCCTGATTCTCTCCCAGGACTTTAAGATTTTGAGATAATGATTATCTCCGGTATTTTTTTTGTGGACCACATCAGCAAGCCTAAAATATAAGATATTTAATACCTTGGCACCGATGGGTGGCCTCATTGATCTCGGGGTCTAGGCCCCCCCTGAGCGACCGGCTTGGTGGCCCCCATCCGCAGATTCATGGTCTCTCCGCTTAAACTTCTCGGAAGTTTCACTGACACGTAAAGATATAACCAGTGATAATGATTAGCCTTATGCCATAGATTCACTACTTTCACCGCATTTTCCGTGACCCCCACCCCCAGGCCGGCCAAAAGTTCATTGGAAATTCTCATCGCAAAGGGATTCGATATCTTTGCTTATCTTGGCTGATAAACGGTCAATAGCCGCGTCTAACTCTTCCGGCGTCATCATCCGTTGCCTTTTCTTGGATATACGGCCTTCCACCTGCCAGGGTTTATGGGAGTAATCCATAAGGCAGTAATGCCCATGGTAGGGCTTCCTGATAATCCCTTGTTTACGCAACTGGGTGAGCAGGTTGGCCACATTAGTTTTGCTTTTACCCAACTCCTCGACAATGGCCTGGTGGCGCCAAACGCCCGGCTTTTCCCGGAATAGGGTCACGATCTCTTGCCTTGCCTGTGTTAGACGCGATTCTCTTCCTGGACTCGGCCCCTCCCAACCGCCCGTAGTCTTATTTAAGGCCAACTCCAGCCTCTTACGATTACGGCCTAAAATACTGAGAGTGGCCCCCCTTTGGTAGGGCCGGCGATCCAAGATGGCAAAGGTATCGATCGCCACGATCATGCGGGTCGATCCGCTAGCCGGATCAAAGAAATCTGCCAAGCCGGCCTGCTGTGGGTGGTGCACCACCACCAGAGCGATCTGGTAGCTAGTGGCGATGGATTTGAGCCTGCTAAACTGCTCCTGACCGGCCTCGTCAGGCCTCTGCTTCCGGCTGCGGTACATCTCGATGAATACCAACCGGGTCTCAGGATTGGCGGTTAACCTGGCTTCCAGCTCCTCGAAGCCTGGCTCGTCCAGGTGCATTGATTTGAAAACCATCTCAAGCCGAACCGGGCAATCAGCACCCTGGAGCATCTTTTTAAGGCGCTCCCGCGTCCGCGGCTCGGTGGCTTTGGGGGCCAGATACAAGACCTGCTGGGCTTTTACCTCCGTGCCGAACACCTTGCCACCCCTGGCCACCTCCAGGGCCAGGCCCAGACCCAAAATAGGCATTCCCATTTTGGGTTCAGCTACCATTACGGTTACCCCTGGAGAAATAAATCCGGGAACAATGCTGGTCGCTTGCGGGGTCTCCCCTTCCCTAACCTCATCAGTTGCATGGCTGCTGGACTCCCGGTCAATAATTGTCTTAACTTGGTCAAATAATGTCATATCCTGCTCCTCTTGATTAGGCCTGCCTTCTATTGGGCGGCCTATTAGTTTTTTTGGGCCAGATAATCTGCTTGTCGTTGTGGTCGGCTTCCTTCTCCGGCGACAAAATTCGGGATCGGAAGCTCCCGGCATCTGCCTGACCCTCTTCCCCTTCCCAATTATTCGATGATTAACACTTGGGACAGTAAGGCTAATTTCTTTGAGATTTGGCTAATTTCTTTGAGATTTAGATAGGTTGAGGATTTTGGCTCCATCTTGGGGGGAATCTGCCCCAAAATTTATTTTCTTTCACCGTAATTTTTTTGCCTAAAGATAAAAAAGTTGCGGGAAAGGCTATCCGTACCCCTTGATCGGGAACTAACTCCAGGCCTATTGGGAGGGGCTGGGGGATGGCGGTTTTTTCACCGGCGGCCTCGACCCGAAGGGCGGGCGGTACCTTCTTGAACTGGCTGAACGATCGCACGTCAAAGGTATTCGTGATCGCCACCTGCAATGATTACACGAAGCTTCCCCGGGAATACAGCCTGATTGGGTGGGATGCCATCCTTTTCGTGGACCCCCCGGCGTTGGCTGAAGGATGAAATATTTTGGAAATTTACCTGCCTCAGTTTAGCGGTACTGAGGCTGCAAAGTAACGGCTGCCATAACTGGACGATTTTGGGGGACCAGAGATCGGGTAAATCGCTATCGAGGCGGATTTTAACGTCAGGGTCTGCTACCGAAGAGCGCCTTTCCATATATCCAAAGAAAGTGGGCAATTCACCAGGAACTGCTTATATACTTTTCTTTTAAGCCCATCAAAGACTGCCATCCAGCGCGACAAGTATCACTTTTGCGGTCCGGCGCGTCTGTGATAAGCTTGAAGGCCTGGAACAGGCATTTTCATTCCTTAACCAGTGATTACCCATGAAGCCTGCTGAACCCATCAAAGATAAGATCAGGCACAGCCTCCACTTGGAGCGCGCCCTGCGCTTGGTGTGGCGCAGCGCCCCGGGCTGGACCGCGGCCAATTTTGGGCTCATCCTGATCCAGGGCCTGCTTCCCCTGGTTTCTCTCTACCTGATGAAGCTCATCGTAGATGCTGTCACCGCCGGTTTGGTGTCACCTGAAAAATCCGCGGCCTTAAGTAAAGTCATCCTACTGATCGCCATTGCGGCTGCCGTAGCTTTGTTTGCCGCCTGCTGCCGCTCCCTCACGGAGATTGTCAAAGAGGCCCAGACCCAGGTGGTCACTGACCACGTGGCCGACGTCATCCACGGCAAGTCGGTGGCGGTGGACCTGGAGTATTACGAGGACCCCAAGTATTACGACACCCTGCACAGGGCCCAGCAGGAGGCTACTTACAGGCCGACCAGGATAATGAACAGCCTGATGCAATTAGGTCAAAGCGGCATCTCGTTGGTAACCATGGGAGGTTTGCTAGTCGTATTTCGCTGGTGGGTTGCTGCCATGCTTTTGTGGCTGCGGTCCCCGGGGTTTTGATACGCTTGAGATACGCCAAACAGATGTACGATTGGCAGCGCCAGCATACCCAGGCTGAAAGGCGAGCCCATTATTATCATTGGATGCTCACAGACGGGGGCCATGCTCAGGAGATCCGGCTCTTTGGCCTGGGTTCGCTTTTCATGGATTGGTTCCGGGAGTTAAGAAAGAAGCTCCGGGTTGAAAAGTTGCAAATTTCCGCCAGGCGTTCCTTGGCGGATTTGATCACCCAGGCCAGTGCCACGGCGGCGATTTTCGGAGCTCTGGCTTTTGTTGCCTTCCAGACAATTAAGGGGGCCATCACCATCGGGGATATGGTTATGTACTATGGGGCCTTTCAGCGGGCCCAGGGATCTCTTCAGGAAATCTGGACCAGTCTGACTATCCTTTACGAGGATAACCTCTTTCTCGCCAACTTTAGCGAGTTTCTCGATCTCAAGCCAAAACTCGTGGAGCCACCTACTTCAACACCTTTTCCGCGCCCGATAAAGGAAGGGATTCTCCTGAATCAGGTCAATTTCCATTATCTCACCGGGGAGAGAGGCGTGTTGGAGGATATCAGTCTCCAGATTTTGCCGGGCCAGGTAGTGGCCCTAGTGGGTGAGAATGGCTCAGGTAAAACGACTCTTATCAAGCTCCTCTACCGGCTCTATGACCCGGTAAGTGGCAATATATCCATTGACAAGATTGATCTGCGCCAATTTGATCCCGGCGACATAAGGCGAGAAGTCAGCGTCATTCTTCAAGATTACGCCCACTACTGCCTGACGGCGCGGGAGATTATCTGGCTGGGAGACATCAGCCTAAACTCCCGGGATAACAAGATTTACGCCGCGGCCCGGCAGACAGGAGCCGATGATTTTATCAAAAAGTTGCCCCGGGGGTACGAGACCGTTTTGGGTCATGAGTTTGAGGACCAGGGAGAGCTCAGCGTGGGCGAATGGCAGAAAGTGGCCCTGGCCCGCGCTTTCCTGCGAGAAGCCCAACTAATCATTTTGGATGAGCCGACGAGCTGGATGGACGCCCGAGCGGAATACGAGGTTTTTAAATCCTTCCGGCATATTTTTAAAGACCGCATGGTTCTGCTCGTCAGTCATCGCTTTTCCACAGTCAGGCTGGCAGATTATATCTTTGTATTGGAAAATGGGAGGATAATCGAAAGCGGTACACATAGCGAGTTAATTCAGAGGGGCGGTAAGTATGCGCGGTTATTTGAAATGCAGGCGAGTTCTTATCGATAAAGAAAGTTTTGCTAACTTGGGAAATGACTGAAATTAACAATTCGTCAGAGCATTTCATTCATAAACCTGAATTATTCCGCAGGAAAAGATGGAAACCAGCATAACTATCTGATATAAAAGGTAGGATCTACTTTCCCGCCCCTGGCCAAAGCTCAGACTAAAATTTCATCGTCGGTTCGAGTTTGTTAACCTCTTGTTTAGCTTTCTTTACATTTATCCTCGCAAAATATGAATTCCAATGGGGTATCTATCGAAATTTATTGGTACTTCCAGCTTTGGTATGGAGCTTGCTTACATTTGAGGCAGGAGACAGGTGCCCTCACGCGCAAAACCGAGAAAATATCATCTGCATTAGAGATTGGGTACCGTCATTATCTGAAGGCAGCAAGGCGGGGGCAAGCCAGGGGTTTTATTGACCTCCGGCGCTCCACCATCTCAAAGACAGCAGACGGCAGGCCCCGGGCAACCTCGAGCCACCTTTAATGAACACGACCGGAAATTTTCCAGTTTGCACGAGAATCCGGAAAGCTCAACGAAAAACTTGCAAACCGGAATCCTTTCATTTAAAATTTCCATATGCATGGCGATACGAGAATTAAGGAAATTCAACCGGGCAGGAAAGTTCTTTAAATTGTGGTCAAGATCATCAAGTCTCAAACCGGCTTTTGATCTTAATGCTATGTCAAACAATCCATGTTTTCTGTGGCAAAATACCACCAAAAACTAATTTAACTTACTGCTTTTATTGCGATTATATGATGTCCCCATATGTAATTTGAGGGACGGTAGTGTGTCCTGAGGATGGCAGCAAGTGTTAAGAAATGTTCAAGAGGGCAATCCACTTTCGTTGCAAGCACAGCCAGAAAACTTTCTACCCTGGTATATAATTCACACATGCAGCCGTCATGAAGCCAAGGTCGAAGCTGGTCTGACTATGAAAGGTCAGGAGGTCTTCCTCCCCAGAGTAATGGTGCGCAGCCGTCGCCAGGACAGATTAAGGATGCTGGAAGTGCCTTTATTTCCGGGATATCTCTTCGTGCATACCGACCTCAGTTACTCAGACTACTATCATATTATTAGGCAAGACGGAGTGGTCCGCATCTTGGGAATCAAAGGTCAGTGTACCCCGGTGCCCGAAGAGACGGTGGCCAGCATTCGGACGTTGGTGAACAGCGGCCAGCCAATCTTTACCTGGTCCAAATTAGCGCCAGGCAAACGCGTGCGGGTAGTAGACGGCCCCCTGGCTGGCGCAAGCGGGGTTATTTCGCGGCTTAAAAAAGGGAATAGGCGTTTGGTGGTAGGTGTGGAACTCTTGGGACGATCAATATGCGCAGAGTTAGCTGAGGAAAGCGTTGAGGTTGATGAATAATCACTTCCAGGCATTGCCGATTCAGCATCAGCCTAATCAGACATTCTTAAGGTCACAGAATATGAGTTAGGTTCCCTATAATTCTGCTAGTGGTTTGATTATTCGGGTGTGGCGGCCCTCCCCAGTAAGTTTACCCTGAGGAGATCATTTCCCCAATAAAAACCCAACCCCAGCAACTCCTGACCCAGTTAGGGCGGGAAACCTTGGTTAATAATTGAGACCAAAGGATTGCCCCTGGGGATCTTCTGAAAGTTACGTTTTTCGGAAATGTCACTTTAATGCATTCGCTACTGGGGAATGTGTAACAATTTTTCAAAAGCTCATTCCGGATGAACCGGTATTTTTTCCCTTCAGCTATCCGAATTATTAAGCAAATTTGTGTCCCTCTTTCCGGCGCGGCGGAGTAAGCCTAAAAACATGTGGCAGCGGTTTTTTCAGGCATTTTTGATGGCTTTATTACTTTTAGGCGGAGCGGCCTGGGCTCAAGGTCGAGATGACCTCCAAGACCAAGGGCAGCAGCAACCCTTACAAACCGATATGGTGAACAAGGACCAGCAAAGTCTCGATCTATCAATAGATAGGCATAATTCTAAAGCTAAAGACACAAAGGCTAAAGCTAAAGACAGAAAGGCGGCAAGGGTCACGGACATCAAAAAAAGTACTGAAAGTGGCAGTCCCAAGGCTGAATCTTTTAAGCCTTCATCCAGGCAGTATGGGATGTCTAACGCCCAAAGCAAGGGAGCGCAGTTTGGCACTTCGGGAAGGGGCCTTATTGGTAAGGGATATAACCAGTCCAGTATTTCTGGTTCGACGTCATTCTTGGACGGATATTTATTAAAATCCTTACATGATGAGGGCATTTCAAGGAAAAAAACCAGGAATGCAGAAAAACCAAAAGATGATTTGCGCCTAAAAGGCAAGACTTCCTTCTAATTCTAAAGAGATTCCATAACCTGGGGCCGTCTTTCTGGTCAAGGTTGGGATGATACGAAAAAGCACCCATTTGGAGCAAATTAACCCTTCTCTTGAGTAATCTTAACTATCTGGACTCGATTCTGCCACCTTTTTATGAAGGACGCCCCAACCTTGAAGGAAGACTCAAAATGCCCAAGAGACTGATCGAAGCATGTACAGCTCTTTCCGGCCGAAAAGTCGGAGACGGAAATGATTTTTCACTAAAACAGCCGGCTGGAAGCCCTATATGGGGCTCCATCGTCCTTATACTCATAGGATTAGGTCTCATGATAGGTTGCGCCGCCCATCAGGCCCGCATGCAGGAGCTGGCCCAGGGTCCTTCGCAGCAAGTCCTCACGTCCCAGGCCTTATCGAAGATGCAGGCCCCGGACCCCAACAAGGAATTGCAACAGCAGCTCATGGTGCAGGCATCCCGGGCTTCCCTGGTGAATTATAAAGATTATCAGGTGGGACCGGAAGATCAACTATCCATCATCATTTTCGGCCAGGACAATCTCAGCCGGGAGCTTCGGGTGAACGGCCAGGGAGAGATCGCCATGCCGCTGGTGGGGGTGGTCAAGGTAGCAGGCATGACTCCCCAAGAGGTCCAAAAACGGTTAGAGGAACTCTATAACGCCCGCTTCCTGGTGAATCCGCAGATCACGGTGACCGTCAAGGAATTCCGCCACCAGCGGGTGGCCGTCACCGGCGCGGTGGCAAAGCCCGGGTCCTATGAAGTCATCGGACCCCGCACCCTGCTGGAAGTGTTATCCCTGGCCGGCGGGTTGGCGAGCCAAACCAGCAGCATACCAGCCGGGGACGTGATCACTGTTATCCGGCATCCGAACGCCCCTGAGCCGGCCGGGACGGGGAAGGCGGGGACCTCCCGGACTTCTACCCCGCTGGCAGAAACCGTGGTGGTGGTGATTGACATTCGTCGCTTGGTAAGCGGGCGGTCACCGGAGTTGAACATCCTGGTGGGCAACGGCGATGTCGTTGATGTCCCCTTTGCCGATACTGCCTATGTCATGGGGGCAGTTAAACAGCCGAAGAGTATCGCAGTCAAGGAAAACCTGACCGTGTCCCAGGCCGTGGCGTTGGCTGGAGGCGTCGACCCCCTATTAGCGTCAAGCAGTATTAACATTATGCGCTTTGATAAACAGGGAAATCCCACGAGCATTAAAGTTAATTTGAAAAGCATCATTGCCAGAAATGAGCCGGATATTCCGATTAAAGGCAGCGATGTGGTAGTGGTCAACGAGAGCACGGTGAAAATGGCTTTATATCTTTTCAAGTCCTTAATACCTCAGCCCGCAATTCCCATTCCTTTTTGACTTGGCATGAATAACTATCTGGAGATATAAGCGATGTCAGGTAATGATCAGCATCCTATGGTACCGCCATACTCTTCTCCCGTACCGTCTCCATACTCGTCTCCATCTCTACCTCCGCCGATGGACCATGGTTACGAGGTGGACCAGGGAACGAGCCTACAGGAATATCTCCATATCCTGTTGAAACGCAAGTGGTGGGCTATCGGTACCTTCCTCACCATCTTCCTGACAATAGCGCTTTATACCTTCATTCAGACGCCCATCTTCCGCACTACCGCGACGCTGCAGATCACCCAAGACAACCCCGGCTCCCAGGTGAGCGTAGACGACAAGCTGTCCAAGCTCACCGGCAGTAGTGATACAGACAAGTTCCTGCAGACCCAATACAAGATCCTGCAGAGCTGGTCCCTGGCCCAGCGTGTCGTGCTATCCTTGAACCTGAAGGACCACCCTGATTTCAAGTCTATCCGAGAGCAAAAGCCGAGCACAACCGATGCTGAGATTGGAGATGCCATCACGGGCCTCATTCAGAAAAACATCGAGGTCACCCCGGTCAAGAATGCATACTTAGTGGAGGTGGCTTTTCAATCTCCTGATAAGGGGCTGTCTCAAAGGGTAGTCAATGCCATTGCCGATGAATACATGTACCTGTCCATCGACCGGCGCAATGAGTCCTTCGCCTTGGTAAGAAAGTGGTTGGACAAGCAGCTTATGGAAATGGCGGGCAAGGTGCAGGAAGCCCAGAAGAAGCTCTATAAATTCGGGCAAAAAACCGATACCTACACCTTGGAAGACAAAGATAACGTCGTAGTCCAGAAATTCATCGATCTAAGAGGCTTGCTCACTAAGGCCCAGGCTGAGAAAATGGCCAAGGAGGCGCAATATCAGCAGATTAAGGCTAAAGGCCCCGACACCCCGCTGATTGTTAATAATCCTTTGGTGGCGACATTGCGCCAACAGTTGGTAGTCGAACAGGCCAAGGTTTCGGCCATGCAGAAAGTTTTTCGGGGCGACCATCCGGACCTCCAGGCCGAACGGGCCAACCTGGCCGAATTACGGACCCGTCTCCAGGCCGAAGTCCAACGACTCCAGGAAAGCCTCAAGGCGGATTATGAAGCCGCCAACCGGGCAGAGAAGCTCCTGTACGAGAGTTTTACGGCCCAGAAAGGGCAGATGATTAAGCTGCAAGATAATCTCGCCGACTTTCAAATCCTGAAACGGGATGCCCAGACCAATGAGCAGCTCTATCAGGCCTTGTTGGCCCGGGTGAAAGAAGCCAGCATCGCCGGTACCATGGTGCCTTCCAACGTGGCGGTCATCGATCCGGGGCGGCTGCCGGACAAACCTTTCAAGCCCAAAACTAGGCGCGATCTGGCCCTGGCTGCGGGTTTGGGTTTGATGTTAGGTTTGGGCTTGGCCTTCCTTATGGAGCATCTGGACGACTCCATTAAATCTCTGGATGACCTGGAACGAGCCTGTGGTTTACCCTCACTGGGGATTCTGCCACTATTGGGCAGCAACGGCAGGTTAACCCTCACTCGTCAGAATAAAGCCAATACGTCACTGATGTGGCGTTATCTTCCCCGTCTCCAGCGGAGAAGCGAGGGCAGTGCTGAATCTGTAGATATGGATTTGATGGTTTACAAACATCCTAAATCCCAGGTTAGTGAAGCTATCTCCCAAATTTACTCTTCCCTCATGCTCTCCGTTTCGGGCCGGCCTCCATGCGCCATCATGGTTACCAGCCCCAATCCCAATGAAGGGAAAACCATGCTCGTGGCCAATCTGGCCCAATCCTACGCTCTGAATGATCGCAAGACGGTCTTAATCGATTGCGACTTGAGGAAACCGAGGATCCACAAGATCTTCCAGGTCGAGTCCCAGCCCGGTCTGTCCAATTACCTCACCGGCAGCGCCACTCTGGAAGAGATTCTCCGCCCCACTGCCATCCCCAACCTGACCATCATAACCGCCGGGGCCCGACCTCCCAGCCCCGGGAATCTCTTGAACTCCGAGCTCTTCAAGGAACTGCTCAAGGAACTCCGCCAGCAGTTTCGCCACATCATCATCGATACGCCCCCCGTGCTGGGTTTTGCCGATGCCCGGTTTGTCTCCCAACTGGTAGACGGCGTCTTGATAGTCGTTAAGTATGATTTCACCCACAAGAGCGCCGGCCGCCTGGCTCAGCAGCTCCTCAGCCAGGCTCCCGTCCTCGGGGTCGTGCTAAACTCGGTAGGCGTCCATGGACAAACTTATGGAGGCTATTATTATTACTACAACCATTACAAATATTATTCAAAATACTATGAAGGCAAGTAATTTAAATACGCTACTTTTAGCAACTCGAAGCGTGGGGCAGTGATGTCACAAAAATATTGTGTTCAACGGCACCCGAATTGTTCGTTAATCCATCAGCCATCCTGTCTCCCAGAACAACCAATAACCAAAGATCATCTAACGTTCCTATCGTTTATGAGCTGATAACCGGAAAATGCTCGCCCAATTTCACAATCGCCGATTCTACATCGTCCTGACAGCCGATCTGGTAATCTTCGTTACGGTCTTCATCGGGGCCTATCTGCTGCGCTTTGACTTCATCCTGGACCCATTCTACCGCGCTCAAATATTAAGATTGGCGCCGTTTCTCTTACCCGGCAAGACCTTAATCTTCTTCTTCTTTGGTCTGTATCGGGGCATGTGGCGCTACACCAGCCTGAATGATTTCTGGCGACTGGGGCAGGCCAGCCTCTTATCCATGATTTATTATATTGTCGCCACTCTCTGTTTTTACGGCTTCCAGGGCATCCCCCGTTCGATTTTCCTGCTTGACGCCATTCTCACCTTTCTCGTGATTGGCGGGCTACGCATAGGTATTCGCCTTTTCTACAGGGCTGCCAACAGTTCCGAAGGACTGTGGCCTTTTTGCTACTGGAGCCTCAGGAGTCCCCGGTCAGAAGCTAAATCCGTCCTCATAGTGGGTGCCGGCGGAGCCGGTGAAAAGATGCTCCGCGAAATTTTCGACAATCAGCACCTGGACTACCACGTGGTGGGCTTCCTCGATGATGACCGCACCAAATGGGGACGGAGTCTGCACGGGTTGCAAGTCTTTGGCGGTGTAGACATGCTTCCTGAAATTGTCGGATGGGAAAAAATTAATGAAGTCCTCATTGCCATCCCTCGCTCCACCGGCGCCCAGATGCGGCGTGTCATCGAGATATGCAAGAGTTGCAATGTTTCCTACCGGACCCTGCCGGAAATCGGCGCCATCATAGACGGGAAGGTTAGTATCAAAAGCTTGCGTGATGTGAAATACGAAGATTTGCTGCGCCGCCCCCCGGTGAGACTGGATATCGCGGAGATAAGCTGCTATCTGCAAGAGAAACGAGTGCTCGTGACCGGCGCGGGGGGGTCCATCGGCTCGGAGCTGTGCCGGCAAATAATCCGGTTCGACCCGAAAGAACTTATCCTGGTGGATGCCAGCGAGGTGAACCTCTTTAACCTCCAGATGGAGCTGAAGCATGAACTGAATTTCCACCAGTATCAGTGCATCCTCAGCCGGGTGCAGGACCAGCCGCTGATGAACGATGTCTTCAGCAAATATCGGCCGCACCTGATTTTTCATGCCGCGGCTTACAAACACGTCCCCTTACTGGAAATAAACCCCTGGGAGGCAATTTCTAACAATGTGTTGGGCAGCCAGGTCGTCATGGATCTATCGCTGCAATACGGGGTGGAGCGTTTCGTGCTGGTTTCGACGGATAAGGCAGTGCGTCCGACCAATGTCATGGGCGCAAGCAAGCGCCTGGCAGAGCTTATTTTGCAGTCCCGGCAAGGAAACGGCGTGCGCTTTATGGCGGTGCGCTTTGGCAACGTTATCGGCTCATCGGGATCGGTGCTCCCCCTTTTCCGGCGGCAGTTGGAACAGGGTGGCCCGATTACGGTGACCCATCCCGAGGTGACCCGCTACTTCATGACCATCACCGAGGCGGCCCAACTTATCCTCCAGGCAGCCGGGCTGGGCGAAGGGGGAGAAATTTTTATATTGGAGATGGGAACGCCGGTCAATATCGCCAAGATGGCGGAGGAGCTGGTGCGGCTCTCGGGTAAGAAACCGGGCAAAGACGTGGAGATTATCTTCACCGGTTTGCGGGAGGGGGAAAAACTTTACGAAGAACTCATCACCCAGGGCGAAGGCGTCGTAAACACAAAGCATGAAAAGATCATGGTACTCCGGCCCAACGGCTGGAATGGCAAAAACAGCCAGGGTGAATTTACCCAGTGCCTTGACGCCGCACTCGAAGACCTCTACCGGATCGTCAATTCGCATGATGCGCAGGCCATCAGGAGCAAGCTTGGAGAAATTCTCCATGAATACGTGGCGCAATGTAACATCCAGGATGTGCTGCAGTTGAATCGAGCCGCAAGCGATGCCGTATCGCCAATCAAGGCGCTGGCCGGTGGAACGGCAGCTCAAGATGAGAGCGCGCCTGCCCCAGACGGCAAGAAAGTGGCGCTGGTCTGCTGAATCAGCAAGGACTCGGAGAAAAGATTACGCACCGCTGCAGGTTCGGCGGAAAATTGGGGCGCCACCTGACACCACCTAAGGTAGCCTTTACTTCTGAATGCTCATTTGGTGGTGATCAAATAGGTGTGACCTGAAGCCGAACGCTGTTATAAAAGAGACAAAGTGACTTTGCCGTTCGGGGTCTTCTTAAGATGCCTGAAGTTCAGAGGGATTTCCTGATGCAGCCGGCCCTCGGTCTCTCTATGAGTCGATAGTGCAAACCGGACAGAGTCGCCAACTATTTCCAGGGGAAAAACGTCCAGTATGTAGCATATACAAAGGTAATTAGTTAAATGCCCTGAGAAATACGTTATAAAAGCCTCTCGAACTTACGAATTATTCAGATGATGGACCTTTCCTGAAATAAAGGGTATGGAGCTTTGCGCAAGAAAGTGTTAGTTACCGGGGCTGATGGATTCATTGGCAGTCATCTAGTCGAAGCCTTGTTGGATATGGGTTGTCAAGTTAAGGCCTTTGTCTATTATAATTCCTTCAATTCCTGGGGCTGGCTTGAATCTATCAGTGAAAAGAAGCTTTCGCATATTGAAGTCTTCTCAGGAGATATTAGAGATTCAAATGGGGTCAGAAAAGCAGTAAGGGGTGTGCAGACCGTCTTCCACCTATCTGCTCTGATCGGCATTCCCTTCTCC
>JAPLJC010000125.1 GCA_026388765.1 Deltaproteobacteria bacterium
CACCTGGAAGATCTTGGTGCCTCGGGCGTCTTCGGTGCCTTTGGACTTGTACCATTCGGCGCCGTTGACCACAATGGCGGGCACGGCGGCCAGCGACTCGACATTGTTGACGATGGTGGGCTTGTTCCACACCCCGACGACACCGGGGAAGGGCGGCTTGACCCGGGGATTGCCCCGTCTGCCTTCGATGGATTCGATGAGCGCGGTTTCTTCGCCGCAGACGTAAGAGCCGCCGCCGGTCTGGACCTGGATGTGGAAGTTAAAACCGGAGCCCTGGATGTTGTCGCCCAGAAGATTCTTGGCGGTGGCGGCTTCGATGGCCTTATTGAGGCGGAACATGGAGAGGTAATATTCACCGCGCACGTAGATATAGCCGTAATTGGCGCCCACGGCGTAGCCGGCGATGGCCATACCTTCCAGGACCCGGTGGGGATCGCCCTCCATGATGTAGCGGTCCTTAATGGTGCCGGGCTCGCCTTCGTCGGCGTTGCAGACGATATACTTGGGCGAATTGGGGTTAGGCCGGGTGAAAGACCACTTCAGCCCGGTGGGGAAACCGGCGCCGCCCCGGCCCCGGAGGCCGGAATCCTTGACGGTGTTGACCACCTCTTCCTGGCTCAGGGACAGGGCCTTCTTCAGGCCTTCGTAGCCGCCCCGTTCCAGGTAGGCCTCCAGGCTCAGGGGGTCGATCTGATCGACGTTGGCCAGCAGCACCAGTTCGTCGCCGCTGGCGGTATAGTCGCTCAGGGCATTGGTGGTGCGGGGCAGGGTCTTATAGTCCACCGGCTTGCCGGCCCGGTAGTCGGCGATGATATTCTTAATCCGCTCCGGAGTCAGGTGGCCGAAGACCACTTCGTTGATCTGCATGGCCGGCGAGACCTCGCAGACCCCCAGGCAGGCGGTGTGCTCCAGGGTGAAGAGGCCGTCCGCGGTGGTATCTCCCACGTGCTTGAGGTCCAGTTCGGCCTTGACTACCTCCACCAGGTCATCCGCACCCCAGATGTGGCAGGGCGGGGATTCGCAAAAACGGATGAGGTACTTACCCCGGGGCGTCGGGGAGAACATGGTGTAGAAGCTCATGACGCCATACAGGTAAGGATAAGGAATATCTAGGCCCTGGGAGATGAGCTGCAAGGCCTCCAGGGGGAGCCAGTTGCCGCACAGGCCTTGCACGGCGTGCATGGCCGGCTGCAGGCCGCCTTTGACGGCCTTATAGTGGGCCACGACTTCCTGGATGGCGGCTACTTGCTCGGGACTTAAAGGGGCGCTGACGGGGCGTTTGATCTCCAGCATGATTGATCCCGTTGGGTTTCTTGTGAAGATTTTCTTTTGCTCCCGACCTTTTTAATCCCATTCAGAATTAGTGTCAAGTATTTTTTCAGGTTCGATTGTTGAGTTTTGGCACCTGGGGATTAAATGTTGCAAAATTATACAATAGGCTGGAGCTGGCAGAAATTTAAGGATAACTTCCCTGCAGCTGGAGATGGCTGCCCCATCTCTGGGCTAGGGTCGACGCCGCTGGTCCCGGACCAGGTTTCCCAAGACCTTCAGCCAGGCGCCGCCCTCCCGCAAGGCCATCTTGGTGAGCCAGAGATAGCGGCGCTGGCGCCAGTAATGTTGCAGCAGACCCCGGGCTGGCAAGGGGTGGAGCGTTATGCCCTGCCGGGCGAAATGGCGCCGGAAGAGATAATGGGCCCGGCGCAGGTGCAGGCGGTCGCTCACCAGGCCCACCGCCTGCCTTCCCAGAGCCTGCACCAGAGGCAGGGTGTTGGCCGCCGAGGCCGCGGTGTTGAGGCTGGCCTCCTCCAGGAGCAGGCACGGGGCCAGTTGTTGCCGAACCTCGGGGCCCCAGTTGGCCTCGGTCCACGCCAGGACCCACCGGGCCATGGCCCGGGCCTCCGAAGTGACCGTGCCGGGCCGTTGCCCGCCGGTAATGAGGAAGCGGCAGCCGGACGGGCTGTCCCGCCAGATCTCCAAGGCATGAAGCAGGCGCAGCCGGGCTACCCGGCCGGGCTCGCCCCGGTGGTTGAGGCGAGCCCCCAGGACGATGATGACACTTAGCGGTGGGGGTTGGGCAGCATCTCTCATGGCTACAGGGCTAATAGCCCAACTTATAAAGCGTCAGGACCGCGGCAGAGGCCAAAAGACAGTAGATCCCGAAAAGTTGCCAACGACCTTGTTCCAGCCAAAGGGACAGCCATCTGAGGGCCAACAATCCGGCCAGGCAGCTGAGCCCCATGCCCAGCAGGCTGGGGACAAAGAGCGAGAAGACGCTGGCGCCGGGAGGCAGCAGCGACGCCTGGGCCTTCAACAATCTCAAGACCTCCCGAACAATCACCGGCGGGGTCAGCACCACGGCCAGGGCGAAGCTGAATTCCTCAGCCCGTTCTTTGGAAATACCCAGCAGCAGGCCGGTGGAGATAGTGGCGCCGGAGCGGGAAAACCCCCGAAAGGGCAGACAGAGGCCTTGAACGATGCCAATCCAGGATGATCCTTGAAGGCCGGAACGGGAGGGGCGATGCGAGCGCTCGGTTCGAACCCCGGCATAAATAATCAACAAGCCCACCGTCCCCAGGGCGATGCCGATGAGGGCCAGGTTGCCGAAGATGAGTTCAATTTCCGCATGAGGCCCACCCTTGAGGGCGAATTTCTCAATAAGAAACTTCAGAGTCAAGCCTATGGCACCGGTTAGGAAGGTGGCAAAGGCTACCCGTTGGGCGAAATTCCAAAAGGCCGGGCGCGCCGCGAAATAGTTCTCTTTCCATGAACTCCAAAAATAAAGAATCACGGCGGCCATCGTGCCGGTGTGCAGCATGACCAGGAGCAGGGTCATTTCCGGACTGGTGGGATCAAGACCCATTAACTTCTCCGCCACGATGACATGCGCCGAACTGGAGACCGGCAGCAATTCCGCTGCTCCTTGAATCAAGGCGAGAACTATAATCTGCAAAAGGGTCATAGCAATCTCATTTCGAGGTCCGGTTGTCGCCTGGACCCCTTGCGAATATTTTAGCCGTTGGTCCGGCTATCCTTAAAGGAAAGGTTAGCCTGGGCGGTGCGGTCAACCTTTATGCTCAGCGCTCGGTGCGGCGCTTCTTGCGGAGGGCCCGGGCCCCGATCTTCCAGGCCGGCTCCTCTTTTTTACCGCGGGGCCGGGGTGGTTTCGGGACCGGTTCGGCAAAATTCACGATAAAGGTCCCCGGAGTGGGTGGCGCCGCCGCGGCTTGGGCCGGCTTGGGTTGCACCGAAGGCGGGGGCGGCGCCGGCATTTGCAGGAACTCCCGGGGCAGGGCCAAGGCTAAAAAGAGCTCTTCTCCATAGCCCGCAAACGACAGGCCGGATTTGGCCGCAGCCTGGGCCTGGATAGTAATGAGAATCGGTGCCGGAGCGCGGCGTTTCCCCAGCTTCAGGGCCGTCTCTTTGCTGCGGGCCAGCACCAGTTCCTGGCCGGCGGCCGCCTTGAGACCCTCCTGCCACACCCGCTCATGGGACTTGGGAGGGATGGCCAGGTAGAGCAGGGTAGGGGGGGGCTCCCCGGGACGGCGCCGCGGGGCCGCCCCGGGCTTGAGGCAGCGGATACGCTCCTCCACCACTGCAAAAGCGGGTGGCTGCATTAGGGAGATCACCTGGTCCAAATGGTGCCGCCGGACGAAGCCCCAGCCCGGTTCGTGGATCAGCGCCTGTTGGAGCTGCTTGAGGGGTAAGGAGCCGTCTTCGGCGAGCACCAGGCCGAACTCGTCCGGGTGATGGCCCAGCATGTAGGCCAGCATCCGGGCCAGGGCTTCCAGTTGGCGGGGCAGTTTCATAAAGACAGTTATCAGTTATCAGTTTTCAGTCTAAAACGAATTAACCGCGCTTGCATTATAACCCGAATATGGCAGGTTTTCTCACCCCAAAAACCGAAAACCAAAAGCAGAGAGCCAAAAACCAAAAATGAAAACGGAAAACTGAAAGGCAGTTGACAAAACAACTTTTCATAGTTAATTTATACTAGTTAAGGAAAGAAAAATGGGTCAGCGCCATTTTCATTCGCAGGACAAGGAACTCCTGGAGGAAGCGGCCGTCATCGCCGAGGAGATGACCTTCGACTTCTTCAAGCTCAGCCCGGCCCACTGGCGCCGGCCCCGCTATGATATCCTCACCCTGGAAGGGTTGAGCCGGGAGGAGATTTCCCCCCACGCCCATGCCCTGGTGGCCAAATATAAGGGCTGTCCGCCCAACTCCTCGCTGCAGTCGGCCTGGTTTGACTTCTACCGGGTCTGTCTCCAGGACCACAACATCCTCAAGACCCTGGAAGCCACCCCGGCTCTCTCTCTGTTTCCCTTATTACTTTACATCGTCACCCACGAACTGGTGCATGTTATCCGCTTCAGCCAGTTCCTGGCCCTGTTCGAAGCTGCAGAGACGGAAAAGGCCCGAGAGGAGACGCGGGTACACCAGTTGACCCAAAAAATTTTGGCACCTCTGAATTTACTCGATTTACCGCCGGTAATTCGTTATTATAGTTAGATTGATCTGGAGGTTTGGCAGTATGCCCATTTACGAGTATCAATGCGCCGCCTGCGGCCGGGTGGTGGAAAAGTGGCAGAAGATTTCGGAAGCCCCTCTCACTACCTGTTCGGCCTGCGGTGGTGGTATGAGCAAGCTTATCAGTTCCTGCGCCTTTCATCTGAAAGGCAGCGGCTGGTATGTGACGGATTACAGCGGCAATCGCACCGGCGCCGCTGCCTGCAGCACTTCTGAAGAAACCAAGCCGGCCGTCAGTTCGGAGTCATCCGCCCCGGCCGGGGAAGGCAAAACCGAGACCGCTGCTCCCCCCAAGAAATTAACCTGAGGGCCGAAATGTTAAATCTCCCCGGCGGGGAGAGAAAGGGAGCCACGGTTGGCTGAAATCAAGAGTGCCTTGGAGTTGGCCCTGGAAAAGGCCGAGCGGTATGGCAAGGCCTCCCCGGAGGAGATGGCCGCGGCGCAATATCAGGAGCAGGGGCGCCACCTGGCGGTTAAGTTTCTTAATGGGGAAGGCGACCTGGAAGCGGGGCTCAAGAATTTGTCCCCCCAGGCCCAGGACGTGGCCCGTATCGCGATTAAAGAAGTCTTTTTACGCAACATCGGTCTGCCCAGGAATGGCGAGGCGGACGAGCGCCTGGAACGGGCCGTGGCCGGTTTGCTGCTGGTGGCCGGCAGCAAAAATAATATGGGCCGTCTCACGGCCGAGTTACAGCAACTGCTGCAGCAGTTCCAGCAATTCCGCAACAACGCCATGCAGCAGCTCAAGGCCAGGTTTACGCAAAGCCTCCCCCAGATGCAGCGGGCCATGGAGGCTAAAACGGGCCAAAAAATGCACCTGGAAGTGGAGCAGATCCCGCAATTCCAGGAAGAATGGCACCGCTTCCACGGCCAGCTCCTGGATCAATTCGAGCCCATGCTGGAGCAATTGAAAGAAAGGATTCTGCAGGCCTGAGGAACGGCTTAAAATCTGCTAAAAAAAGGGCGGGATGATCCCGCCCTTTTTTTCATCCTCACCTCTGCATTCTGGGCTCTAAGTCATTCGAGACCCGCTACGAGACACCGCGCAGATACGGCGAAAATTATCGCCCAGCACGGCCCGGGCCTCGGCTTTCGGCAGTTTCAGGTCGAGGATCTTGGCCAGTTCGGTTTGCGGTTGGCCGAAGGGGTGGTCGCTGCCGAACAGCAGGTGGCTGCTGCCGTAGCGCCCCAGAAAGTCCTCAATTTCGGCGAGATCGGCGGTGGAGCTATCGGTGTAGGTCCGCGGGCGCTCCCAAACGCCGGCGTCCCGCAGCGGCAGATAGCCGCCGTTCAGGCCTCCCAGGTGCGGGATGATTACCGGCAGGTCCGGGGCCAGCCGTTCCAGGAAAAATCGGGTATTGCTAAAGGATTCCTCCAGCAGAATGGGCAGCCCGCGCTCCCGCACCACCTGCAAAAACTCCCGGCAGCGGGGCTGGTCATAAAGGTAGGCCGGCTCATCGGGGTGGCGGTGCCACTTGACGGCCACGTATTCCGGCCTCAGTTCTTCCCAGGCGAAGTCGTTCCAGACGAAAAAGTGGGGGTAGAAGCAAAAATCCGGATCCTGAAGCTCCAAAAGATACTGATGGGCCCGGCGGCGGCAGGCCTGCCAGGCCGGGGTGTCGGTGAATTTGGGGTCCAGGCGGTCGTAAACGTCCTCCACCGGCGGGATGATCCCGACCCCGCGGATACCCGCGGCCAACAGGAGGCGCCGTTTCTGCTCCCAGCCCCAGGAGACGTTTTGGACCCCGCAGTGCAGGTGACTGTCGATGATGTGGAAGTCCATGGCCGGAGAATAGCACAGAGCAGGAACGGAATCCAAGTTTAAGGTTTAGTTCAAAGTTCAAAGTTAAAGGTTAAAAGTTAAAAACCTTCGCCATTTCGAACCCTTAAACCTCGAACTTTGAACTTTGAACCTTGAACTGCCTTTAGCAGGTGAGATGCAAAGCCGCGGCCAGGCGGCCTTTGCCGGCCAGTTCGTTAATGCTGTGGCAGGCCTCCCGGGTCGGTCGGGCTATCAGGTCAATCCCCTTATCCTGCAGATAGGACACCAGTTCCGGGTCCAGGGCCATATTGCCGTAGGCCCCGGTACCCACCACCAGCACCTGGGGTTCGGCCGCCAGGGCCTCGAAGACGTCGGGCAATTGTAGCAGGTGGCCTTCGCTGCGCCACCAGTCTGACTTGAGGTGTCCCGGCCAGATGAGAAGATCGCTCCGGTAGGTCCGGCCATCTATGACTATGGAGCCGAATTCGTAACCGTCGATATGCATATAATTATCTAAGGTGTACTGCTTCCCCGCCAGGGGTCGAAGTAGGGCGGGGTAAACCAGTACTCCATACTTGGATCAGAATCATACCACTCCGGGGGCACGGGATGATACCATTTCTCCCAGGTGGGACCCTCCCAGAATTTAATCTGCTTGGCTTTCAGCACCAACAGGCCGTTTCTCTGACCCGCCACCACCCCGGCCACCGTGACCTTACTCTTGGGCTGATAGGTGGCAGAGTTCAGCCACTCGTCGCTCTCCACCAGGAAGGTGCCCCCCGAGGCGCCCCCGCCGGGGAAGAGGTGGCGGTCCAGTTCGCGTTGATCCAGACTGAGAAGGCTGCCCCGGCCCAGGGGCTGGACCTGCATCACTTCGCCGCCCAGGATCTTCGTCTGGCCCTGATACTTCTCAGGGTGGGCCGCAAGTTCGGCAAAGCCGACTTTGGGACCGGACTCTTGCTGCAAGGCGGGGGAGATGGCTGGACTACAGCCGGCCAGGGCCACGCAACCTGCCAAAATGAGCCAAACACTTCGGTTCATAAAAACCTCTTTGTGGCCATGGTCATTGCCAACTGCCGATGTTTTATCTATAAGTTAAGACTTTCAAATGCGGTTGCAAGTTAACTTAAAAAAGGCAAATTAAAAATTATTGAAGATTCGTCGAGCCGCCCGTGGTGCCCGTAGGGGCGGCTCGCGAGCCGCCCCTACAAGACGCGAGAAAGATATGTTAAATTGAAAAAATGAAACCGCGCAAACAACCGGACCCGGAAGCCCGGGTGCGTCTGGACAAGGTGGCGGTGGTGCTGTTTCGCCCGCGGCTGGCGGAAAACGTCGGGGCCGTGGCCCGGGCGGCCTGCAATATGGGGCTCAAGCGCCTCATCGCGGTGCAGCCCCAGGACCTGGATTTCGAGCGCATGGCCATGATGGCCACCGGGTCGGCGGTGGCGCTGTTGACCCGGATGAAGGTTTATGACGATCTGGCCGCAGCCTTGGCGCCTTTTCAATATGTGGTCGGCACCACGGCCCGCCTGGGCGGGGTGCGCCAGGAATACTTCACCCCCCGTGAGATGGCCGGCCACCTCATCGAGCTGGCGGCGCACAACGACATCGCCCTGCTCTTCGGGCCGGAAAACTTCGGGCTCACCAATGAGGAACTGCCCTTCTGTCACGCCCTGGTAACCATCCCCACCGGGGACTGCTCGTCGCTCAACCTGGCCCAGGCGGTGATGGTCATGGCCTACGAACTCTTCACCGCAGTGAGCGCCAGGCCCCATTTTGCGCCCCGCCTGGCCAATACCCAGGAGACGGAGTCCATGTACGCCATGCTCCAGGCGACCCTGCTGAAGATCAACTTCATCACCCACCAGAACCCGGAGCACTGGATGTTCAACGTGCGGCGCCTCTTCTACCGGCATGGCCTCAGAGCCCGGGAGGCCCAAGTGATTAAGGGCATTTGCCGCCAGATCGATTGGTACGTGGGGAAGAGGTTGGAGGACCAGAAAAAATAGAGCCACTCTAGGGCTTATAATACATCAATTCACTGGCAAAGGGCGCCACGGCCTCTTCCAGGCTCCGCTGTTCTTCCGGGGTCATAGGCGCAAAGTCCCGGGCCGCGGCGGCCAGCAGGCGCACCTGCTCCGGCTTATCGGCCCCCACCACCACCAGGCTGACGGCCTGGCTCCAGGCATAGGCCAGCAGTTCCCAGACCAGGGCCTCGGGGTCTTCGGACATCCGGGGCAGTTTGCCCCGGCACAGGACCTTCATGCCGATGACCCCCAGGCCCCGGGCCAGGGCCTCGGCGGCCAGGGGCAGAAAGCTGGCCTGAGCGGGCTCCGCCGGATTGACGGGCAGCAGCACGGTGTCAAACTCATAGAGGTCCAGGGCCCGTCTCAGCACCTCCGGGTCATGGTGGCCGGTGACTCCGATGAACCTGGTCCAACCTTTCTCCTTGGCCTGGCGAAAGGCCTCGTAAGCCCCGCCTGGCGCGCCCAGGGCCTCCACTTCGGCCATGGAACGGACGTCGTGCACCTGCCACAGGTCCAGGTGGTCGGTGTCCAGGTTCTTCAAGGTAACCGACAGATGAGCCATGGCCTCTTTATAGGTGCGGCCGTGGGACTTGCTGGTGAGGAAGATCTGGTCCCGGTGGCCTTTCAGGCCCCGGCCCAGATAGGCTTCGCTCCCCGAGTAGGCCCGGGCGGACTCGAAGTAGCGGATGCCTGCCTCCAGGGCCGCGTTGATCACCGCCTGGGCGTCCGCTTCAAAATCGTAGGTGCGCAGCACCCCTTCGCCCCCCAAGCCGATGATGGTGGCCTGGTGGCCGGTGCGGCCCAGGGGGCGGGTCGGTAGCGTCATATTATTCTCCTTTTCACCACTGAGGGTTCAAGGTTCAAGGTTCAAAGTTCAAGGCTTAGGGCCAAAGTTTAAGGCCAAAGGTTCGAGGAGGTTCCAGATTACAGGTTCAAGGTTATAGGTTCATGGGTTTTAACTTTGAACCTTGAACTTTGAACTTTGAACTACCAGGCTCCGCCTGTTATTCTAAACATAAGATGCCTGAATCTAAAGTAAAGATTACGTCGCCCTACCCGGCCCTAACCGCGGCCCTGGGCCAGGTGCCCCGGGCCAGCGGCGTCTATCTGTTTAAGGACGCGGCCGGCAAGGTGCTTTACGTGGGCAAGGCGGTGAACCTGAAGAACCGCCTGGGGTCGTATCTCAAGACTCCGGAGCGGCACGATCCCAAGACCGCCATGATGCTTAAAAAGATGGCCCGGGTGGACTACCTCATCACCGCCGGCGGCCGTGAGGCCCTGATCCTGGAGCGCAATCTCATCAAGGAGCATCATCCGCGCTACAACGTGATGTTGCGGGATGACAAGAATTATCTCTGCCTGCGCCTGGACCTGCAAGAAGACTTCCCGGCCTTGCGCTTCGTGCGCCGCTTCACTCCGGACGGGGCCCTCTACTTCGGGCCGTATACCGTGGCCGGCCTGGCCCGGGATACGCTCAAGGTGATGAAGGAGGTCTTCCGGGTGCGCACCTGCAAGGAGCGCCGCTTAGCTCCCCGGTCCCGGCCCTGCCTGGAGTTTCAGTTGCAGCACTGCCTGGGGCCCTGCGCCGGGATGGTGAACGCCGCCGACTACGGCCAGGCGGTGCAAGAGGCGATCCTGTTCCTCAAGGGCAAGAGCCGCCCGCTCCTGAAAAAGCTCAAAACGGACATGGAGCAGGCCGCGGCGCACCTCGATTTCGAACGGGCGGCAGGGCTGCGGGACCGCCTCCGGGCCATCATCAACACCCTGGAACGCCAGGACATGGCCCGCCCCAACTTTAAAGATCAAGACGTCCTGGGGCTGGCCCAGGAAAACGGCCGGGCCCTGATCCTGGTGCTGCTGGTGCGCGGCGGGCTGGTCACCGGCAGCCGGGAGTACTTTTTTCCGGAGTTGCCCCCGGACGGCGACCTGCTGGGGGCCTTTGTCAAGCAGTATTATGCCGAAGGGCGTCCCCTGCCGGACGAGATGGTGCTTCCCCTGGAGATTCCCGACCAGCGTCTGCTGGAAGCGCTGCTCAGGGAAGAGAAGGGCGCGCCGCTGCGCTTGCTGGTGGCGCAGGCCGGTGAACGGGCCAGGCTCCTGGAACTGGCGGCGGAAAACGCCAGGGCGGCCCTGCGGCGGCGGCGGCGGGCTCCGGACCCCGGCGGTGCTCTCCTGGACCTGAAAGAAAAGCTGGACCTGCCCCAGGTCCCCGGCCGCATCGAATGCCTGGACATCTCCACTCTGCAAGGCGAGCAGCCGGTGGGGTCGCTTACGGCCATGGTCAACGGGGCCCTGGAAAAATCCGGCTACCGGCGCTTTCGCATCAAAGGCGTGGCCGGCCAGGACGATTACGTCATGCTCCGGGAGGTGGTGCTGCGCCATTACGGCAAAGAGGGGCAAACTTTGCCCGACCTGCTGGTGGTGGACGGCGGCCGGGGGCAGTTGAACGTGGTCTTGCAGGCCCTGAAAGAACTGGGCCTAACGAAACTTTTGGTAGTGGGTCTGGCCAAAGCGGCGGTGCAGCAGGGGCGGGAAGTGCGGGACCGGCTGTTTCTGCCGGGCCGCAAGAATCCGCGCTTCTTGCCGGCCAACTCGCCGGGCTGGCTGCTATTGCTGCGCCTGCGCGACGAGGCGCACCGCTTCGCCATCACCTACCACCGTAAACGAGCCAGAAAAGAGATGGTGGAGTCGGTCCTGGACCAGATCCCCGGCATCGGCCCGGTGCGACGAAAACGGCTATTACAACATTTTTCCAATATAGAGGCCTTGAAGCAGGCGACGGTGGAAGAACTGGCGGCCATCCCGGGGTTTAATCAAAAGGTAGCGGAGAAGTTGAAAGAAGGGCTAACGAGGGCAGAAGCTGAGAAGATGGAGCAGGCGTCTCCGCCTGCTCCTTAACAGATACCGATTATTGCAGTAAAAGTAATAAGGACCCTGGGGAAGGATTGGGCATTTGAGCAGGAACCAACATGTAGGCGACCCCATTGTCGTTTCCCTGCCCTACGATTACGCCTTTGTTATTAATGCCATGGGCATCCCCAATAGTCACTCCTGCGGGTTTATTGACCACTAATGTATCCAGGTTGAGCTTATCACCTGACGGGGTCCATATACAGCCACCTGCCTCGGCCCAACCGACGAAAAAGCCCTGGTTGTTGATGCTGAAGGCCCGACTATAGGGCCCGCCCTGGGTGCCCAGGTCCTTGAGGCCACCGCCTTGGGTCCAGGAGAAGGCATGGGTGGGATATTCGACATCCTGCGTTGGGGTGGCAAAGCCCACTACCTGGCCATTTATATTGATGTCTTTGGCCTCGGTATAGCCGAAACCCGGCAAGCCCCCCAGATCCGTCCCGGGGCCGGGGGCGTTCCATAGCCAAGCATGATTATTTTTGCCTCCGACCATGCGGCCGTCGTCGAGAATTTTAAAAGCGATGCCGCCTTGCAGGTCCATAGGTTGGAGCTTGTCATTCGGGGTCCATCGGAACGGAGAGATGGATTGTTCGTTGAAGAAGGTGCCACCTATTATAATTCCCAGGTTATTGATGGAAACGGCAATGCTCCTGACCCCGCCGCTCAGGCCGCCCAGGTCGCTCATCTGCCCTTGCCATAAAAAGGCGTGGGAAGTGGTGGCGTTAATATAGGACTCGCCGACAATCTGGCCGAGATTATTGATGGCGTAACCATAGCTTTTGCCGCCGCCCAGGTCACCCAGGTCGGTGAGCCCGCCACTGAGGCTCCACAAATAAGCGCGGTCGTTAAAATTCACCAACGCGTGACCGTTATCGTTGATGGCCCGTGGTTCGCTGCCGGGTCCCTGACCCGTGGTGTAGTAGCGATATTGCGGGGCCGCCTGCAGACTGCCGGCCAAGCCCATAACCAACCCTAAAGTCAGTAGCAACACCAACAATTTCGAAGTCTTCATGAGCCTCCCCAGACAGCGGTATATTTCGATAATTATTTTTACCATTAAAATAAGCGGGGAAAATAGTCAAATAATATCTGGCAAAGATTAGGCAAAATATAGCCGACGCAGACCAGCCGTGGGCGGCTGGTCTGCATATGCAATTCTACTACGCGGTAAAAAATGGGCGACCCAACGGGTCGCCCTACATTTTCTTATGGGATTGGGGGTGGGTTTGGGGAGGGGGGCAGGGCCCTTACGAAAAAGCCCTTGGCCCCCTCCCCAAAAAACTGCCCCCCCACGCCGGGCGCCTCAGGCACGCACCACTAGCCCCCTTACGCCGGGGGCGGGTCGGGGTGCGGGTGCGGGGTGCCGAGGTCGGGGAAACCCTTGAGAAGGTCAGTGTGCGGCTTGAGCCCGTCGGGCGGAATCTTGCCCTTGGAGAGCATGGCCAGGCGGTGCGCCACGATGTGGTCGGTGAGCCGGCGGCCGTTGGGGTACCCGCCGGGCTTGGCGGGGTCGAAGCCCAGCATGTCGGGCAGGATCCCCTCGGCATCAATCAAGGCTCTAGCCTCGGCGCTGGAGTAGCCCCCGACGTGCTCTAACACGTGGATGAGCTGGTCGAGGAAGCGCTCCCGGTCGTGAGCCGGCTCGCTCCGGTTGAATTCCGGTTTGATCTCGTCGGTAAAGAAGAAGTTGGCGAAGGTCGGGTGGCCGGAGCG
>JAPLJC010000251.1 GCA_026388765.1 Deltaproteobacteria bacterium
AGTCCTTCAAGCGGGGGGTCAAACGGGACGCGGCCACCTTCTACGACGTGGTCAGCATGCTGGGACAATACAATGCCCACATCAAGGCGGTGAAGAGCGGCGACATCCCGGAGATCGTCCGGATCAACGAGACCGTCAGCCTCTTCCGCTGGCTGCGGAACCAGTACATGGCCGGCTACCGGGACACCATGCCCACCGAGGAAGAGGTGGAACGCATCGTGGAAGAACGCTATCGGCTGTAATTTCTGTCAATAGGGAAAACAAATGAGGGCCGGGGGATGATCCCCTGGCCCTTTTTTTGGCGACCAGTCATTAATTATCTGGCGAATAAGATCGTTTTAAGGTATCATCGTTACACTATTTTTGTAAAAAATTGATTAATCTCCGGGAGATAGGAATGAATAGCAAGCGCCGCCTAATGTCTGCAGCTTTCTTGTGCGCCATGACTTCCCTGGCTTTCTGGTTGACCGCTCCTCCCGCCTTTGCCGGGCTCAGCTATGCCAAAACCACCGTCACCCCCGCTGGCCAGGTCTATGGGGGATTCGCCGTCAATGACCGGGGCCAGGTGGCCTGGGTGGGGAATGTGGCCGGGGTCGATCAGATCTTCCTTTACCGCAACGGTCAGAATACCCAGATAACCCACAACATCTATCAAAAGAATATCGGCATTGAAAGCCTGCAAATCAACAACCAGGGCCAAATCGCCTGGAGCCAATTGGACTACAATCCCAATCCCGGCGGCGCCGGCGTGAATCAAAACGTCTATCTCTATGATGGCAACACCTATAAGCCGCTGAATGATAATCAGGGGCAGTATTACTGGTATAGTAAATATCCGCATCTGAATAACCGGGGGGAAGTGGCCTGGGTGCAGGCCTACCAGCCAGCGCCAGACAACAGCCTCTGGGACGTGTACCTCTATACCGGGGGAAGCGTGAAGCGGCTCACCAATGACCTGAGTCCGCAGGGGCCGCCGCGCCTCAATGATAACGGCTGGGTCACCTGGCACGGGGACCGGCGGGAGGTGAGCGATTGGGACAACCGCGTCTACCTTTATACCGGCACCCTCCCCGCCCCGGTCATCGCCTATTTGGCGGGAAAAGGTTCTTCCAGTCCGCAGATCAATAACCTGGGGCAGGTTGCCTGGCTAAGATACGATAGCTCCATCATGCCATATTATAATATCTACGTTTGGGACGGCCACTCCAATACCAAGATCACCAATCTCGGCGCTACTAATTACGATGGCGCCAACTTCTGCTTGAACAATAATGGTCAAATCTTGTGGGGCTGGGGGGACGGCAGCAACAACAAGCAGTTATATCTTTATGGTGCCGGCGGCACGAAAAAAATCACCGATGACGGCAATACTCATTTTAATTATGGGTTGGCCGACAACGGTTGGATCATGTGGATGCAGAACACGGGGCAGTATGCTGGGGATCTTTATGCCTACCGGAACGGGAGTTCCTGTCGGCTGGATACCGGCGTCGGCTATGAGGGAAATGTCATCAATAGCCGGGGCCAGGTGGTCTGGAGTCACGGTCCGATTTTTTTAGCCAGCCCGGTGATCGCTGCTCCCGGCATCAACAGCCTGCTGCTCATGAATTAGCCGGTCTTTCCGCTGCGGCCCTGACGTCATCGGCCGGGGGCTTAACTAATATTTTTGGGGCCGGTAGGCATTGTCCTCCGGCCCCGAATATTTCGAGGTGGAAACACAGGTCTTACCCTATCAAAAATCCTCAGGTCTGTTCAGGAAAGGATTCACCACCTGAAGGTCTCCCATTTCCATCCCATCCTGGAAATCTTCGCTGAGCAGATAGCGGCAATCGCTTATTTGGGCCGCGGCCGCAATGAGGGCGTCCCACCAGGGGAAACGATAGCGGTCTTGAAGCCGCCAGGCCTCCTCCAGTAACCGGTCATCCAAGGTAACCGGCTTCCAGGCCAGGAGTTGCCGCACATTCAAGCGGGCCAATTCGGGGGAGAGACTCAGGGCTAACTTAGCGGTGACGGTCACATAGAATTCCTGGAGCACCTGGAAACTGAGCCGCCCGCGGCGCCTTTCCCACAGCCCCGAGAGCCACGCCAGGGCCTGCTCCTGTTTGTCCGGCTCCGAGGCGTCCCGCCAATAAACCAGGACGTTAGTGTCCACAAAGACCTTACCGGTCATACAGTTCTTCCCGCTTAGGGTATTTGGTCCCGGCTTTTCTCAGCACTTGGGGCTTCTGGGCCAGGAACTGCTCCATGGCCAGACGGTAGTCTTCCTCTTCCCGCATCTTTTCCTGGAGCAACTCCCCCACCAGGCGGGAAACGCTGGTGTTACGCTCCGCCGCTCGAATCCTGGCCCAGCGGGCCACTTCTTCATCCATGGTGATGGTGACGTTCTTCATAACACTATTTTAGTGTCGCACTGTTTTCGTGTCAAGCTCGCTTCCATCATTTTTGATATAATGAAACACACCTGGCGCAGGCTAAAGCCGGCGATGACCAAATGACGAAATAATGATTAATTTAGAAGACTTGGAAATTGAATACCGCTATAGCTCCCGGCGGCGAAGCATCGGCCTCATGGTCACCGGCGAAGGGAAGCTGGTGATCGCGGCGCCCCGGGGCACCCCGGCGGCCGAAATCGCCCGGGCCGTGGCCCGGCACCGCCATTGGATCGAAGCGAAGGTGACCGAAAGACAAGAGGCCTGGGCGCACCTTAAGGAGGGCACCGCCTATTTTCTGGGGCGGCCTTACCGCCTCACTGCCTCAAATAATGGTCCGGAACCGGTGACGCTCAAGGGGAAGGAAATGCGGGTGCGCGGCTTGGCGGCTTCCCTGTGGCCGACCCTGAGGGCCTGGCTGGCGCGCCGGGCGGACGCCCATATCAACGCGCGGGTGGCCTATTATGCCCCAAAAATGAAATTGAAGGCTCGGCCCGGCGAAATGAGGGAGTGGAAACGGCGCTGGGGCGAATGCCATCCGGACGGCCACCTGCGCTTCAACTGGCGGCTGATCATGCTGCCGCCGGAGATCATCGATTACGTGGTGGTCCACGAACTGGCGCACCTGTTGGCGCCGGGCCACAACCCCCGCTTCTGGGGCGTGGTGGCGGCCATCCTGCCGGACCATAAGGCCCGGCGCCAGTGGCTCAATCAATATGGCACCCCGTTTCTGCTCTGGCAGCCGTAGGGGCGAACCTTGTGTTCGCCCTGAAATGGCGGGCGGACACAAGATTCGCCCTTTTTAACTAAAACTCAGTCCGTAGGGTGCGTTCCACGCACCATTACAAATACCGAGTCGCAGTCAATCGGTGGCACAGGCTTTCCAGCCTGTGCAGCCAGTAGGGCGGGAAAGCGCAGCGCATCCCGCCATTTGCTCCTACCGGGCGGCGATGACAATGCGGGCGCAGGCCTCGGCGTCCGAGGCGGGGTTGTGATGCTCCAGGGGAATCCCCAGAAAATTACAGACATCGGGCAACTTGGTGGGGAAGAGCTTCCAGGTCTGCCGCGCCAGTTTCACCGTGCACAGGAAAGGAATCCGGGGCGGCCTCAGGCCATGGGCGGAACAGCAGGATTGCAGCACCCCGCGGTCAAAGGGGGCATTGTGAGCCGACAGAAACTTCACATCCGCCAGCAAGGGCTTTAACTCCGGCCACAATTCCCCGAAGGTCGGCTCCCCGGCCACCATCTCCCAGGTAATGCCGTGGATATAGGTGAAGATAAAGTTTTGCCGGGGCGGCCGGATGAGAAAATGGCTGCGCTGGACGATCCGGCTGCCTTCCACCCGCACCAGGGCCACGGCGCAGGCGCTGTCCGGCTGGTAGTCGGCGGTTTCGAAATCAATGGCGATAAACGGTGATTTGTGGTGCATGAGGCAACGCAAAGATCTCATCTTTTCTGGTTGATTTTAACGCAGCCGCAGGCCCAAGCCAATCAATTTTCGCCCTCCCTTTAAAACTCCATCTGCACCCCGATCTCCATGACCTGGGCCGGCGGGATGTTCAAATAGGTCGAGCCGCTCACCGCATTGCGCAGCATAAAGGTGAAAAGAAATCGGCGCCACCTGGCCATGCCCCTCCTGGCGGCCGGCACCAGGGAGATGCGCCCCACGTAATATTTGGTATTTTCGGGGTCGATGTTTAATCCCTGAGCCCGGGCCTGGGCCAGGAACCGGGGAGCATCCGGCGTTTCCATAAAGCCGGTGCGGGCCATGACCCGATACACTTCCCGTCCCATATTATGGATTTCCAGCCGGTCGGATTCCGCTACCACCGGGACATCCGCGGTCACCACCGACAGGAGCACCAGTTTTTCATGCAAAGCGCTGGTGTGGATGAGATATTGCAGCAGCATGGGCGGGATTTCTTTGTGGAAAGTGGAGAGAAAGACGCCGGTGCCGGGCAGCCGGATGGGCTCGGCGGCGGAGATCCTGGCCATGAACTTGTCCAGGGGCAGGGTCAGGCCCATGACCTTCAAGGCCAGCATCTTCCAGCCATCCCACCAGGTGACCATGATGACCATGATGGCCAGGGCGATGGCCACCGGGAACCAGCCGCCGCTGGCAATTTTTCCCAGGCAGGAGCTGAAGTAGGTCAGGTCCAGGCAGGCAAATAGCAGGCAAAGCGGCGCGGCCCGCCAGCGGCTCCAGCCCCAAATCCGCCGGGTGACGAAATAAAAGACCATCGAGGTGATGAACATGTCCCCCGTGACCGCGATGCCGTAAGCGTCGGCCAGATTTTCGGACTGTCTGAAATAGAGCGCCAGCAGGATGGCGGCCAGCATCATCATGGTGTTCACATCCGGGGTATATACCTGTCCCTCGGCCATTTCCGAGGTGTGGACGATCCGCATGCGCGGAAAGAAGCCCAACTGGATGGCCTGCCGGGTCAGGGAAAAGACTCCGGAAATGATGGCTTGGGAAGCGATGATGGTGGCCGCGGTGGCCAGGGCCACCATGGGATACAGGAACGTGCGGGGGACCAGGCTATAGAAGGGGTCGGCGGCAGCCTGGGGATTGGCCAGGAGCAAGGCCCCCTGGCCAAAATAGTTGCACAAGAGGGCCGGCAGGGCGATAAAGTACCAGGAAATGCGGATGGGCTTCAAGCCAAAATGGCCCAGGTCGGCAAACAGAGCTTCGCAGCCGGTGATACACAGCACCACGGCGCCAAGCAGAAAAAAACCGCGGCTGCCGTTGTTGAGAAAAAAGTGGACTGCCTGCCTGGGGTCAACGGCGGCCAGGATCTCGGGCCGGTGGACGATGGCCAACAAGCCGATAAAGCCGATGACGCTGAACCAGAGGACCATGACGGGGCCGAAAAATCTGCCGATCCGGCCGGTGCCGTGACTTTGGGCCCAAAAGAGGGCAAACAGAATCCCGCAAGCCAGGGGTAGAACCACGGGTTTAGCCTGGGTGGTCGCCATTTCCAGCCCTTCCAGGGCCGACAGGACCGAAATGACCGGAGTGATGAGCCCGTCGCCGTAAAGCAGGGCCGAGCCGAAGAGCGCCGCCAGCACCAATTTCCGGCCCAATTTGGGTCCCATCTTTTTGTGGAGGCCGGCCAGCATGGCGAAGATGCCACCCTGGCCTTCGTCATCGGCCCGCAAGATGAACAAGGAGTATTTGATACTGACCACCAGGATCAAAGACCAGAAAATCAGCGATACCAAACCCAGGACATTGGCCGGAGCCGGCTGAATGGCATACTGGCCGGAAAAGCAGACCTTCAAAGTATATAGCGGGCTGGTGCCGATGTCGCCGAAAACGATCCCCAGGGCGCCGATAACCAGGATGCGGGTCTTGTCCGTGGGCTTACTGCTCATATCTAAAATTGATCCCTTATTACGGCCTTGGCACCTGGTTTCTTAAATATGGTAACGTTTTTCGTCTGCCGGAGTTCCTGCTTTATCCCCTCTCCCCCAATGGGGGAGAGGGTTAGGGTGAGGGGGAATTAATCAGTTTCTCCCTGCCGTTCATAAATACGTTACCGTATTTATGAACCACTGGTCTTAGTCAATCAGGAGGAAGAACTCTCCCACCACACCGTCTCCACCTGCAGGCGGGCCAGCAGCACCAGGTTGTCGATCAGCTGCTGGGACTGGGGCGTGGTTTGAAAGCTGGGCAACTGCACCGTATGTTTGATGAGGCTGACCGCATCATTCATGGTCACCGTCTGGAGATGGATGACCAGGTCATAGAGCATCGGGTCCCAGGGGTCGGCCCCATAGAGGTGCTGGGCCCACCGGCGCCTCTCC
>JAPLJC010000076.1 GCA_026388765.1 Deltaproteobacteria bacterium
GGGAATGATGGCCTCCAGGACCACCACCTCTCCCTGCATCCTGGCCGGCAGCGCCTGGCCGTCCCGGATGGTCTCGAACCCGGTGCGGACGAAGATGGCCTTGGGGCTCACGGGGCACAATTCATGACAGACCAGGCAGGGGCGGTCCATGGCCCAGGGCAGACAGCGGCCCCGATCCACGAAGGCCGTACCCAGGCGGATCGGCCCCTGGGCGGCGAACTCGCCGCCCCCCTGTTTTTCCTCCAGGCTCAGAGGCCGGATGGCCGCGGTGGGGCAGTCCTGGCCGCAGGCGATGCAGTTGGGCAGGCAGCCGCTGCGGCTGATGCGGTAATTGATGGCCGGGGTCCAGAGACCCTGCACGCCGGCCTCCAACAGGGCCGGCTGGATGATGTTGGCCGGGCAGATCCGCATGCACTGGCCGCAGCGGATACAGCGGGCCAGAAAATGGTCCTCGTCCAGTGCCCCGGGGGGACGGATGAGGCCGGCGTTGCGGTTGGCCCCGGCCAGACCGCCGACGCCCCACATGGAGGCCAGCAGCAGCCCGCCGCCGGCCACAATCAGGCCGCGCCGGGACAGGTCCGGCAAGGCGACCTCGCCCGCCGCCGATGCCCTGGTAGCAAAGGTGACCCGGCCGACCGGGCAGCGGTCCAGGCAGTTCAGGCACATGACGCACTCGCCGCCGATGAATCTTCCCGAGGGCCGGCAGGCCCCTTCGCAGTATTCCTCACAGATCCGGCAATCGCCGCACTTATCCGAGGTCTTGCCGATGCGCCAGGGGGCGAACCGGCTCAACAGGCCGAAAAGCCCCCCCAGGGGGCAGAGGAAGCGGCAGAAAAACCGGGGCAAGACCAGGTTCAGGCCCAGCACCCCCAGGAAGACGACCCCCAGCAGCCAGGCCGAAGCGTATAGGCGGGGCTCGTCGCTGAGCAGGCCCAGGCGGTTGTCGGCCAGGGGGGCCAAGGCCAGGTTGACGCTGCGGTGCACCAGGGGCAATGGATCGAAAATCCCGGTCTGCACCGTCCCCATGAAGGCCAGGGCCAGCAGGCCGACCAGGAGGTAGTATTTCAGAGCCTGAGAGTGGCGGTGGCGATTGGCTTCCACCCGTTCGGCCAGGCCCAGGCCCCGCCTTCCTGCCCAGCCGGTTAACTGGTTGAGCGTGCCCAGCGGGCAGGCAAAGCCGCAGAAGAACCGGCCCACGAACAGGGTCAAAACGGTGGCGACCAGGGCCCAGGTTAAAGACGCATAGAGGGTGCCGGTGGCCAGGATCGTGGCCAGGGCGTTGAGGGGGTCCAGGTCCAGGAGCCAGTTGATGGGCCAGCCGCGCAACTGATACCAGGCCGCACCCAGGGTGGCCGTGATGCAGAACCACAGAAAAACCGCCAGGAAGAAGGCTTGGCTGAGGCGGCGGACAGTGACAATGCGCATTAGGTGTTGCCCGTGACTTAAGCTTTGGTGTCGAGTAGCACCGGATTGAGCCGGTGATAGTCGGCCTGGCCTGCCCCGGCTTTCTCAGCCATGAGGATGTAGGGTACGTCGGCCAGGGTGCGCCCCAGCAGTTCCACCCCCACGGCATCGGCGGCCACCGGGTCGGTGGAAACCACCAGGGTGCCGGTGTCCTTCAGGTCGGAGAGCGACCCACCGGTGGGGCCGTTGGTGATCATGCTCACCGTGCCGTCCAGGACGCACAAGGTGGGCTTGAGCATCTGCGACAGCTCGGTGATGATGCCGTTGATGTCCTGGTGAAAGACGTTGCGCCGCCCCCCCAGGAAGCCGTAAAAATTCTTCAGGGTCATGGAGGCCCCGGCCCGTTGGTGGTCTTTGACCGGCGATACCACGATAACCTTGGTCACTCCCGGGAAGACTCCGGCCATCACCGGCCAATTCTGCAGCAGCTTGCCCCCGGGCAGGCTGAACGGCGCAAACAGGGACGCCCGGGGCGCGATGATCCTGGCTCCGCTGGACCGGGCGGCCGCGGCCAGGCCGGTGATCTCAAAACAACTGTCCGGATTGTTGATGGGGTTGTCGGTCACCAGCACCTGGGCCGCCCCGGCCTTGGAACAGAGGCCGGCCACGGCGGCCAGCACTTCTGGGTGGGTGGTGGCCCCCAGAGAGGCCGGGGTGGCGAAGGCGGCGTTGACCTTGATGAGCACCCGGTCGCCCTTGCCGATGAAGGACTCCATCCCTCCCAGGGCCTTGACCCCCTGCTCGACCATCACCGCCCGGTCCGTGCCCCGGACGATGGCCAGCTTCCCCGGCCCCGCAGCCAGCTCTTTAAGACGGTAATCCCCCAAGCTGGTGATCGCCTGCTGGCCCTCGGACGGGCCAGGTCCTTTGGCGTCATACAGGGACAGCCCCAAGCCGCAGGCTCCCAGAGTTAAAGCCGAGGCGTACCCCAGCCGCTTGAGGAAATCCCGGCGGTTCAGTTCGCCGGCTCGTACCTTTTCTTCATCCGTGGGGTTCAAGGCTTCCCCTTGAGTTCGTTTTTTAATTTGGCGGCGAGTTCCAGGGCGGCTTCCCGCGAGGTGGCGTCATGCACCCCGGCCAGGGTCTTATCCTGGACAAAGACTAGTTCAAACGAGTTATCCAGGACCAGCACCGGCAAGTCCGCCGGCGAGCCCGGAGTCTGAACTTTCTGGTAACCGTTGGCCGCCAAAAAATCCAGGTAGCGCTTCGCTTCCGCCTGGGCCTGCTCCGGGGTGTCGCGCCGCGCCACAAATCCCGTGGCTTTGCCGCTCTTCATGGTGTATTCCCCGGTAAACATGTTATTCAAACCCTCACAACCAAAGGTGTCGGCGGAGCACAGGCGCACGCTATCCAGTGCCAGGCCCTCTTTGGGAAAGAGTGCGGCCTCGTTTTTCACTTCGCCCTCGGCGGGCAGCTTGGCCAGGAGCGCCTTGGCATAGGACTCAAGGGAGCTTTGCAACTCCTCCGAGGCCCGGTCCGCCACGATCTCCACATAGTACCGCCCGTGGGTGAAAAACAGGGCGTTGGTGGTGGCATAGGCATTGGCGGTCAGGGAACTGCTGGGAGAACCAGGACGGCGCTGGCCACTGAATACGGCAAAGGCATTTTGAGCCGACCCCATATCATAGATAAACACCTCGACATACGCTTTGTCGGCGGCGCCCAGACCGAATTTGCGGCAGGACATTTCCTTGAAGCCTGCTGAAAGGTAAAGCTCGGCCTTGCCGTCGATCTTGTCGGAGAGATTATCCGGGCCGAAGCTCTCGCCGGGAGCCAGGGGAGTGAAGCCCTCGACCTCGGGGATGAGCGCCGCCGTGGCCGAAGGTGTTTGCCCGGAAGCGGCCAGGGATTTGCCGTGTAGTGGGACGCGCAGGGCCACGTTCACCGCCGGGTTGAAGCGGGCCTGCCGGACCAGCAGCCCGATGATGATCAAACCCAGCACGACTAAAATGCCGTACCCGGCGAATCTCTGGGCTGAGCCAACCTTTGTCTTTCGTCGTGCCATAAATCTTCCGAAACAGTCGGCCTACTTGGAGATTTTTTTCTGCTGGTTCAGATCATAGATCGGGGCAAATTTGAGGTCGACCCGCACGACTTCTTCCGGAGATTTGGTCAGGAGTTCCCCGTCTTTCTGGATGAACCGCAGTTCGGCCCCGACCCCGCACCCAGCCGTGCAGGCCTGTTCCAGTTTGGATTTGGCCGAGGCAAACTGCTCTCCTGCCTTGCTTTTGTGGAATTTCTCCCGCCAATCGATCCACTGCTGGGGGGTCAGGCGGCTCTGGTCGATGAAGACATAGTAGATCACCTTATCCGGGCAGGTCTCCTCCAGGTAGAGGGTGTACTCTACGGGCTGGTCCGGGCTGCCCTGTGCGGCCAGGCGAGCTTTTTCGCCCTCCTCGATGAGCCAGGTGGTGGGGCATTTGCGTGACGCGGCAAAGGCCTTCACCGTCCCGAAAATGAAAGCCGGGTTCATCTCATCGGCCACGAAATTCCCGGCCAGGAACTTATCGGTGGGCGTGAAGGCCACCAGCCCGTTGGCTTGTCGCAGGGCCGTGGCTTTCTGGCTTGCCGCCAGGGCCGTGCCGCCATTGCCAACCAAGAGCAGAAACCCCAAGAATATCGGTAGTAAACGCATCATACCCCTCCTTCCTCACGGCGCATTGAGAATTATTGGGAATGGATTAACCGGCCTTGACATCTCCAGGGCAGCGGACCTGGCGGCCATGGAGAAAGCTACTTATACTAAATTATCTACATGCCAATCCAAAATTGCAAGGACTCGAAGGGATTCTTGAAATAAATCCCAGTGGTTGGCCAGGGCAACCATCTCCCATTATTATCCGGGCCAGATGCAGACTATCGGACATTAGGATAGACTTAACCCAAGAAAATTAATAGACGTCAACGCTTAGAGATGAACCCGGGTTTATGCGGTTGTGCTTCGCTACTCCGCAGGCGACGCTGGCAGAAGCGCTGACCAGGATGAGTCGCGCCCTTAAGAGGGCGCGCCGTTAGAGGAGAATTGGCTTTGATCACCGAAATCCGGATGCGCGTCAAGGGCATGATGCAGCAGGGAGGCTTCACCTGAGTGGGTTGCCCCGACGCCGTGCGCGCCGAACTGCTCAAGTTACAGGGTATGCTGGCGGTGACCTATCACGCCGATGAGGATTTTTTCTCGGTGCGCTATGAATCGGTCCTGGTGAACCTGGAGACCATCTTTGCCACCGTTTTCGCCGCCGGGAAGCAGATGGGACGGGAATATTTTCCAGAGGTCATCAGGACCTCATAAGCCCAGAGGCTTCTTAAAAAATTGCCGCCCTACCCCTTTGATAAATCCAGGCGGTAGGCAATCGGCCCCGGCTCCCGGGACGGCTCATACTCCGGGGCCCGCTGAAAGCCCAATTTCTCATAAATATGCCGGGCTGCCAGCATAAAGCGGCCGGTGTATAAAAAGATGGTGGGCAGCTTCAGGTCCCGGGCCCGGCGCAGGCACTCAAGGGTCAACCGGGTGCCCAGCCCCAAACCCCGGGACTCCGGGCGCACCGCCAGGAGCCGGATGGTCCCGGAGCCTGTCGGCCACTGCCCCTGGCCGGAACGGCTGGCATCCGGGAAGAACTGCACCACCCCCTGGATGGCGCCCGCAGCTTCGGCCACCAGCAACTGCCCCGCCCCTTCGTTGATGGCCTGGGTGATGCTCGCCATCCAGCGCTCCCAGCCCTCTTCCGGCACCAACTCCCGGTATTCCCGGTAGGCCCCCTTCACCAGGGCCTCGACGGCCTGCAACTCCCCGGCCCCGGCCTCCCGGATCAGGATCTTGTTTCCCATGGCTTTTCGCACCCCCTACCATAATTTGAGTGGGGGGATTTGCCTTTATCTCTTAGCTGACCGCTGAAAGCTGAGAGCTAATAGCTTCCTTTATTTCTCCACCACCGTGGCCTTGATGATGGTCACAGTCTCCACCGGCACATTCTGGTGCATGCCCTTATTGGCGGTGGGCACCGCCTTGATCTTGTCCACCACGTCCTGGCCCTTGACCACCTTGCCGAAGACCGCGTAGCCCCAGCCCTGGGGGGTCTTGGCGGTGTGGTTGAGGAACTGGTTGTCGGCCACATTGATGAAAAACTGGGCCGTGGCCGAGTCGGGGATATTGGTCCGGGCCATGGCGACGGTATAGGCCTCGTTCTTCAGACCATTGTCGGCCTCGTTCTTGATGGGGGCCTTGGTCGGTTTCTGATTCATCTGGGGGTCGAAGCCGCCTCCCTGGATCATGAAGGTAGGGATGACCCGGTGGAAGATGGTGCCGTCAAAAAAGCCGTCTTTGACGTATTGCAGGAAATTGGCCACCGTGGCCGGGGCCTTGTCGGGGTAAAGCTCCAGGGTGATTTCGCCCAGGCTCGTTTCCAGTTTTACCAAGGGATTGCTCCTTTCGGCCCGGGCGCTGAGCCCGGTTCCCACGATTAGGGTGACGATCAGGATAATCGAAAAAAACAGTCTGATCCAAAGATACTGATGGTTTCTTGCCATGTCCAGATCTCCTTCTTTCTTAAAGCCGAAGTAATGTCGTCTGACTTCTGGAACCCTTATCGCCGGCAGTTTACCAAAGGGGAGTTGGTCTAGCAAACTAGAAAAATATTTTACACCTGACCATACTAGTGTCCTGTTTCAGAAATACATTTACAAAGTCTTTGCACTTTTGCGAATATTGAGTCTGCGGTGGCGGTCCACATAAAGGGTTTAGATTTGGCGTTGTAATGCGCCACAAAAATCTCGATCTTAGCAACCAATTCTT
>JAPLJC010000144.1 GCA_026388765.1 Deltaproteobacteria bacterium
GCCTTTTTCACCGGCGGCGGCGCAATTTCCGCCACGGCCGGCGGCGGAACTTCTTCCGGAGCCTTTTCTTTGTGGGGTAAGGCCACGACCCGGGCTGTATCCTTGGGCTTGGGCGGCTTGACCGCCGCCTCTAGAGGAGGCTCAGGGGGCGGGGGTGCAGGTTCCTCCTCCGGCACCGGTTCCGGCGCGGCAACCTGCACCGGCGCCACTCGACGGCGACGCTTGACATTTTCTCCTACCCGCATTTCCTCCACCTGAGGCGCCGCCGTGCTGATGAACTGTCGCACCCGGTTCACCGTCGCCTCATCCAGAGAGCTGAGATAAGTGAAATGCTCTTGCAGGCCCAACTCGTCCTTAAGGCGCTGGATCAGCTCCTTGACGTCTATTTTTAATTCCTTGGCCAAATTGACAATTCTGGTCTTCGCCATATACCAACCCTACCCCCAATACTAAAATGCGCCCGCGGCGCTTCAAGTCATACCCTAAGCGTCCTGGACCTCGTCCGTGACGGCTGGTTCGCCGGCCTCTTCCGCCGTCCCGCCCTTTACCATTTCTTGGGCCGAGGCAATGAGAGCCGCCGCTTTCTTCTCGCTCAGGCCGGTGGCCTGCAGCAATTCATCCATATTGGTTTCCGCCACTTCCCGAGCCGAGTTATATCCGCCCTCGTGCAACAGGTTGGCCGTAATTTCACCCACCCCGGGAATCCTTAGCAGAGAAAGATAACCTTCCTTCATTGACTTGGAGTACTTCGACTCACTCTTGACGTCGATCTTCCAGCCCACCAGGCGGGAGGCCAGACGCACATTCTGGCCGCGCTTACCGATGGCCAGGGACAACTGGTCGTCGGAGACAATGACCTCCATGCTCTGAGAGCCCTGGTTCAAAACAATACGGCTCACCTGGGCCGGGGACAGGGCGTTGGTGGCAAACTTGGCCGGGTCCGGATGCCAGGGGATGATGTCGATCTTCTCGCCCCGGAGTTCCTGGACGATGTTCTGCACCCGGGAGCCCCGCATGCCCACGCAGGCCCCCACCGGGTCCACGTCGGAATCCCGGGAGGCCACCGCGATCTTGGAGCGGCTCCCCGGTTCCCGGGCGCAGCCCAGCACCTGGACAATACTCTCGGAAATCTCCGGCACCTCGTTCTCGAACAGGGCTATCAGGAATTGCGGATGGGTGCGGGACATGATGACCTGGGGGCCCCGGGTCTGGCGCTTCACATCCAGGACGAAGGCCCGGATCCGTTCGCCCTTGTGGTAAATCTCCCGGGGCACTTGCTCCGACGGCGGCAAAAGAGCCTCGGTGCGCCCCAGGTTGACGATGATCCCCTCAGGGTCCACCCGCTGGACGATGCCGTTAATGATCTCGCCCTTGCGGTCCTTGAAGTCTTCGAACACCAGGTCCCGCTCCGCATCCTTCATGCGCTGCATGATCACCTGTTTGGCCGACTGGGCCGCAATGCGGCCGAAGGCGGAGGCGTCCATCTTGATCCCGAGACTGTCCCCCACTTCGCATTCCGGGTCCAGTTTCTTGCCCTCTGCCAGGGAAATCTGCTGGCTGGGGTCTTCCACAGCTGCCACTACTTCCTTGTATTGAAAGACCTCGATCGCCCCGGTGTCATCGTTATATTCCACCTCGATTTCCAACCGGGGGCCAAACTTCTTCTTGGCCGCAGAACGGATGGCGTCCTTGATGGCGCTGATCAGCAGCTCCTTGTCGATGCCTTTGTCGCGACTGACCTGATCGATGATCCGTCTCAATTCTATGTTCATGTGAGGTGCTAGCCCTCCTTGCCGCTATTTTTAATATCCAGATCCAGCCGGGCCTTGGCGATTTCCGCCAGGGGGATGTGGATCGCCGTCTCCCCTTCTTGCAGACAAACCGTTTCGTCCTCGAGCCCCTGGAGGATGCCCCGGTGCACCTGGCGCCCTTCCCAGGGAGTGCGGGTGGTGATCCGCACCAGCCGGCCGGCGTAACGCCGATAATCCTCCGGCTGCTTCAGAGCCCGGGTCAGCCCCGGAGAAGAAACCTCCAGGGTATAGGATCCCGGAATCAAATCGTGGACCTCCAGGAGTTGCCCCACCACCCGGTTGATCCGGGTCAGGACCTCCAGAGTGACGCCCCCGGGTTGTTCCAGGAAAAGGCGCAGCGTCGCCCGGCCCCGCTTCGGCCGGGCATATTGCAGTTCGACCAGTTCCACGCCGTGGGCCTCCAGCAGCGGCTGAATCAGCTCCGTCACCCGGGCTATGGTTTCGCCTTTATCCGACATGCGGAAAATCTTGCCTCTAAGACCGGCGCCTAAATATTTTTTGGTTGGCGGGGACCGCCGGTTTAGCGCCCCTCAACTTCTTCATTGCCGCACAAACATCCAGAAGATGCGCAGGCCTGCCAGCCCCAAGGCCACCGCCAGGCAGCGGACGATCCAGGTGCCCTGGATGCGGTTGGACAGTTGCGCCCCCAGGGGCGCCCCGAGCATCACCCCAATAGCCAGGGACAGGGTCTGGCGGGCGGCATGGGACAGGGTCCCGGTCCACAGGTGCACCAGGGTGCCGGTCAAGGCCATAATGGCCAGAATGAAATGCGACGTGGCCGTGGCGATGTGCACCGGAAAATTCAGCAAAAATATGAGCGCCGGTACGTGAATGATGCCACCGCCAATGCCCAGGAAGCTGGAGGCATAACCCACCCCGAAGCTGAGCCCGATCCCCAAAACCGGATTGAACGCATAATCGTGACATTGGCCGCTGGCCTCCACCAGATGGCGTTCCACCACCCGGTCCACCACCAGGTGGGGATGGCGGCCTGGGGCCGTTTTCCGGGTCGTGCCATGGGGTTTGGGGCGGATCAACAAAAAAACCGCGCCGGCCAACAATACTCCGCCAAAGATGCCGTTGAACACGTGCCGGGGCACCGCCCCGGTGTTCAGGGCGCCGATGATGGCCCCGGGAATGGTGGCCGCGGCAAACATCAGGCCCGATTTGTAGTCGATACGCCGCATCACGGCGTAGGACTCCGAGCCCGACAGGGCGTTGAAAAAGACCACCGCCAGGGAGATGGCCGTCAGGTGCTCCGGCGGCATCTGCGGGTATAAGAGCAGCAGCACCGGCATCAGGACGAAGCCGCCCCCGGCCCCGATCAGGGTGCCGAACAGGCCCACCCCGATCCCCAGGGCAATGAGGCCGAAGTATTCTGCGTGGCTGAAGATCAGCATCTGCGTTTATCGTCTGCAATTCTGTTACTGACAACCTTTAGTCTGTATCTTCATAACTCGAAACTCGAAACTTAGAACTCAAACCCGGCAGGCGCAACCCTTGCCTCTCAATATTTCCACCTGCGCCGCCGGCGAATCCTTGTATTCATCCTGCTGCGCCAACCCGGTGGCCTGCGCCGCGGGCAGTGGCGTGTTATGTCGATAACCCCGGCGGCCCATTTCGACGACCAGGGCTTCATGCCGTAAATACAGGGCCTGCAGCTTGCCCCGCCAGCGCAAGGTCTCCGGGTGCCGGGAGAAGCCCTGCTTATCCTGAGTCAGAATCACCCACAGGGCGTGCAGCTCCCGATGTTCTCCCAAGAGATGCTGGCGGCAGAGCCGCTCCGGCTCAAGATCCCAGATGCGCATTCATCAGCCGCTATCTATAGGCATCCCGCCTATGCCTGACCTGTGTGACTTTTATAATTTTTTTCTTATCGTCTATCTCGTAAACCAGGCTATAGTATCCAATTCTTATTCTGTACAGACGATCATGGCCTTGCATTTTTCGAATTCCCCGGGGGCGGGGTTCTTTAATTATAGTTTCAATGACTTTTGCCACCCGCTGTTTAATATTCAAAGGCAGGGAGCGAAATTCTTGGGCTGCCGAAACCACAAATTTTATTAAATATTCACCCAGCCTTGGCCTCCCCCCGTGCCAATTCTGCTTTTAGCTCTTCCCAATCCACCGTGGGTTCGTCTTTTCGAGAACGGGAGACCAAAACATCATAAATATCTTCCCAGGCCTCCCCCCACTGCTCCAGGTCGATTAAGACCGCTTTTTTCTTCCCCCGTCCGTCAATAACAAATTGAATGCCTTTCATAATTTCCTCACCAAATAAAAAAAAGCGGGCACTTCGCCCACTTCCGGGAAAATCCAAGACAAATGTTTAATCTCGGGGCGCCCAGAGCAACTACTCATCTCCGCCCTCAAAGTCAACCGGCCATTCTGCCCCTTGCAGCCGGCGCCTCGATGGGGGAAGCGGGTCTTCCTCGGCGGGCATCTTGCTTCAAGGTTTGCCATCTTACCCTAAAGCGTCTTTCGCCCCCAAGGCTGGAGCGGGCAACGGGATTCGAACCCGCGACACCAAGCTTGGGAAGCTTGTACTCTACCAGCTGAGCTATGCCCGCTCAACTGGAATATATATAAAATTTAAAGCAATAAGTCAAGGTCCATTAGATATTTGGTAGGGGGGGCCTCCGTGCCCGCCTTGCCGTTGGGTGGCAGAGACGGTCGCCATTTCATAGAGAATCTTTCGGGCCATAATGGAAATGAAGGTGGAACAGCCGCCTCGGCTGTTCAAGCACAGGCTGGAAAGCCTGTGCTACCGTTTCTTTCTGCTGATTCTCAAGCTCAAAGCTTGGGAGCCGGATAAAATGCGGCGGGCACGGAGGCCTGCCCCACCAAATCTTAAATGCAGCCGCCGCAGAGGCCGTCGATGTCGCCGGCGTGGAAGGCGCAAAAATCCCCGTCGCACTTGGTGCAATGGTCCAGGTAAGGCTCCAGGCAGCTATCGCATTGCCGCTCGGCGGCGAGCTGATAGCCCCCCGACTCCTGGGCCGAGCCCAAGCCGTGAGCCTCTTGAAGATGCCGGAGGATTTCCCGCCGGCTCTCTTCCCGGTCCCGGCACCAATGGGAGGTTTGGCCGCAGTGGTTGCATTTGGCGCGATGTCTTAACATTTTTCAAACTTTGACTATTGCTGGGATGGTTCTGCCAGAACCTTGCGAGCCACGACAATATCGGCGTGAATCTGGGCCGCCAGGGCCTCGATGGAGGGGAAGCGCCGCTCCTCCCGGAGGCGGGCGATAAAGTCCACTCCCAGGTCCTCGCCATACAGATCGCCGCTGAATTCCAGGAGATGCACTTCCAGGGTGAAGCCGCAATTATCGAAGGTGGGGCAGGTGCCGATGTTGGCCGCCCCGGGCAGACTTTCCGCCCCCCGGCGCACCCGGACGGCGTAGATTCCCGAGGCGGGCAGCAATTCGTTCACCGGCCGGATATTGGCGGTGGGCACCCCCAGCAGTTTGGCCCCACGGCCCTGGCCCCGGACCACCGTGCCCGCCACCCCATAGGGGCGTCCCAGGAGACGGCCAGCCTCAGCCACCTTGCCCAGGCGCAGCAGGGCCCGGATCAGGGAGCTGCTCACCACCGCGTCTTCGGCGGCCACGGCCCAGACCACCTGGACGGTGAAACCGCAGCCGGCTCCCAGCTCTTGGAGGAGATCGACATTGCCCTCCCTCCCCCGGCCGAAACCGTAATCGTGGCCGATCACCACTTCCCTGACCCTGAGGCGCTCACAAAAATAGCCGGTGACAAAATCTCGGGCCGGCAGGGCAGCAAATTCCCGGGTAAAAGGCAGCACCACCACTGCGTCCAGGCCGCAGCCGGCCAGGAGGTTAAGTTTCTGTTCGGGAGTGGTGAGGAGGGGCAGCTCTGTTTCCGGCCGCAGCAACTTCAGGGGGTGCGGGTCGAAGGTGACGGCCACCGCCTGCCCGCCCAATTCCCGGGCTCGTTGTACGACCCGGGCCAGGATAGCGCGATGGCCCAGATGGACCCCGTCAAAATTGCCGATGGTGATCACCGTCCGGGCGAAGGGCGACTTCCCCGGGGGCAGATCATAAAAGACCATCACCGGGAACACCTTTTTTCTGCGCTTCGGGTTAGTGTCATCATAATTAATAGTCGTTTGCAGGGGCCGGGCCTCTAAAGGCCGCTAACCCGGCCCGGCCAGTAGGCCTTGACAAGAATAATGGCATATTATAATTTAAATGGATAAAAAATGCCAAACAGGTTGCTGGCATTCGGCCGAAGTGGCGGAACTGGTAGACGCGCTGGGTTCAGGGTCCAGTGGGGGTTTCCTCGTCGGGGTTCAAATCCCCGCTTCGGCACCAGTTGTTAGAAATAGGCGTAATCTCAAGGGGTTACGCCTTTTTGTTGGGGCTTTATTCTGCGGGTTGTCACGGATTTGTCACGGTTTTTGCTGGCCATTGTGCCGTTTAGCTTCGGGCTGTGCAGCTATTTGTCAGCAGAGGTGTGAAGTTAACTATTTCGAAGGATTACAAAAGAATTTAATTGTCTGATATCCCAAACTCTATAGGCAAAAATACCTAATTTTAGCTTGGCAAATGCGAACCCAGGCTTGGTTTAATCTCCGGGGTCGCCTTAAGGAGACTGATCTTACCTCGTTAAGAGTGAGCCCGAATAGAGTAGTCGAGTAGCGTGGAGGAATTTCACCCCCACGCCCTCACAGTTCCGGACGTGAACCTCTCGGTTCATCCGGCTCCTATCGATCGGCCACTTGGTGCGAGGCCAGTTGCCAGTGAGAAAACAGCGAAGGCTGTTGGCTTCTGATGCGCCTGAGCCAATAAGCTGCCCGCCTCTGGCGACCCCGCAACCTCTTGTATTTCCGCATTGCCCATTTCTTTAGCGAGCGATT
>JAPLJC010000063.1 GCA_026388765.1 Deltaproteobacteria bacterium
TGGTATGCAGCGCCTATCCTAGTCCTGCTGCCACTATTAGTTTCCTCGCCACCAGCCCGGATGGACCGATTCGGGCTTTTTTTTGAGGCCCGCGGGTCAGCCCAGCAGTATAGCTGTTCACTTGCCACTGTACGCCCTTCCGCTAATTTTTCCATATCGTTCGTATATCGGAACCCTTGCAAAGAGGATTGGAGATCACATCGACTTGCGGGGAGGGATGTCCCGTGGCGTTCCGGTTTCCGACTCAGGCCAAGATCACCGGGGAGGGACCGAGCGGTGCCGACACCGGAAACGCTGGGTAGCACCGCCGTTTTTACCCAGGCAGCGAATTTTGCGCGCCGGGAGCAACTGCACCCCGAAATGCGCCCGCAGACCTCCAACTGCATTTAACCTCTTCCCCCACCCTGACAGCCAGGTGGAAGCGTGATCACGCCCCACAAAGCGTGTGGCGCTTTTTTAGGGTTACTTTGTGGGGCTGTCATCCCCTGCTTAGCCCCTTACCAAAAATCGGTTTGATATTTTTTGGGCCTGGGTCCCATCCGAGGGGGGTCTATTTTCCCGGACCGAAATTTTGAAAAAATTTCCGGACGGGGCATTGATGGCAGGGGGGGACTGACCCTCGGTTTTCCAGTTCCTGGTTGCGGGTTGCGGCGCAGCGTGCCCCTCATAGAGGCATGGGGGGCCGGAGGGCCGGGGGCAGGAACGGGCGGTTAAAAGGTAGAGGTTACCATCGCACCTGTCTTGCTATGCCATGGATAGCCCTGTCTGACCGTGTACTTACTGCCTATCTTACATCAAGCCTCTCGCAGGAAGTCCTCAATATCGTCCAGGGAGCCATCATAATCCCCCCCCAATACGACTTCGTTGATATTGTTATTAACGAGCATGTACCCGCCCTGATCATGCAGGTGGGGATTTCGAACTCGTGATTTGCGAATGCTGTAACCCGCCCGATTTGCACGCTTTCGCAGGAGGTTCTCACGGGCTTTCTCAGATCCCCGTTCAAGGTAAACCTCGACATCGCCCCACCTGATTCTGACGGCTCGTCCCACTTGGTGGCTGGGCAGTTCTCCAGCCCTGATCAAACGATAAATGGTGTCCTTGACTACACCAAGTTTCTCTGCGACTTCCTTAACCGATAAAAATTCTTTCTCTATCATGACCCACCTCCGAAATTGATTAAATCCACTTTATAAGATACAGATAGCTTGTCAAGCTTTTTGTATGCTCACGTATATTTTTTTTGCAAAATAGGCGGGAGAAGTTGCTCGGGTTCAAGGGAGGCGATGGGCCGGAGTTGGGATTCTGATGATGGAAGATGATGGAATAAGAGAGAGCGGGACGATTAAAAGTAAAGGTTCGGGCGGATGAGGCTGACCAGGCCGGCAGGGGTCCGCCGGAACCATCCCCAGCCGCCCCGACGCCGCCATGGCCCCAGGCCAACGCCACTCGCTACCCAGACGGATTTTTGCTTATAAAATTTTTGGGGATCCAGAAGACAGGGGGGGTGTTTTCTACCGGGGTCTCCCCTGGGGGACAAAAACGGTATAAACGAAAATATGGAGGTCGGGTCCGGACCGGGCATTAACTATAGGGGGGGGCCGGAGTCCCGTCTCCGGGTTTCCTCCTGGGGCCGGGAAGAGGGGGACGCACAGGGGCAGGCAGGGAGCGGGGGCAGGTGGGCGGCGACGGCGGCCACGGCGGTGGTCTGGGTCCGGGGCGACTGGCAGGGTGCCAAGGGCAGGTTGTCCAGAGAGGATCAGGAGAAGGTGAAGGTCCACTTGCGCCTGGCACCCGGTGGTGAGGATAAGGGGCCCGGGGGCGGCCACCCCCATGATGGTCACCACATTGGTCGGTCTGTCTGCTTCTTCCCCCGAAGCCAAGACATCCTTCACGAAACGATAGGACTTCCCCCACCTTCCGGGCCGGTATGATCAGGGGCCGGGGCCAGGGACGGGCGGTTAGAGGGTAGAGGTTACCACCTCACCTAGCCCAGCATGACGATAAATCGGGGGGGCGCTATCCTGGCGCAAATGGTAGCCTGATTGGTAGCCCGGCAAAAAAGAGGGGTTAGCCTATTTGGCTAACCCCTTGATTTCTTTGGTGGGCCGTCGGGGGCTCGAACCCCAAACCTAGTGATTAAGAGTCACTTGCTCTACCAATTGAGCTAACGGCCCGAAGGCTGGTTACGGGCATGATTATCTCCGAGTCTCCTGGCAAAGTCAACCCCCAGGGGGTAAAAGTGGGGCTCAGAGGGCCCGCTCAGACTTGAACGCCGGGAATGCCTTCAAGGCTGCGCTTGCTCCCCTCGCGCCACCAGGCGTGATCATCCGCCAGGACGATTTGATAAATGGCCGTTCTCTGCTTCCCTTTCTACCCTTGCCGGGATCATCAGGGCTATTTCGGTGCCCGCCCCTACCCGGCTGTTAATATCGAGTTGACCACCGCCCAACCTGGCACGCTCGATCATGGTGAATAGCCCAGTCCCTTTGGTGCGATTCTCTTGTCCAAGGATTCCTGCCGGGTTAAACCCTTGGCCATTATCTTTAATCAAAAACGAAACTTGCTGGCCCATTTTTTTGATGCTGACCGATACCTGGGTGGCTTTAGCATGTTTGCCGATATTGGTGAAGGATTCTTGAAAGATTCGCTAGCTGCCCGGTCGCAGCCGCGGCGGAAACAGTTGGTCAATATCACCGAAATTAATCATATTTGCCTCAAGGGCTCAATTTCATCGCCGCCCCTTTCGGCGCAGATTCCTCATTCGCAGTCACGATCAGCCACCATTCTGCGGCCTAAGGCAATTCCGGAATCCCCCTTGACCTTTCTAGGAGTTATGACATAAATAAGTCAGGTTCATCCCTAAAGATAATCATGGCTGCCAGGACTGCCCCAGTTTCCGGACATTTTCTTGGGACCCTGCCCTTTCTGCTGGCCGGGTGCCTGCCCTTCTGGGCCGGCACGCTTCTGGCGCAGGTTTCCGGATATCCTTTGCGCACTGGAGTGATGCTGGCCGGCACCCTGGCGGTGGTGAGCCTGGTCCTGGCCGCTTTCGCCGCCCGGGAGAACTTTGCCCCCGGGGCCGGACGTTGCCCCGCCTGGCGGCTGCGCGCGGTCAAGGGGCCGGAACGCCCGGCGTATGCCTTATTAGGGGTGGCGGCCTTGATGGGGGCGACCTTGCAGTTCCTCTATCACACCGGCGACCTGACCATTCCCCTGGGGGCCCTGGGGGTCCTGGGCGGTTATTTTTACTTCGCTCCGCCGCTGGCCTGGCGCCGCCGGGGCCTGGGGGAGGCGCTGGGAGCTTTGTGCTTCGGGGTGCTGCCGGTGGTCACCGGGTTTTATTTACAGTCCGGCTACTGGGTGGCGGAAGAGCTGCTCTACGGCCTGCCTCTCACCTGGGCCGGGTTTAATCTCTTTCTGCTTTACGGGATCCCGGACCTTAGGGAGGAGGCGCCGGCGCGGCACAGCCTGGCAGCCCGGCTGGGTCCGGTGCCCGCGGCCTTGATTTACACGGTGGGTAACGTCCTGGTTATCCTCGGGCTGGTGGCTATCCTAATAGTTCCGGCCTCGCCCCTCCCCTGGAGGAATGCCATCTGGCCCTTATTGGTCCTGGTGGTGGTCAACCAGGAACTCATCAAGCGGCGGGCCTACCGGGAGGAGACCAGGCTCAGGCTGCTCTGCCGCCTCAGCCTGGCCCTGCACCTGGGGATGGGCGCGGTCTTTTACCTGATGCTCTGGGCGAGGTTGTAATTACCCGAAATCAAGACGCCGGGGGAATGCTGCTGACATCTTTTGTAGGGGCGGGGTTCCCCCGCCCGATAAATGGATCTTAGTGGTACCAGGGCGGGGAGACCCCGCCCCTACGGGCGCAGAAGAGACAAACTATGATTTTTGGCCGTTGGGGATTAAAGGGTTCAAGTCCGGGGCGCAGGCTGGTGGCGGTCTGCCTCATCCTGGTCCTGATCCCGGCCTGCCAGTGGAGTCCGGCCCAGTTTTACATCCCCCTGGCCTACGCCGTCACCGGCATGTGCGTCGCCCTGCTCATGTCGCCCACCCTCACGGCGGCGCTGGTGGGGCTGGCGGTGGGCTGCCTCCTGGGCGCCGCGGTCTATAACAATTCCCTCAAGCGCCAGATTCAGGAACGACAGCGGGGTGAGCCGCAGCCGGTTTATTAAGTCCCCCTTTGAAAAACGGGGATTTAGGGGGATTTGGGGGTTCCAGAAAAAAATACCTCAACTAGGTTGTTCCGTTATGGTCAAAGCCTTCAAAGCATATTTTGAGCAAATTAAAAATCTAGACCTCAAAGACGCAACCGAGCATACCTTGCGCCCGGCGCTGGACCATCTTCTGAACGCCCTGGCTGCAACGAATATCAGAGTCATCCACGAACCTAAGCGCGACGAGACCGGCAAAGGCGCCCCGGATTTCAAATTCAAGACCAACGAATGTATCCTGGGCTATCTGGAAAACAAGAAGGTTGGAGAAAAGCTTGACCAATTCCTGAAGTCCGAACAAATCGTCAAGTACCGACAATTGCGAGATAATCTGATCCTGACCAATTACCTGGAATGGCTCTGGTTGAAGGATGGAGAGATCGTCAAGCGCGAAACCCTTGGCTATCTCAGCGATGTCGGTAATCGCAAGGCCCGCCTTGACCCTGATAAGGCGGATAAGGTTGCGGCGTTAATTGCCGCCTTTTTATCCACCCCGCCCAAAGGGATCGGCCGGGCCAAGGATTTGGCTTTGGAACTGGCGAAGCGTTGCCATTATTTGCGAGATGGTCTCTCCGAAGAATTAAGCAGGCAAGAGCGAGAGGACCAGCGAGGCAAACTCTTTGCCCTATTTGGCGTTTTCAAGCAAGACGTTTTTCACGAGTTGGAAATTCCGGGCTTCGCCGATGCCTTTGCCCAGATGCTGGGTTATGGTCTGTTCTTGGCGCGCCTGAATAGCGGCAACGGCGCTCCCATCAGCCTCCGCAACGCCAAGCAGTATATCCCCACGAATTTTGAACTGATCCGGGAAGTGGTCGATTTTCTGGACGAACTGGACCGGGAGGAATACCGGCTAATCAAGTGGCTCATCGAAGAAATCCTCAGCATTATGAACACCCTCGATCTGGCGGCGCTCCAAGAGGATTTGGCCTTCAGCAAACGCCAGGGCCGCCTCTTTGCACAGACCGAAGAAGAACGACTGTTGTTTGCCAAAGACCCTTATGTCTATTTCTACGAAATATTTTTCAAGGCCTACGACCAGGACCTGCGCAAAGGCCGCGGCGTGTACTACACCCCGCCGCCCGTGGTCAACTTTATCGTGCGCGCCGTCCACGATATCTTGAAGAACACCTTCGGCATCCAGGCCGGTCTGGCCGACCGCCAGCGCGTCACGGTGCTGGACTTTGCCACCGGCACCGGCACCTTCCTCCTGGAAGTGATGCAGCAAATTCTGGATGAAACCTCGGAGGGCGTGCGCGATCTGGTGATCCGGGAACACGCCCTGAAAAACCTGTACGGCTTTGAATATCTGATCGCCCCCTATACCATCGCCCACCTGAAACTGTCGCAATTCCTGCAAGACCGTGGGTACACCATGCAGCCCAAGGAGCGGCTACAAATCTATCTCACCAACACCCTGGAGCCCATTGAGCCGCATCCGAGCTTGTTTCTCCCGGCGCTGTCCAAAGAGGTGGCGCTGGCTCAAGACGTGAAGAACAAACCAATTCTGGTCATCACGGGCAACCCGCCCTATTCGGGCATTTCAAAAAACAAGGGCAAATGGATTTCAAATCTGATTGACACCTATAAATATGTAGATGGCAAGCATTTTGGTGAAAAAAAGCATTGGCTTAATAACGATTATGTAAAATTCATACGCTTCGCACAATGGAAGATGGACCAGGTCGAGGAAGGTATCGTGGGAATCATTACTGACAATTCCTTTTTGGATAACACAACCTTTCGCGGCATGCGCCAAAGCCTTATGCAGACCTATAACCAGATTTATGTCCTTGATCTGCACGGCAACACCGAGAAAAAGGAAACCGCGCCGGACGGCGGCAAAGATAAAAATGTCTTCGATATAAAGCAGGGTGTCTGTATTTCTGTTTTGATTCGTCGGCCGGGCTTGGAACGCAAAATCATTCATGCGGATTTATGGGGTAAGCGCGAGCACAAATATCGGACCTGTGCAGAAACAAATTTTCATGATGTTGATTGGCATGTATTGAAACCGACTACGCCATATTATTTTTTTGTACCTCGAACGGAGCGCGGTAGAACGGAATATGAGTCCTGGCCTAGCATACAATCAATATTTGTCGAGAATGTCACCGGAATTGTCACTGCCCGGGATAAATTAGTTATCAATTTTACCCAAATAGAGCTTATCACCGCAATTAGAGAGTTCAAGGATTTGTCTCTTTCTGATAAGCAAATCGAAGATAAATATTCCCTCAAAGATAATTATCAGTGGAAAGTCCATGCTCAGAGAGAGGTAAGCGCTAAAAAGACAGTTAATGATGATTTAGTAAAGGATTTTTTTTATAGGCCTTTTGACCAACGTAAAGTTTATTATGACCCCGATATTGTTTTTAGAACACGCGAAAATCTTATGCGCCACATGCTGCATAAAGAAAGAAATATTGGGGTAATGACGACGAGGATGACTAAGGATGATTGGTCTATCTTAGTAACTGAACATATTCCTGGGCACAAGGCAGTTTCACGCTACGACATTGGATATTTTTTCCCCCTCTGCCTCTATAACTTCCCCGAAGATAAAAAGCCGAAAACCGCGCTTTTCGAGGCAGACGATCCATTCAAAGGCAAAGACCGGATCGAAAACTTCGCCCCCAAGTTCCGCTCCTTCATCGACGAGAAATACGGGCAGCATTATGAGCCGGAAAAAATCCTGGGTTATATCTACGCGGTGTTGCACAGCCCCACCTACCGCCGCCAGTATGCCGAGTTCCTGAAGATCGACTTTCCCCGGATTCCATTCGTGGATGACCGCCCGACTTTTGAAAAACTTTCGGCGCTGGGCTGGCAACTGGTGCAGGCGCATTTACTCAAAGAAATTCCGGCCACGCCCCAGGTCGAGATCACCAAGGGCAGCGACCTGGTGGTAAAGCCCATCTACAACCCGAAGGAACAACGGCTCTATCTCAACCCCCAGCAGTATTTTGCCCCGGTGCCGGAAGATGTTTGGAACTTTCACATCGGCGGCTATCAGGTTTTGGATAAATACCTGAAGTCTCGCAAAGGCCGCCAACTTTCGCTGGATGAAATAGAAAACGTCCTGAACGTGGTCAAGGTGCTGCGCTTCACCATCGACCGGATGCAAGAAATTGATGCCACCTGGCAACCCTAATTTTCTGGTAGCGCAGGCTTCCAGCCTGTACAGGGTTCTATCTGGTCATTCTGAGGAAGCCGCAGGCGACCGAAGAATCTCGAAATAGAGACCTCTGCCAAAAGCCTTTTTGTCATCCTGAGCGAAGCGAAGGATCTCAG